>NZ_JBEXLM010000054.1:0-26766 GCF_040609975.1 Micromonospora sp. NPDC004551 | reverse complement strand
CTAGCTGGAGCGCCCTGCCTCCGTGGGGCCGGGCACCCCGCTGGGCGGGGCCGTGGTCCTCGGTCGTGCACCGGGTATAACGACCCCCGCCCACCAGCCATTCCGCCACCAGCGTGCCCCCGGTCACCCGCGAAACGGACAGCCCGCCCAGCCCGGGACGGCCGGTGGAACCCCATGGAGGTATCCCGGCGTCGGAGACATCCATAGCGTTCCACCCAGCGGCCGACGGCGAGGCGCGAAGGGGACATACAACCCAAAATGTCACCGCTGGGCGGGGCGACCACACGACCCAGGCCATCCGCTCGGTCGCCTTTGCTCTGCAGCCCTCCACGCAGCACCCCGAAGTCCGCCGGTGTTGCGCCGGTGGCTGCAGAGCAAGAGCGCACGGCCGGCGCTGCGCGGGTGGCTGCAGAGCAAGAGAACAATGCCGCCGCTGCGCCCGTGGCTGCAGAGCAAACGAGCGACGCGGGGTCGCTGGTTCAGCCGGACCGGGGCCGGGCAAGCGGGCGAGGCGCGGTCAGGCGGCAGGCCAGTCCTGGGAGGCCAGACGCGGCGAGACCGCCCCGGGTGGGGCGGCCTCGAGCCAGGAGAGGAAGCCGGTGACCGTGGACCGTGCCATGGCGATCTCGACGGGGGCGTGGTTGCTGGTACAGCGCACGATCACCCAGTCGGACGGCATGGAGAGCCGTTCCTGGCCCTCGGGCAGCCGGCGCCGCTCCACGGCCAGCGTCTTGCGGGAGAGCACCCGCTTGGGACGCAGCGCGAAGCTGAACATGCGGTACCAGCGGAGCTCGTCGCCGACGAAACGGCCGAAGCCGGGTGACCAGCCCCGGCCGTCGAGGATCGTGGAGACCCGCACGCTGAGTCGGATGATGCCCCCGCTGCGGGTGAACAGGGCCCGCCGAATGAAGAGGATCAGAAGCGCCACGAGAATGACCGCGACGCCGATTCCGATCCCTTCCACGATCTCCATCGGCGGGTCGGCTCAGCGCGCCGGGGTGGCCGGGGTGGCGCTCTCGGCGAGGACGGTCACGCCCTCACCGGACACCGACAGGAACCCGCCCGCCACGTCGTACGCGAGCTGCTCGCCGCCGGCCTGCTTGATGCGTACCTGGCTGGGCTCCGCGAGCTGGCCGAGCAGGGGCGCGTGCCCCGGCAGCACACCCAGCTCACCCTCGGTCGTTCGGGCGACGACCATCTCGGCCTCGCCGGACCAGACCTTCTCCTCGACGGCTACGAGCTCGACGTGAAGCTGCTGTGCCACGCTGTCTCCTTGCTGCGGCGGCGGATTGCCGAAAGTCTAGTCGCGCCCCGGAAGCCCACCCAACGCGGGTGGCGAGAGCTGCGCCACGGTCACGTCGACGAGCCCCGGCACCCGCCGGGGCCCGCTGGCGCTCACGCTACTTGTTCTTCTGCTTGAAGTCCGGGTGCTCCAGCAGGAACGCGTCGAGTTGCTCGTTGCGCAGCGCCGCGAAGAAGTCCTCGGCGGGTGGCAGCAGGCGTTCCCCCTGGTATCCGCGACTGGTCTCGACCGGGCCGCCGGGCAGCTTGATCGTCTCGATCGAGTCGGCCCGGATTCCCTTCAGGGCGAGGGCGAAGTCGACCACGCTGTTGCCCCGGCCGTTGAAGACCAGCGACTGGCCGGCCGCGCGGAGCACCCGGTCCAGCTTCACCGGGTTGGTCACCACGTCGGCGCTGAACGCCTGGTTCGCCATCGCCTTGATGAACTGCTGCTGGTGCCGCTGCCGGCCGTAGTCGGCATCGGGCACGCCGTTGCGCGGGTAGCGCTGCCGGACGTAGTCCAGCGCCTGCCAGCCCTTGAGGTGGGCGTTGCCCTTCTTGTAGACGGCCTGCGGGCCCAGGTAGCCGCCACCGCCCGGCTTCAGCTGGCGCGGCGTGCCGTCCGGCTTCAGGTGCTCGGACGTGACGTCCCGCTCGATGTACATGTCGACGCCGCCCATGGCGTCGACGATCTTCTTGAAGCCGGTGAAGTTGATGATCGCACCGGCGTCGAAGCGCTCGATCCCGGTGACCCGCTGGACGGTCTGGGCGAGCAGTTCGAAGCCCTGCGCCGCGCTCGGGTTCTGCCCGGCCACCACGCTGCCGTGCGACATGGCGGCGTTGATCCGGTCGGTGCCGCCGGCGTAGTCGGCCTTGGGGAAGCTGGGGATCTCCACCCGCAGGTCGCGCGGGAGCGAGAAGAGGTAGGCCCGGTCCAGGCCGGCCGGCACGTGCAGGACCATGATCGAGTCGGCGAGCGGGCGGGCCTTCGTGTTGCGGGGGTCGACACCCACCAGCAGGATGTTCAGCGGGCCCTTGATGTCGCTCTTCTTCTGGTTGGCGCCGGCCGCCTGGTCGCCGAAGAGGTCGCCCTTGCCGACCGCACCCTCGTAGCGGGCGACCAGCGCGTGGTAGCCCACCAGCACGGAGCCGCTGAGCACCATCATGACGACGCCGAGGATCGTGCAGACCCGCGCCCATCGCGGCACGCCGCGCCACATGGACCGCTTGCCGCGGTCCGCGCCGGCCTCACCCACGAGCATCTCCCATCGTCACGCCCACGACTGGTAGACGGGCGAGCGGATCCGTTTCGTTGCAGAGATCAACGCCCATGATGTGAGCGTCGTGTCACGAACGGTACCGCGCGGCCTGCCGAACCGCTTGCCGCAGAACCGGGCATCTGGTAACGAGGGACCCTGAACAGGCAGAGGCCGCCCCGACATCGTCGGGGCGGCCTCTGTGGAGTGTGATCGGGCTCTCAGCCCTCCATCAGCTCCTTGGCCTTCTTCTCGAGGTCCTCGAGACCGCCGCACATGAAGAACGCCTGCTCGGGGAAGTGGTCGTACTCGCCCTCGCTGATCTTCTTGAACGCGTCGATGGTCTCCTTGATCGGGACCGTCGAGCCCGGCACGCCGGTGAACTGCTCGGCGGCGTAGGTGTTCTGCGACAGGAAGCGCTCGATCCGGCGGGCCCGGCCCACCGTGACCTTGTCCTCCTCGGAGAGCTCCTCGATGCCGAGGATGGCGATGATGTCCTGCAGGTCCTTGTAGCGCTGCAGGATCCGCTTCACCTCGGTGGCGACCGCGAAGTGCTCGGCGCCGACGAAGTCCGGGGCGAGGATCCGGGACGAGGACGCCAGCGGGTCCACGGCCGGGTAGATGCCCTTGTCGGAGATCGACCGCTCCAGGTTGGTGGTCGCGTCCAGGTGGGCGAACGTGGTGGCCGGCGCCGGGTCGGTGTAGTCGTCGGCGGGCACGTAGATCGCCTGCATCGAGGTGATGGCCTGGCCCCGGACGGAGGTGATCCGCTCCTGGAGCTCGCCCATCTCGTCGGCCAGGGTCGGCTGGTAACCCACGGCGCTCGGCATGCGGCCGAGCAGCGTGGAGACCTCGGAACCGGCCTGGGTGAAGCGGAAGATGTTGTCGATGAAGAGCAGCACCTCCTGCTTCTTCACATCGCGGAAGTACTCCGCCATGGTCAGCGCGGAGAGGGCGACCCGCAGGCGGGTGCCCGGCGGCTCGTCCATCTGGCCGTAGACCAGCGCGGTCTTGTCGATGACGCCGGACTCGGTCATCTCGGCGATGAGGTCGTTGCCCTCACGGGTGCGCTCACCCACGCCGGCGAAGACCGAGGTACCACCGAAGTTCCGGGCCACCCGGGTGATCATCTCCTGGATGAGCACCGTCTTGCCCACGCCCGCGCCGCCGAACAGGCCGATCTTGCCGCCCTTGACGTACGGGGCGAGCAGGTCGATGACCTTGATGCCGGTCTCCAGCATCTCGGTCTTCGGCTCCAGGTCCGCGAAGGCCGGGGCCTTGCGGTGGATCTGCCAGCGGTCGTCCGCCTCGAGCGTCTCGCCCTCGGTGAGGTTGAGGACCTCGCCGATCGCGTTGAACACGTGGCCCTTGACGGCGTCGCCCACCGGCACGGTGATCGGCGAGCCGGTGTCCCGGACCTCCGAGCCGCGGACCAGGCCGTCGGTCGGCTGCATCGAGATTGCGCGGACCACGTTGTCACCCAGGTGCTGGGCGACCTCGAGGGTCAGCGTCTTCTCGCCGCCGGAGAGCGTCACGTTCACGTGGAGGGCGTTGAACAGGTCCGGCATGGCGTCGCGCGGGAACTCGGCGTCGACGACCGGGCCGATGACCCGGACCACGCGACCCGTGGCCGTCTTGGTCTCTACTGGGGCAGTCATCACACTTCACTTCCCGACGCGGCCAGCGCGTTCGCGCCGCCGACGATCTCACTGATCTCCTGGGTGATCCCGGCCTGGCGGGCCGAGTTCATCTCGCGCGTGTACTTCTCGATCATCTCTTCGGCGTTGTCGGTGGCGCTCTTCATGGCCCGCCGACGGGCCGCCGACTCGCTGGCCGCCGACTCCAGCAACGCCGCGTAGATCCGCGTGTTGATGTACTTCGGCAGCAGCGCGTCGAGCAGCGCCTCCGCCTCCGGCTCGAACTCGTACGCCGGCAGCAGGCCCTCGGACCGCGGACGGTCCTCGACCTGCATCGGGCCGATGATCTTCGCGACCGGAGTCTGGGTCATCAGGGACTTGAACTCGGTGTAGACGATGTGCAGCTCGTCGATGCCGACGATCCCGTCCGCGCCGGCCTGACCCTCGACGTCGTCCGCGCCGGCCGAGAACGCCTTGATCAGCGTCTCGCCCACCTCTCGCGCGTCGGAGAAGCCCGGCTGCTCGGAGAAGCCCGTCCAGCTCGCCGCGATCTCCCGGTTGCGGAACCGGTAGTACGTCACGCCCTTGCGGCCGACGACGTAGAGCACCGGCTCCTTGCCGTCCGCCCGCAGCCGGGCGATCAGCGACTCCGCGGTCCGGATCGCGTTGGTGCTGTAACCACCGGCCAGGCCACGGTCGGCCGTGACGAGCAGGACGCCCGCCCGCTGCACCCGCTCGCGCGGGGTGAGCAGCGGGTGGTCGATCCGCGCGTTCGAGGCCAGCGCCGTGAGCACGCCGGTGATGGCCTGGGCGTACGGCAGCGAAGCCGCCACCCGGGCCTGGGCCTTGGCGATGCGGCTCGTCGCGACGAGCTCCATCGCCTTGGTGATCTTCTTCATCGACTTCGCCGAGCGGATCCGTTGACGAAGAACGCGAACCTGCGCGGCCATCGTCAGCTCTCAGCCGGGCGGTCGGTCGAGCCGTCGCGGAAGCGGGTCACCGTCTCGCGGTTCTCCTCGCCCTCCAGCGGCTGCGCGGCCGGCTCGTTGATCCGGTGCTCGTCCTCCTTGCCCAGGAAGACCTTCTTGAACTCGGTGATGGCCGAGTCGAGCGAGCCGATGATGTCGTCGTCCCACTTGTTGTCGGCGATGGCCGCCAGGACGCCCTCGTGCTTGTGCCGGAGGTACTGGAGGAACTCCGACTCGAAGCGGCGGACCTCGCCCACCGGGATGTCGTCCAGCTTGCCCTCGGTGCCGGCCCACACGGAGACGACCTGCTCCTGCACCGGGTACGGCGAGTAGTTCGGCTGCTTGAGCAGCTCGACCAGGCGGGAACCGCGGTCCAGCTGGGCGCGGGAGGCCTTGTCCAGGTCGGAGGCGAAGGCGGCGAACGCCTCCAGCTCGCGGTACTGGGCCAGGTTGAGCCGGAGCGAACCGGCCACCTTCCGCATCGGCTTCACCTGCGCGGCGCCACCGACCCGGGAGACCGAGGTGCCGACGTTGATGGCCGGCCGGACGCCCTGGTTGAACAGGTCGGTCTCCAGGAAGATCTGGCCGTCGGTGATGGAGATGACGTTGGTGGGGATGAACGCCGAGATGTCGTTCGCCTTGGTCTCGATGATCGGCAGACCGGTCATCGAGCCGCCGCCCAGCTCGTCGGAGAGCTTGGCGCAGCGCTCCAGCAGCCGGGAGTGCAGGTAGAAGACGTCACCCGGGTAGGCCTCGCGGCCCGGCGGGCGGCGCAGCAGCAGCGACACGGCCCGGTACGCCTCGGCCTGCTTGCTCAGGTCGTCGAAGACGATCAGGACGTGCTTGCCGCCGTACATCCAGTGCTGGCCGATGGACGAGCCGGTGTACGGGGCGAGGTACTTGAAGCCGGCCGGGTCGGAGGCCGGGGAGGCCACGATGGTGGTGTACTCCATCGCGCCGGCCTCCTCCAGCGTCCCCTTGATGGAGGCGATGGTGGAGGCCTTCTGGCCGACGGCGACGTAGATGCAGCGGACCTGCTTCGTCGGGTCGCCGGAGCGCCAGTTGTCCCGCTGGTTGAGGATGGCGTCCAGGGCGACCGTGGTCTTGCCGGTCTTCCGGTCACCGATGATCAGCTGGCGCTGACCACGACCGATCGGGGTCATGGCGTCGACGGCCTTGATGCCGGTCTGCAGGGGCTCGAAGACCGACTGCCGGGACATCACGTTCGGGGCCTGGAGCTCCAGCTCGCGGTAGCCCTCGTTGGCGATGTCGCCGAGGCCGTCGATCGGCTCGCCGAGCGCGTTCACCACGCGGCCGAGGAACGCGTCGCCGACCGGGACGGAGAGCACGCGCTCGGTCCGCTTGACCCGCTGCCCCTCCTCGATCCCGCCGAAGTCACCGAGGACGACGACACCGATCTCCCGGACGTCGAGGTTCAGCGCCACGCCGAGCGTGCCGTCCTCGAACTCCAGGAGCTCGTTGGTCATGGTCGAGGGCAGACCCTCGACGTGGGCGATGCCGTCACCGGCGTCGGCGACGGTGCCGACCTCCTCGCGGGAGACGTCGGCCGTGTAGGAGGAGACGTAGCGCTCCAGGGCGCCGCGGATCTCCTCCGTCGAGATGGTCAGCTCGGCCATCCTCTGCTTCCTTAAGTATCAGGGGCCCGGGATACCTAGTACCGACCGGTCCGATGGCATCGAATCAGGGCTGCGTGGCGCTGATCAGCGCTTCGCGAGCGCGTTGCGGGTCTCGTTGAGGCGGCGCAGGACGGTGCCGTCGTACAGGTCGGAACCGACCCGGACACTCACTCCGCCGAGCACGTCGGGGTTCACCGTCTGCTTGACGGAGACCTCCCGACCGTACATCTCGGAGAGGCGGGCACCCAGGCGTCGCTCCTCCTCGTCACTCAGCGGGGCCGCGACGGTCACGTATGCGACCTGGCGGTCCCGCCGGTCGGCGGCCAGCTCGACCAGCCGGGTGAGCGCCCCGGTGAAGGAGCGTCCCCCGAAGCCGCCGAGCGCGGCCCCGACGAGGCGACCGGTGATCGGCCGGGCCTTGCCGGCGAGCAGCTGGTCGGCCAGGGTGGCCCGCCGCTCGGCCGGGGCCATCGGGTCGGAGAGCGCGTTGGACAGCTCCGGGGAGCCCGAGACGACCTGCCCGAAGCGGAACAGCTCGTCCTCGACCTCGCCCAGCTCGCCGGCCTTGTCGGCGCTCGCCAGGAGCGCCTCCACGCCCAGCCGCTCGACGCCGTCGAGCAGCTCCGACGGAGCCGACCAGCGGCCGGCGACGAGCGAGGCGAGCAGGTCGAGCGCGTCGGCGCCGATCCGGCCGCGCAGCATGTCGCCGAGCAGGCCGCTCCGGTCCGCACCGCTGCGGGCCGGGTCGGACAGCGCCCGGCGCAGCCGCGGCTCGCGCCGCAGCAGGGCGGCGACGGAGAGGATGTCGTCGGCGGTGGAGGCCACCGCCGACGGCTCCGCGCCGCGGGCGTACTCGTCGAGGCGGTCGGCCGCGACCTTGTACGACTCCCGGCTGGCGGCCTGCATCAGCGGGCCCCCGTGCTCTCGAGACCGCTCAGGAACCGGTCCACGGTGCCCTTGCGACGCGCCTCGTCGGCGAGCGACTCACCGACGATCCTGCTGGCCAGGTCCACCGCGATGGTGCCGACCTCGGTGCGCAGCTCGCGCACGATGGTGGCCCGCTCCGCGGCGAGCTGCTCCTTGCCGGCGGCGATGATCCGGTCGGACTCCTCGCGCGCCTTGGCGAGGATGTCCTGACGGATGCCCTCGGCGTCGGCCCGGGCGTCGTCGCGGATCTTGGCGGCGTCGGTACGCGCCTCCGCGAGCTGGGCCCGGTACTGCTCGAGCAGCTGGTTCGCCTCGGCCTGGGCGGCCTCGGCGCGCTTGATGCCGCCCTCGATCGCGTCGACCCGGGCCTGGAACGTCTGCTCCATGCGGGGGAAGACGAACTTCATCAGCACGAAGCAGAGGACGAGGAAGGCGATCCCACCGACCACGATCTCCTGCCAGACGGGGATGATCGGGTTGTGGGTCGTCTCACCACCCTCAGCGGCGAGGAAGTACATGGGAAACCTCCCGGTCAGAGAAGGCGGATCAGCCGGCCCAGATGAAGCCGAAGGCGATACCGAGCAGCGCCAGGGCCTCGATGACGGCGAAGCCGATCCAGACGTACGGGAGGGTCATCCGGGACGACTCCGGCTGGCGGGCCGTCGACTGGATGTAGGCCGAGAAGACCAGGCCCACGCCGATGCCCGGGCCGATGGCGGCCAGGCCGTAACCGATGGCAGCGGTGCTGCCCGTTACCTCGGCAAGGATGCTCATTGCGGTTCCTCCTGGTTATCACGCGTGACGGTCACGCGGGACGACAACGGTTGGTGCGAAGTGAATCAGTGCTCGTCGGCGAGCGCGCCCTGCACGTAGCTGGCGGTCAGCACCGTGAAGACGTACGCCTGCAGACAGATCACCAGGAACTCGAGGAAGGTCAGCGCGATCGTCATCACCCAGGACAGCACCGAGACCGGAGCCAGCCAGGCGTTGGCGCTGAGCATGGCGAACCCGCCGAGCGTGAAGACCAGCAGGAGCATGTGGCCGGCGAACATGTTCGCGAAGAGACGGACGGCGAGCGAGAACGGCCGGACCAGGAAGGTGGAGAAGAACTCGATCGGGATCAGCAGCGGCAGGATGTACCAGGGCGCCGGCGGGATCAGGGAGTTCTTGAAGTACTTCACGAAGCCGTGGTGCCGGATGCCGATGTAGTTGAAGAGCACGTAGCTGATCACGGCGAGGAAGGCCGGGAAGGCGATGTGCGAGTTCGGCGAGATCTGGAAGAACGGGATGATCGCGAACGCGTTCGTCAGCAGGACGAAGCAGAACAGCGTCGTGAAGTAGGGCGCGAAGCGCACCCCCGCGTGCCCGATCATGTCGACCGCGATGTTGTTGCGCACGAAGCCGTAGATCGACTCGGCGAACCACTGCTTCTTGGTCGGGACCAGCTGGGGGTTCCGGTAACTGGCCAGGAAGAAGATGATCAGGACGCCGACGGCGATCCACACCATCGCCGTGATCTTGGTGAACCAGTACGAGTTCTCCGCACCCCAGGGCAGGATGCTGGGCAGGTAGAAGTCCCCCACCTTCGGTGGGAATTCCGCCTGGCCCTGAGCCAGGACGTTCGCCTGTCCGAACACCGCGTCCCTTCCTAAGTAGGCGTGCCCAGTCGGCGGACGACCAGGATGATCCCCCCGGCCATGCCGAGCACGATCCCGATCCCGGTGGCGACGCCTCCGGTGTCGAGCCAACGGTCGACCAGCCAGCCGATGAAACCCCAGACGAGCATGCCCCCGATGAGGTACGAGAGCGCGGTCCACCCCTGACCGGCACCGGGCGGAACGTCGCTCGGGCCGCCAGCGCTGGGGGGTTTCTGGTCACCGGCCATGACGGGGCGAACGATATCAGTCGAGCCGAAGAGGCTGTGCCTCACCCCCCGCACAACCTGGTTGTGTGGGACACGGGTGGGCGAAGTCGTCTGGAGGCACGCTACTCCCCTCCCGCCACTGAGAGAATGACCGATCGCGGACACACCGGCGGCCGTCCGAACACTGGGATGGTTCAGCCGTGGACGCGGCGGGAGTGCACGGTGGTCAGCCACCAGATGTGCACCCCGGTCCACACCACGATGCCCGCGGCGATGCCCAGGGCGAACGGGACGAGCCCCGGCCAGCCGGTCGACGCCACCAGCACCATCACCCCGGCGAGCAGGGTCATCTTGGCGATGTAGACGCCCAGCCCGAACGGGAGCACGAGCTGCGGGTCCCGGGCGTCCGCCCAGGCCAGCACGACTGTCGTGAGCGTGTAGCTGGCCGCGGTGACGGCCACCCCGGCCGCGGCGCCCAGGGCGCCGTCGGCTCCCCGGGCCAGTCCGCCGGCCACCGCCGCCACGGCGGCCATCAGCACCGAGGCGATCACCAGTACGGGCAGGTGACGCAGCCGCCACCCGCGGTCCGCGGCCGCCTCCGCCGCGCGCGTCCCCGGGTCAGCCACGGGGGTACGCCGGGAAGGCCCCGACCAGCTCGGTCACGTCGCCGGCGATCCGGCCCAGCTCGTCGGCGCCCCCGGGCGACTCCGGGTCGGTGCGCACGGCACGGGCGATCAGCGTGGCGATCCGGCGCATCTCGCCCTCGCGCATGCCCTGAGTGGTGACGCTGGGCGTGCCGACCCGGATGCCGGAGGCGACCATCGGCTTCTGCGGGTCGTACGGGATGGCGTTCTTGTTCAGCGTGATGCCGGCGGAGTCGCAGCGCGCCTCGGCCGCGGCCCCGGTCACCCCGGCCTCGCGCAGGTCGATCAGGGCCAGGTGGGTGTCGGTGCCGCCGGAGACCGGCCGCATGCCCTCGGCGGCGAGCCCGTCGGCGAGCGCCTGGGCGTTGCTGACGACCTGGGAGGCGTACGCCCGGAACTCCGGCTGGGCGGCCTCGCGCAGGGCGACCGCCTTGGCGGCGACCGCGTGCATCAGCGGGCCGCCCTGGGTGAACGGGAAGACCGCCTTGTCGATCCGGGCGGCCAGCGGCTCCCGGCAGAGGATCATGCCGCCGCGCGGGCCGCGCAGCACCTTGTGGGTGGTGCAGGTGACCACGTCGGCGTACGGGACCGGGGACGGGATCGCCCGCCCGGCGACCAGCCCGATGAAGTGCGCCGCGTCCACCATCAGGTAGGCGTCGACCTCGTCGGCGATCGCCCGGAACCGGGCGAAGTCGATCAACCTCGGGTACGCCGTCGCGCCGCAGATGATGAGCTTCGGCCGGTGCGCGAGGGCCAGGTCGCGCACCTCGTCGTAGTCGATCAGCTCGGTGTCCCGCCGGACGGTGTAGCCGACCGGGTGGAACCACTTGCCGGAGAAGTTCACCCGGCTGCCGTGGGTGAGGTGCCCGCCGTGCGGCAGGTCCATGGCCAGCACGGTGTCACCCGGCTGCACCAGGGCGGCGTACGCGGCCAGGTTGGCGCTCGCGCCGGAGTGCGGCTGGAGGTTGGCGTGCTCGGCGCCGAACAGCTCCCTGGCCCGGGCGATGCCGAGCTCCTCGGCCCGGTCGACCTCGGCGCAGCCGCCGTAGTAGCGCCGGCCCGGGTAGCCCTCGGCGTACTTGTTGGTCAGCGTGGAACCCAGGGCGGCCAGCACCGCCGGCGAGGTGAGGTTCTCGCTGGCGATCAGTTGCAGCCCGCCGCGCAGCCGCGCCAACTCCCCCAGCACCACCTCGGCGATCTCCGGATCGGCGGCGCTGAGCTGCTGGAAGTCCGGCCCCCAGAAGGTGTTCCTCGCGTTCTCCACAGCGAAGGAGTCTACGGAGCCGCAGACTGGAAGCCGTGCGATGCCTCGTCACCGGCGCCACGGGTTACATCGGTGGTCGCCTCGCGCCCCGGCTGCTGGCCGACGGGCACACCGTTCGCTGCCTGGCCCGCAAGGCGGGACGGCTGCGCGACGTGCCGTGGGCGTCCCGGGCCGAGATCGTCGAGGGCGACCTGCGCCGGCCCGAGACGCTGCCGGCCGCGTTCGAGGGCGTGGACGTGGCCTACTACCTGGTCCACTCGCTCGGCCAGCGGGGCTTCGAGGCGGCCGACCGGGAGGCGGCGGAGAACTTCGCCGCCGCGGCCCGCGCCGCGGGCGTACGCCGGATCGTCTACCTGGGCGGGCCGGAGCCCGCGGCGGACCGGAACGTCCCGTCGGCGCACCTGCGGTCCCGCGCGGAGGTCGGCCGGATCCTGCTGGCCAGCGGCGTGCCGGCGGTGGTGCTGCGGGCCGCCGTGATCATCGGGTCCGGCTCGGCCTCGTTCGAGATGCTGCGCTATCTGACCGAGCGGCTGCCGGGCATGGTCACGCCGCGCTGGGTGCGCAACCGGATCCAGCCGATCGCCGTCCGCGACGTGCTGCGCTACCTGGTCGGCTGCGCCGACCTGCCGCCCGAGGTGAACCGGGCCTTCGACATCGGCGGCCCGGAGGTGCTCACCTTCCAGGACATGATGCAGCGGTACGCCCGGGTCGCCGGCCTGCGCCGGCGGATCATCCTGCCGGTCCGGCCGCTGACCCCGTCACTCTCTTCGCACTGGGTCGGCTGGGTGACGCCGGTGCCGAACTCGATCGCCCGGCCGCTGGTGGAGAGCCTGGTCCACGAGGCGGTCGCCCGCGAGCACGACATCGCCCGGTACGTGCCCGACCCGCCCGGCGGGTTGACCGGCTTCGACGAGGCGGTCGCCCTGGCCCTGGCGAAGGTGCGCGACGCCCAGGTGGAGACCCGCTGGTCGACCGCGAGTGGGCCCGACGCGCCGGCCGAGCCGCTGCCCACCGATCCGCAGTGGTCGGGTGGGACGGCGTACACCGACGTGCGGGAGCGGGCCGTGGGCGCACCGCCGGCGGACCTGTGGCGGGTCGTCGAGGGGGTCGGTGGCGAGCACGGCTGGTACTCGTTCCCGCTGGCCTGGTCGGTGCGGGGCTGGCTGGACCGGCTCGTCGGCGGGGTGGGGCTGCGCCGGGGCCGGCGCGACCCGCACCGCCTCCAGGTCGGCGAGGCGCTGGACTTCTGGCGGGTCGAGGAGATCGTCCCCGGCGAGCTGCTGCGGCTGCGCGCCGAGATGCGGCTGCCCGGCCGCGCCTGGCTGGAGATGCGCGTCGAGCCGGCCGGTGACGGCCGCAGCCGGTACGTCCAGCGCGCCGTGTTCCTCCCCCACGGCCTGCCCGGCCACCTCTACTGGGCCTCGGTCGCCCCGTTCCACGCCGTCGTCTTCGGCGGCATGGCCCGCAACATCGCCCGCGGCGCCGAGCGGCCCGGCCGGCACTGACTGGGGTCAGTTGCCGCTGCGCGGACTGGTGCGTTCCAGGGCCACGGTCTGGCTCGGCGGGACGAAGTCCAGGACGGGCTCGTCCCGCAGGGCCCACGCGAGGAGGCGGCCCACGGCCTCGATCTGGCGGACCTGGACCCCGCCGCCCACGGCGTCCCGGGGATCGTCCGGGTTCGCGGCGATGGTCGCCACGGAGAGCTGCGGCGTGAAGGCGACCACGGTCTCCGTGGCGTTCCGCTCGGAGCTGCCGGTCTTGCCGGCGAGCGGGCGGTGCAGGCCCGGGGCCAGCTGCTCGGCGGTGCCGCCGTCGCAGCGGCGGTACATCGACTGGTCGCCGACCGGGCAGCGGGCCGCGTCCGCCGCCGCCCGGGCCACCTCGGTGTCGAGCACCTGGCGGCAGTCCGGGTTGCCGGCGCTCACCTTCCGCCCGGTCGCGTCCGTGATCGAGGTGATCGGGGTGGGCCGGCACCAGGTCCCCTCGGCGGCCACCGTGGCGTACGCGTTGGCCAGGTCGAGCGGGGTGGTCGAGGAGACCCCGAGGGTGAACGGACCCCAGTTCTGCGCGCCGTCCCGGGCCAGCGCGGCGTCCTCGGGCGAGCGGAACACGATGCCCAGCCGCTGGGCCATCTCCACCACCCGGTCCGCGCCGACCCGCTCGGTCAGCCAGGCGAAGTAGGTGTTCACCGACCGGCCGAACGCGTCCCACATGGTGCGGTCACCGTTCATCCAGGTCGGGTTGGCGTTCTCCGGGCACCAGTGGCCCCCGCAGCTCGCCGGGCCGCCGTCGATCGGATATTTCGTGACGTAGACGCCGGGCGCGTCGAACTCGGTGTTCAGCGGCAGCCCGGACTCCAGCGCGGCCAGCACGGCGAAGAGCTTGAAGGTCGAGCCGGCCTGGTAGCCCTCGATGCCCGCGCCGCCCGCGACCAGCTGGTTGACCGTGTTCGGGTAGTTCCGCCCGGCGGCCGCGTTCGGCGCCACGCTGTAGTTGCGGTTCACGGCCATGGCCAGCACCCGGCCGGTGCCCGGCTGCACCACCGCGGTCGGCGCGGCCCGCTGGTTGCTGTTCGGATAGATCCGCAGCACCTGCTCGGTGGCCTTGGCCTGCACGTCGGCGTCGAGAGAGGAGACGATCGACCAGCCGCCCCGGCGCAGGGTGCGCTGCCGCTCGTCCGCCGTCTTGCCGAAGGCGGGCTGGGCGTTCCACCACTGGGTGAACCAGTCGCAGAAGAAGCCCCAGTCGTTGTGCCCGGCGGGCACCGCGGTGCAGTCGTTCGGGGTGGCGCTGGGCTTGAGGTTGAGCTGCTCGCCCTTGGCCCGGGCGGCGTCGGTCGCGGCCACCTGGCCGGTCTCCACCATCCGGTCCAGCACGTACGCCCGGCGGCCCAGCGCCGAGTCGGCGTCGCCGTTGATCGGGTCGTCGGTGTCCGGTGACCGGACCAGGCCGGCGAGCAGCGCCGACTGCGCCAGGGTGAGCTTGGCCGGCGTGGTGGAGAAGTAGCGCTTGCTGGCCGCCGCGATGCCGTACGCGCCGGCGCCGAAGTAGGCGATGTTGAGGTAGCGCCCGAGGATCTCGTCCTTGCTGAGCTGCCGTTCCAGGGCCAGCGCGTACCGCATCTCGCGGATCTTGCGACCGACGGTGATCTCGGTGGCCCGGGCCCGCTGCTCCTCGGTCAGCCGGGGGTCACCGGCCAGCGCGTTGCGCACGTACTGCATGGTCAGCGTGGAGGCGCCCTGCCGGGTGCCCTCCCGCCGGTTGGCCGTGAAGGCCCGCGCCACGCCGCGCACGTCGACGCCGTGGTGCTGGTAGAACCGGACGTCCTCGGCGGCCACGATGGCCTGCCGCATGACCGGCGCCACCTCCCCGACCGGCACGTCCACCCGGTCCTCGACGTAGAACGAGGTGATGAGGGTGCGGCCGTCGCTGGCGTAGAGGTTGGAGCGCTGGGCCGGTTCCGGCGTCTTCAGCGACTCCGGCAGCGCGGCGTAGGGCATCAGGTTCTTGAAGCCGAGCCCGAAGACCAGTGCGGCCGGCAGCGCGGCGGCGCCGAGGGCCAGCCCGGCGAGCACGCCGGCGAGCAGGACGGTGAACAGCTTGTTCAGGTGGGCCCGGTTCATCAGCTCTCCCCGCAGGAGCCGGCCGTACGGACCCGTTCAGAATGACCGGAATCGGCGGTTTCGCCGCAATCTTCGGCGAAACGCGCAGGAAGTTCGCGAGAAAGAATGAACCTCAGGGAAGCAGCGCGGTGGCCAGCGGCTGGACGGTCTCCTCGATCTCGTCGGCCACCCGGCTGAAGCACTGGTCGCCGCGACCCCAGGGGTCGTCCAGGTCGTCGGTGGGCAGCGCGCCGCTGCCCTGCCGGGCCGCGTCCGCCGCCGCCACCAGCGCCACGCCCCGGGCGTGCACCGCGTCGGGGGTGGCCTCCACCGGGGGCAGCGCGGCCCGGTCGAGCGCGCCGAGCAGCCGGCCGAACTCGCCCAGCACGAAGGTGCGCGCGGCGGCGTCCGGGCGCAGCGCCACCACGTACTCCTGCTGGTCGGCGGTGGCGGTGAGGACCAGGTCGGCGGCGTCGATCAGGTCGGAGCGGAGCCGGCGGGCGGCGAACCCGTCCACCGCGCCACCCCGCGAGGTCACCTGCCGGGCGGCCGGGGGGTTCATCTCCTCGCCGGCGTGCCAGCCGCCGGTGCCGGCGCTGTGGCTGTGCACCAGCTCGTCGGCGCGGGCCGGGTCGACGCCGAGCCGGCCCAGCCGCTCCCGGACGGCGAGCGCGAGCAGCCGCTCGGCCATCGGGGACCGGCAGATGTTGCCCATGCAGACGTGCAGCACGGTGAACGGGGGCACTCAGACCCCCCGCTCGTCG
Source organism: Micromonospora sp. NPDC004551 (assembly GCF_040609975.1). Taxonomy (NCBI): domain Bacteria; kingdom Bacillati; phylum Actinomycetota; class Actinomycetes; order Micromonosporales; family Micromonosporaceae; genus Micromonospora; species Micromonospora sp. NPDC004551. The sequence continues at coordinate 10,922 of NZ_JBEXLM010000054.1, read as the reverse complement.
AGGATGTCCGGCACCACGTCCCGCAGCTTCTCCAGCGTGACCGCGCCTTGGCGCAGCACCCGGGGCACCTCGCCGGTCAGGTCGACGATCGTGCTCGGCACCGGGTCGAGCGCCGGGCCGGCCTCCAGGTAGGCGCGGACGCCGTAGCCGAGCTGGTCGCGGGCCTCCTCGGCGGTGAGCGCGGCGGGCTGGCCGACCTTGTTGGCCGAGGCCACCGCCATCGGGCCGGTCTCCCGCAGCACCTCCAGCGCCACCGGGTGCAGCGGCATCCGCACCGCCACCGTGCCGCTGGAGTCGCCCAGGTCCCAGGCCAGGCTCGGCGAGTGCTCGACCACGATGGTCAGCGCGCCGGGCCAGAACGCCTCGACCAGCTCGCGGGCGGAGCGGGGCAGCGAGAAGACCAGGCCGTCGAGGGTGTGCCGGGAACCGATCAGCACCGGCGGCGCCTGCCGGGTGCCGCCCTTGGCGTCCGCGAGGGCCTTCACGGCGTACGGCGTGAAGGCGTCGGCGCCGATGCCGTAGACCGTGTCGGTCGGCAGGACGACGAGCTCCCCGTTCTTGACCGCCTCGATGGCCGCCTCGATGCCGCGGTCCCGGTCGGCGGGCGACCGACAGTCGTAGAGCATCACGAGGAGCCAGTCTGCCACGCCGGGGCGGGGTCGGCGTGCTGGCCGTCCGCCCGGCGGGACGCGGTCGCGTACCGGGGCCGTCCGACCAGGTCGGCGTGCTCCTCGACCCGCTCGTAGCGGCCGTCGGCGACGAGCAGCGCGGGCACCGCCGTGGCGTGGGTGTCGTCGTGCTCGACGCCGAGCACGCCGCCGGGGCGCAGCAGCGCGGCGGCCCGGCCCACCACCGGTCGGATGATGTCCAGCCCGTCCGCGCCGCCGAACACCGCCTCGTCCGGGTCGTGGGCGGCCACCTCGGGCGGCACCGCCACCGACCGGGGCACGTAGGGCGGGTTGCAGAGCAGCACGTCGACCCGGCCCACCAGGTCGGCGAGCAGCGCCGGGTCGGTGACGTCGGCGGCGACCACCTCGATCGGCCGGTCCCCCGCGGCGGCCCGCGCGGCGGCGTTGCGGCGCAGCCAGTCCAGCGCCGCCGGGGACCGCTCCACGGCCACCACCCGGGCCGACGGCAGCTCCTGGGCGACCGCCAGGGCGATCGCGCCGGACCCGCTGCACAGGTCGACGACCAGCGGGGCGGCCCGCCGGCCCGCCTGCGCGATCCCCCAGCCGGCGAGCAGTTCGGTCTCCGGCCGGGGCACGAAGACGCCCGGGCCGACGGCCAGCTCCAGGTGCCGGAAGCCGGCGGCGCCGGTGAGGTGCTGGAGGGGTTCCCGGGCCACCCGCCGGTCGACCAGCGTGTCGAGGCGGTCGCGCTGCGCCGGGCTGAACCCGTCCGCCAGCGCCAGCCGGCCGCGCGGCACGTCCAGCACGTACGCGGCCAGCTGCTCGGCCTCGGCGCGGGCTGCCTCGACCCCCGCCGCGGCCAGCGCGCGGGCGGCCCGGGCGACCACCAGTGAGGGGCGCTCTCGTTCTGACCCTTCGGACGGGTGTTGCGGGAGGGAGGTCACGACATAATCATGAAGCGTCGCCGGTCACCTCACGAGCGGGTGCGTCCGGACGCACACCGACAGGAGGTCGCGAGTGGGCTGGCTCGACCGGGTCGAGGACCAGGTTGACGCCCTCCGGCGCGCCCGGGCGTTGCAGGAGGTCAGCCGCTCGGCGGAGGCGTGCGCGCTGCTGGACCGGGTCATCCGCACCACCGACGACCCGCGCGCGCGGGCGGATGCCCTGGTGCAGCGCCTCTCCGCGCTGATCAATCTCGGTCGGACGGCGGAGTTCACCCGGGCCATCGAGGAGGCGAACGCCGCCGTCCGGGATTTGGCCGAGCCCTACCTGCACGGCCACCTCAACGCCCTCGCCGCGCTCGCCGCCCACCACCAGGGCGCGCTGGACCGCTGCGTCACCCATCTGGTCCGGTCGGCCCGGGCGCTGGGCGCCGACGACGACCCGGACCGGGACACCGCCTGGGGCTGGCACGACCTGGCGATGGCCTACTCCTATCTGAGTTTCCACGGGCACGCGCTCGGCGCGATCGAGCGCGCCCGCCAGGTGGGCCTCACCGCAGGCATCCCCGAGGAGACCTTCGCGGCGCCCGGCATCCGGCTGCGCAACGCGGTGGCGCTGGACCACAACGGCGACAGCGACGGCTGCCTGCGGGTGCTCCGCGACGTGGCCGGCGACCTGGCGCGGTTCCTGCGCAGCGGCCGGGCCGGCAGCCTCCGGCCGAGCAGCCTGGCCGCCTACGGCTACGCCGCGGCCCGGCGGGCCTCGCTCGGCGACCGGGTGGACGCCGGTGGGGACGCCGACCCGGCCCGGCTGATCGGGCACGGCGGGGACAGCGCCCGCGCCCGCGACCTGCGCCAGCTCGGCCAGGTCTGCCTGGCCGTCGCCGAGGGCCGGCCCATCGAGGCGGTCGCCCGGCTGGACACCATCCGGGTCTCCGACGAGACGCTGGGCGCCGCCGAGGCGCCCCGGCTGCGCAGCATCGCGCTGGCCCGGGCCGGTGACCACGCCGCCGCGCACCGGGCCGACCGGCACGCGTTCCGGCTCGCCGCACAGCGCAGCGACCGGTTGCGGGACGTCTACATCGACGGCATCGCCGCCCGGATCGACCACGAGGAGATGCGCCGCGAGGCCGCCCGCTACGAAGGCGAGGCGCTCACCGACCCGCTCACCGGGCTGCCCAACCGGCGGCGGCTGGAGCGCTACATCGGCGCCGTGGTGGCCCGGGGCGAGCGGGTGGTGATCGCCGTCTGCGACCTCGACGGGTTCAAGGCGGTCAACACCCGGCACGGGCACCACTCCGGCGACCTGGTGCTGCAACGGATCGCCGGGGTGATCAACCGGGTGATGCGGCGGGGTGACTTCGTGTCCCGCTACGGCGGGGACGAATTCGTCGTGGTGCTGCCGGAGACCGGCATGGCGGAGGCGGCCGAGGTGGCCCGCCGGATCCAGGCCGCCGTGCACACCGAGGACTGGGAGTCGCTGGTCCCCGGCACCCCGGTCGGGGTGAGCATCGGCTTCGCCGAGGTCGACGGGGGCACCGGGGTGAGCGTGCGGGAGGCGCTGGGCGCCGCGTTCGAGCTGGCCGACCGGGAGATGCTGCGCGCCAAGGACCGCCTCCGCGCCTCCTGAGCGCGGGCGCGGGTCAGCGCCGGGCCAGCTCCGTCTCGCCGGCCAGCCGGGCGGCGCGATCGGCCTCACCCAGGGCGTCGAGCACCCCGTCCAGCTCGCCGGCCAGCGCCAGGTCGAGGTTGTAGGCGGTGTAGCCGATCCGGTGGTCGGTGATCCGGTTCTGCGGGAAGTTGTACGTGCGGATCCGCTCCGACCGGTCCACCGTGCGCACCTGCGCCTTACGGGCGTCCGAGGCGGCCGCGTCGGCCTGCTCCTGAGCGGCGGCGAGCAGCCGGGCCCGCAGGATACGCATGGCCTGCTCGCGGTTCTGGAGCTGCGACTTCTCGTTCTGGCAGGAGACCACGATGCCGGTGGGCACGTGGGTGATCCGGACCGCCGAGTCCGTGGTGTTGACGGACTGGCCGCCCGGCCCGGACGAGCGGAACACGTCGATCCGCAGGTCGTTCGGGTCGATGGTCACGTCGACGTCCTCGGCCTCGGGCAGCACCAGCACGCCGGCCGCGCTGGTGTGGATCCGGCCCTGCGACTCGGTGACCGGGACGCGCTGCACCCGGTGCACGCCGCCCTCCCACTTGAGCCGGGACCAGACCCCGTTGCCGCCCTCGGGCACGCCCTTGGTCTTGATCGCCAGGGAGACGTCCTTGACCCCGCCGAGGTCGGAGTCCTGCGCGTCGATCACCTCGGTGACCCAGCCGCGCCGCTCGGCGTAGCGGGTGTACATCCGCAGCAGGTCGCCGGCGAACAGCGCCGACTCCTCGCCACCCTCGCCGGCCTTGATCTCGACGATCACGTCCTTGGCGTCGTGCGGGTCGCGCGGGATGAGCAGCTCGGCCAGCCGCTCCTCCAGCGCCGGCAGCGACGCGGCGATCGCCTCGGCCTCGGCGGCGAAGGCCGGGTCCTCGGCGGCCAGCTCGCGGGCGGCGGCCAGGTCGGCCCGGGCCTGCTCCAGCTCGCCGGCGGCCTTGTGCAGCGGGACCAGCTCCGCGTAGCGCCGGCCGACCCGGCGGGCGGCGCCCTGGTCGGCGTGGATCGCGGGGTCGGCCAGGCGCTGCTCCAGCTCGGCGTACTCGTCGAGGAGGGCGGCCAGGCGCTCACTGCTCATGCTGCGGATGCTCCTTCGACGACGACCGGGCGGGGTTGGGCGGAAACGGGCACAAACGGACGAACGCCCGCGCCCGGCACGGAGCCGGACACGGGCGTCGTCGACGGAGCTACTTGGCCTTCTTGGCCTGAACCTTGGCGTACTTCTGCTGGAACTTCGCGACCCGGCCGGCGGTGTCCAGCACGCGCTGCTTGCCCGTGTAGAACGGGTGGCAGGCGCTGCAGGTCTCGACGCTGATCGAACCGCCCTTGGCGGTGCTGCGGGTCGTGAACGTGTTGCCGCAGGAGCAGCGGACCTCGGTGGTCACGTACTCCGGGTGGATGTTGGGCTTCATGTCGCCTCGGTCCTTTCGTCGGTGGTCGCCGGGTCGCCGTCGTGCTCCCCGTCGTCACGACGGGCTCGGGCGTGAACCGGAACCGGTGGCCGATTGACCAGTGTGCCATGGGCTTCCGCCGGCCCGTCGAGCGGGCCGCACACCAGGTCCGGCAGGGGTAACGCACACCTCCCGCCACGCATTCCCGCCCGTCTCGCGGGCATTCGTGGAGACGGCCGAGGGACGAACGGGAGGTACGGGATGTTCCGCCTGATCGCCACCCGCGGGCTGCCCGCCTCCGGCAAGACCACCTTCGCCCGCCGGCTCCAGCCGGGCGTGGTCCGGATCAACCGGGACGACCTGCGCCGGATGATGCACGGCGAGCGGCTCTTCACCCAGTGGGCCGAGGGGCAGGTCACCCGGGCGCAGCGGGCCCAGGTGGAGGCGCTGCTGGCGGCCCGGGTGAGCGTCTGCGTGGACGACACCAACCTGCGCTCGCGCACCCTGCGGGACTGGGCCGACCTGGCCGCGCGGTACGGCGCGGCGTTCGAGGTGCACGACTTCACCGACGTCCCGCTGGAGGAGTGCCTGCGCCGGGACGCGGCGCGCCCCGAGGTGGACCGGGTCGGCGAGGCGGCGATCCGCCGGTTGCACGAGCGCTACCTGGCGAACCGCCCGCTGCCGCTGCCGGTGCCGACCGCCCGGACGGGCGGCCCGGCCCGGGTGGAGCGGGAGGGCGCCGAGCGCCCCGACATCGTGCTGGTCGACATCGACGGCACGGTGGCGTTGACCGTGTCGCGCAGCCCGTACGACATGACCCGGGTCGGCGAGGACGCGCCCAACGAGGCGGTGATCGCCGCGGTGCGGGCCATGCACGCGGCCGGGCACGGGGTGGTCTTCTGCTCCGGCCGGGACGCCACCGCCCGGCCCGACACCGAGGCGTGGCTGGCCCGGCACGTCCGGGTGCCCTACCTGGCGCTGCACCTGCGGGCGGTCGGCGACCACCGCAAGGACGCCGTGGTGAAGCAGGAGATCTACGAGCGGGAGATCCGGGACCGCTACCGGGTGGTCGGGGTCTTCGACGACCGGCAGCAGGTGGTCCGGATGTGGCGCTCACTCGGCCTCACCGTCTTCCAGGTCGCCGAGGGCGACTTCTGACGCGCGGGCGCCGGCGGGCTCCTCCCCCAGGTTGAGGAGCCCGCCGGCGGCCCACCGGTCCGGGGGCACGGACGCACCTTCCGCGCCCCCGGGCCGGTCAGGCGGCGGGCGCCTCCGCCGCCGCCGCGGTGGTCACCGTCGCCTCGGCGCGGACGCCGTTGACGGTGACCGCGAGCAGCACCTGCGCGCCGGGGCGCAGCGCGGTCAGCCGGCCGGTCGCCGGGTCGAACCGGGCCACGTGCCAGGGCTTCACCCCGTCGGCGCCGCCGATGTGCAGGTTCGGCGAGCCGGACCAGTCGGCGCTGACCGGGGCGGCCACCGGGACGGCACGGCCACCGGGTTGGGTGACCGTGGCCGTGACGGCGGCCGGCGCGCCGACCGCCACCTCGGCCGGTGCGGCCAGGGCGAGACGGTCGGCGTGGGCGTGGAACTCCGCCGCGATCCAGCTCGGACCCTCGGCGAGCGGGTCCCGGCGGGCCTGTTCCGCCTCCTGCGGGGTCACCGGGTCGACGCCGAACTCGGTCCAGCCCGTGAAGCCGCCGAGCCGGGCCGGGGTGGACGGGTCCTTGCCCGAGTTGCCGTTGATCACGTACGGCACGCCGTCCACCCGGTCGGCGTGGAAGGTGCCCACGTGCCCGTTGATCATCAGCGCGCCCTTGCCGGTGCGGTGCTGGAAGTCGGCCAGCCACTGCTCCACGAGGGCGGCCTCCTTCCGGTCGCCGAGCTGGCTGGCCTTGGCCGGGCTGGGGTCGCGGGGCGGGTGGTGGAAGAGCACGGTGACCGAACCGACCGCCGGGTCGGCGGCCGCCGCGTCGAGCGTCTTCCGCAGCAGCTCCACCTGGTCGAACCCGCCGCCGCGCAGCGAGCCGGTGGCCGTGCTCAGGGTGACGAAGCGGGTGCCCTCGTGGTCGAAGACCCGTGCGGTGTCACCGAACACGCTCCGGAAGTTGTCGATCGGGGCGCCCATGATCTCGTGGTTGCCCGGCACGTAGTAGTAGGGCAGCTCGCCGCCCAGCTCCTCGTCGAGGATCCGCTTGGCCAGCGCGAAGTCCGCCGGGTACGCGGTGTCCACGAAGTCCCCGTCGATGACCAGGAAGTCCGGCTTCGCCGCGCGGATCTCGCGCAGCGTGCGGCGGGCCTGTGCGACGAGGTCGCTGTCCGGGTTCGCGGCCACGAACTGCGCGTCGGACATGACCGCGAAGCGCCAGGGCGCACCGTCCACCGTGCCGTCACGCAGCACCACCCGGTCGGTGATGTTCGGCTCCTCCGGCGCCTGCACCGTCGGGGGCACCCGGGCCACCAGGTCGTCGATGACGACCTCGCTCTTGTACTGCTTGGCCGGGTCGGTCTCGGCCACGTAGAACCGGCGCACCCGCACCGGGTACTGCACACCCGGCGGCACGGTGAACTCGACGTACCGCCAGCCGGTCCAGGTCAGGTACGGGCCGCGCAGCACGAACTGGGTGTCCTGCGCGTCGTGCAGGTGCAGGCTGGGCCACTCGCCGGTGCCGTTGCTCTTGATCCACATGCCGAACGCCTGCGGCTGGCCGGGGACCGGGATCCAGGCGGGCGGGTCCGCGTACGCGGCGCGGGTGCCGGTGGACTGGCTGAAGTCGTACGACATCTTCAGGCCGGTGCCGGTGTGCCCCTCGGCCGGGGCGACCGACCCGCTGGCCCGCGCCTGGCTGAACTTCCAGGAGGCGGCGTCGTCGAAGCCGGCGACCGGCACGTCGGTGAGCCCGATGGTGACCGGGAGCACGGTGGTCTTCGCGCCGACCCGCACAGTGACCAGCGCCGAGCCGTCACCGAGCGCCTTGACCGCGAGGTTGCCGTCGGCCGTGGGGGTGACGTCGAGCAGGTCGTGGTCGTACTCCAGCTTCAGGTCGGCCGGCTCGATCGGCGCGGTGTTGCCCTCCGCGTCGTAGCCGACCACGCCGAACAGGCCGGTGTCGCCCCGCTGGTTGAGGCCGAGTCGGTCCACCGTGGAGTCCACGCGCTGCAGCGGGCCGAGCACGGTGAGGTCGAGCGTGCCGCGCGCCTCCTCCCGCCAGGCGGTGACGGTGCTGCGCCCGGGCTTCCCGGCCCGGAACACCCCGTCGTCCACGGTGCCCTGTGCGGCCGGGTTGGCCCGCCACTGCGGCGCGCCGGCGGCCGGCCCGTACGTCTCGTCGTAGCCCGCCGCGGTGAGCCGGCGGGTGAGGCCGGGGAAGACCCGGTCCGGGCGGCCGCCGCGGATCGGGGCGACGCCGGGCGCGGCGGTCGGGTCGCTCGCGGTCTCCAGCCAGTAGCCGGTGAGCCGGCCGCTGCCCTGCGGCGCGTAGATCGCCAGGCCGTTCGGCACCGGCCGCTCGCTGCCGTCCGAGGGGCTGTTCTCCACCTGGACCGCCGCGGCGCCCGGCTCCCGGGCCAGCAGGGTCGAGGAGCCGCCGCCGTCGAGGTTGAGCGCGCTCCACGCGCCCAGCTCGACCATCATCCGGCCCATCTCGGTCTGGGTGACGCCCCGGCTGTCCACCTGCCGGCCGTCCACGGTCAGCAGGATCATCCGGCGGCCGTCGGCCGAGAAGCCGACCGAGGTGCGCGGGGCCAGGCTCGCGTCGGCGATGGTCTGCACCACGCCGTCGCGGACCAGCACGCTGCCGCCGCCGACCGCGGCGCGCGGGCTGCCCCCGTCGGACGCCTTCGGCCGCCAGGTCAGATCGACCGGGTCGCCGGGGCGCAGCGCGGCGAGGGCGTCGGCACCGGCCTCGCGGCCGAGGACCACCGTGGTCCCGGCCGGGATCGGGCCCTCCCCCGCCGTGGTGGCCACGGTCGCGACCCGGCCGCCGGTCACCGTCACCTCGACGACCCGCGCGGCGCCCTCGACGGCCCGCTTGCGGGTGTACGACCCCCAGAGCGGGGTGAAGACGCCCACGCCGTCGCGCTGCACCATGTTGTTGAACTGGGTCAGCGACACCGGCCCGGCGGGCAGGGTCGCGGTGCCCTCGAAGCCGACCTGGACGATCCGGCCGATCCCCTCGGCGCTGATCGCGGCGGCGTTGGTGTGCCCGGCCACCGGCGACTGGACCAGCTCGCCGGAGCGGATGCCGACGCCCTGCGCGGCGCCGGAGGCGTTGATGTCGAAGAAGTCGCCGTTGACCGCGGCCACCGCCCGGGAGCGGTCCACCGCCGCGCGCAGCGGCTCGTCGCGCGTGACGGCGCCGGAGTTGACGTAGTCGACGGTGACGCCCCCGGAGAGGTCGGCGGTGAGGGCGTCGGCCCGCAACCAGCCGTCGGCGTCGTACCGGTCGAAGGAGGTCAGGTCGAGTCCGGGGGCGACCGGACGGGTGGTCTTCGCGGTTTCCAGGCCGCCGGCCGGCTCCACGCCGGGCTCGCCGGCGAGGGCGACCGCGGAGTCGGGACGGGAGGAGGCGGCGGGCGCGTCCTCGGCCGGGGTGCGCGGCTCGGCCGCAGCCGCCGCCGCACCGGGCGGGACCGGAGCGGCGAGGGTGAGCAGCGGCGTGAGCAGCAGGACGCCGGCGAGACGGGCGGATCGACTGCGGGTTCGCATGGACCACAGTCAACCCGAGACTGAACAGAAGTTTCAATACCCTCCGGCTTAACCGAAGAAAAACTTCACGCCTTCATCCGCCCGGGTACGCGAAGAGGGGCACGGCCCGCAGGCCGTGCCCCTCCTCGGAGCTCCTCAGGTCACTCGCCCGGGGTGGACTTCGCGATCTGCATCAGGAACTCGATGTTCGTGCGGGACTGCTTGAGCCGGTCCAGCAGGAGGTCGAGCGCCGCCTGCGAGTCCAGCGAGTGCAGCACCTTGCGGAGCTTGTGGACGATCGCCAGCTCCTCCGGCGCGAGCAGGACCTCCTCCTTGCGGGTGCCGGAGGGGTTGATGTCGATCGCCGGGAAGACCCGCTTGTCGGCGATCTTCCGGTCCAGCTTCAGCTCGGCGTTGCCGGTGCCCTTGAACTCCTCGAAGATGACCGTGTCGGCCATCGAGCCGGTCTCCACCAGCGCCGTCGCGAGGATGGTGAGCGAGCCGCCGTTCTCGATGTTCCGCGCCGCACCCAGGAAGCGCTTCGGCGGGTAGAGCGCGGTCGAGTCGATACCACCCGACATGATCCGGCCACTGGCCGGCGCCGCCAGGTTGTACGACCGGCCGAGCCGGGTCACCGAGTCGAGCAGCACGACCACGTCGTGGCCCAGCTCGACCAGGCGCTTCGCCCGCTCGATCGCCAGCTCCGCCACCGTGGTGTGGTCCTGCGGCGGACGGTCGAACGTGGCCGCGATGACCTCGCCCTTCACCGACCGCTGCATGTCGGTGACCTCTTCCGGCCGCTCGTCGACCAGCACCACCATGAGGTGGCACTCCGGGTTGTTGCGGGTGATCGCGTTCGCGATCGCCTGCAGCACCATGGTCTTACCCGCCTTCGGCGGCGAGACGATCAGCGCCCGCTGGCCCTTGCCGATCGGCATCACCAGGTCGATGACCCGGGTGGTCAGCACGTTCGGCTCGGTCTCCAGCCGCAGCCGCTCCTGCGGGTACAGCGGAGTGAGCTTGTAGAACTCCGGCCTGCGCTTCGCCTCGTCCGGCTCCATCCCGTTGATGGTGTCGAGCCGGACCAGCGGGTTGTACTTGTCCCGCCGCTGCTCGCCGTCCCGGGCGGCCCGCACGGCGCCGGTGATCGCGTCACCGCGGCGCAGGCCGTACTTCTTGATCTGGGACATCGAGACGTACACGTCGTTCGGGCCGGCCAGGTAGCCGGTGGTCCGGACGAAGGCGTAGTTGTCGAGCACGTCGATGATGCCGGCGACCGGGACGAGCACGTCGTCCTCGCCGACCTGCGGCTCGCGGCCGCCACCGTCGCCGCCCTCGGGGCGCTCGCCACGGCCGCGCCGGCGGTCCCGGAACCGGCTGCGCCGGCCGCGCCGGCCGCCGCCCTCGCCGTCGTCGTCACCGTCGTCGTTGCGCTCGGCGCGCTGACCCCGGTCGTTGCGGTCGCCGCGGTCGTTGCGCTCACCCCGGTCGTTGCGCTCGTTGCGCTCCCCCCGGTCACCGCGCTCGGCACGCTCGTTGCGCTCGCCGCGCTCCGCCCGCTCGCCGCGCTCGGCACGCTCGCCGCCGCGCTCGGCACGCTCGCCGCCGCGCTCGGCACGCTCG
>NZ_JBEXLM010000053.1:0-27330 GCF_040609975.1 Micromonospora sp. NPDC004551 | reverse complement strand
ACGTTCTCTACCGGCGCCTCTCCAAAGATCAACAAAGCCGGCCGACCCGCACCACTTGACACACAGAGGCGCTCTTGAGCCTCTCCCCGCCCTGGGGCGACGCCCGGGCCGCGCAGGCCAAATGAGAGCCACACGACCAGCGTGGGCAGCCGAATTGAGAGCGACAGCCCGGGCGCCTCGACCGAAGCCTGGCCGGGCCACGGTCGCAGGTCAATGAAACAAGTAGCCGAGTTGAGTGGTCGCAGAAGCGGATTTCTCTGTTCTTCAGCGGTGTTGTTCCCAGCTTGGCAGGGACGGACGATTCAGCGCCCTCTCGATCCAGAGCCCGGTTGCGCAGAGCAGGTCTTCGCCGCGCATTGGGCCGACAAGTTGCAGGCTGGCGGGCACGGGTAAACCAGGTGACGGTATCGGCATGGAGATGGCTGGGACGCCCGCGAGATTGAACGGCGCGGTCAGCTTGGTGAGTGGGAAGCCCGCGAAATCGGTCAACAGCGGTGGGGTCGCGACCAGCGTCGGTAGCGCCAGAACGTCGACCTCGCCAAGTGCCGCGGCCACCTCTGCCTGCCACGCCGCGCGGGCGGACATGGCCTCGGCCAACCGCGGCGCGGTGACGGCGCGGCCGGCGTGCAGGCCGCCGTTGACGAACGTGCCAACTCCGTCGGCGTCGAGCAGCGCATGGTGCGCCCTCCACAGCTCGCCGAGGATGATCGTGTCGAGGGTGTCGTAGGTTTGGTCCCATCCGGGCAGCCGCACCTCGCGGACGGTGAGTCCAGCTGCGTGTAGTGCGGCGTCGATGACGTCTTCGACCGCAGCGTCGACGCCGTCTATCCGCAGCCGACCGACCAGACGAGCGGGACGCGATGCGACCGTCCAGTCCGGCTCGAGCAAACGCATCCCGGTGGCGACGCCGGCCACGTCGCGGGCAAGCGGGCCGATGGTGTCCAGACTGGGCGCCAACGGCCAAACACCCCCGGTCGGCACTCGTCCCCAGGTCGTCTTCAGTCCCACGATCGCGCAACACGCGGCCGGGATGCGGACCGAGCCGCCGGTGTCGGTGCCCAACCCGATGTCCGCTTCACCGTTGGCGACCGCCACCGCGCTGCCGCTGGATGAACCACCCGGAATGCGATCGGGCGCCACGGGGTTGACCGGGGTGCCGAACGTCGTGTTGTCGCCCGCCGGGCTGACGCACAGCTCGGTCAGTGTGGTTTTACCGACGATGTATGCGCCAGCCGCGCGCACACCGGCGAGGCACCGCGCATCGGACGTGGCGGGGACCGCCCGATCACGTACCGCCACGCACCCGGCAGTCGTGATCACGCCGACCATGTCGATGGCGTCCTTGACGGCGACGCGGATGAGCCCGTCGGGGCTGGCGGCGGGCGGATCAAAGCGGCTAATCCAGATCGACATCCGGCGAACATACGGCGCACCAACGACCGGCCACCAAGCATTTAGCGGACCGAAAATCTACGAACGCCCTTCGGGCGAGAGCGTCCGCTTCTGCCGCCACGCGCGCGTTCGGCCAGGCTCTCGGACGTCCGACTCTGCCGATGAGCGGACGGCAGCGGCATGTGCTGTGGTGGGCTGCGCCGGACGGCTGGGCGGCGTTTCCGGGCAGCAACGAGTACGGCCGGCTGACCGTTGCGTTAGTGGCCGTGCTTACCCGCCGGGTGATTACGGCCGGCACTGCGACGTCGTCACAAAAGGTACTTGACCTTGCCCCTGGGGCAAGGTTCGAGGATCTATGGCATGAACGAGATCGGACACATCAGCAAGCGAGCAGCCGACTTCTGCGAGGCCACCCAGGTTCCCGGATTCCTCGCCGGCATCTACCACGCCGGAGAGCAAGCCGTCGTCGCCCACGGAGTGGCGAACATCGCCACCGGAGCGCCGATGCGCGAGGACACCAACTTCCTGTTCGGATCCATCACCAAGATCATGACGACCACGCTCGTGCTCCAGCAGGTCGAGCGGGGCACCCTCAGCCTCGACGCGCCAGTCGTCGACTACCTGCCGGAGTTCCGGCTTGCCACGCCCGGCGCCGCCGAGAAGATCCGCGTCCGCCACCTCGTCACACACACCAGCGGCATCGACGCCGACCTGTTCTTCCCAGACACCGCGGGCCGCGACGCCCTCAAGATCTATGTGGAGCGGCTCGGCCGCGAATGCGGCACCCTCTTCCCGCCGGGCGAGTACGTCAGCTACTCCAACGGCGGCATGATCGTCGCCGGCCGGCTGCTGGAGGTAGTCACCGGCCGGCCGTACCACGAACTGCTCGAGCATGACGTCTTCGCGGCCGCCGGGATGGCTGGCGCGTGCACCTCGGCCGAGCGGGCCATCCTGCGCTCCACCGCTGTCGGGCACTTCCCCGACCCGGCCACCGGCGAGGTCCGACCGACCGGCATGTTCATGCTGCCCCAGACGTGGGGGCCGGCCGGCAGCACGCCGATCGGCACCATCGCGGACCTGCTCGCCTTCGGGCGGGTCCACCTCGGCGACGGCTTGGCGCCGTCGGGCGCGCGGGTGCTGTCCGCCGAGTCGGTCGCCCGCATGCAGACGATCACGCACGACCTGGGTACGCCGAACACGTCGCCCATCGGCCTCGGCTGGCTGGTGCAGTCACTCGGCGACATGACGGTGCTGACCATGTCCGGCGCGTCGCCCGGCGGGGTGGCGGTGCTGGTCGTCGTGCCGGACCACGACCTGGTGTTCGCCGCGTACGGCAACGATTCGCGGGCGCTGGCGCTGCACGATGAGCTGCTGCACTGGCTCGCCGGGCTGTTCGGCGAGGTGGAGACTCCAGCCTACGCGCCCGAGACGGTCGATCTCCAGCCGTACGCCGGGACGTACCGCTCGAACCAGCTCCGGGTCGACGTACGCGTCGTGGACGACGGACTGGAGGAGCGGGTGACCTACGAGCCGGCGGACGAGGTACAGGAGCGGATCTTCACCGGCTTCGTGGGTGGCTCGTTCACGGCGCCGCCGCAGCGCTACGTGCCGGTCGGGAAGGATCTCTTCGCCCCGGCCGGGGTGCCGCTGGAGGGGCTGCCCTCGCACTATCTGGTGTCCTACCACGGCGGGGCGGCGTACCGGTGCGCCGGCGGCCGGCTGACCCGCCGCGCGTCCGTCTGACATCATGCGGTTCATGAGCGACGAGCTGGCCGGCGGGCGGCACCTGCTGACCATCGGCCAGCTCGCCAACTACGCGGGCGTGACGGTCAAAGCGGTGCGGGTCTATCACGACCGGGACCTACTGCCCGAGCCGCCACGCGACTCGTCCGGCTATCGACGGTACGGCGCCGAGCACGCGATCCAGCTCGTCAAGATCAGAACACTGGTCGAGGCCGGGGTACCGCTGGCCCGAATCAAGGAGCTACTCGGAGCCGGGCCAGAGCAGTTCGCCGAAGCGCTCGACGAGATCGACCGCAACCTGCGCAAGCGTGCCGAGGAGATCCGCCGGACCCGGCAACGGATCGCCCAGCTCCACAGCGGGGACCGGCTGTTCGTCTCGCCAGAGGTCGCCAGCTACCTGCAGCGGCTGCGCGAGATCGGGGTCAGTGAGCGCACCGTACTGCTCGAGCGCGACCTGTGGATCCTGCTGCAGTCGGTGGCGCCCGAACAGGCGGCGGCCTGGATCGCCGACAAACTCGCGGCCATCGCCGATCCCGAGTTCTGCACCCTGTACGTCGACTACGACGCCGCATTCGACTGGTCGCCGAACGATCCGCGCCTGCCGGCGTTAGCCGAGCGGACCCGGCAATGGTTCACCAGCCGGGACGCCAATGCCGAGGCCGAACCGGCGCCCGACCCGACGATCACCCAGTTGGCCACCGTGACGGCCGGCGCGTCCTCGCCGGCCTGGGCCCGGATCGCCGAGCTGGCGAAGCAGACCCGTTGAGTCCGGCACACGGGCACGGGTCGCGACAGCGCCGCACTGCCTCCTGCCAGTCGACCAGACTGCTCAGGCATGCTGTCCGCGACTCACGGCATCCGGATCTGCCGCGAAGCGCTCGTCACACAAGGTAGCCAGTTCACGATGCATGCATCCGCCCGTCGAGCGCAGCCGGCTGACGGGCGGCGACGCGCGGACGTGCCCATGAACGCGAAACCGCTGAAGCGTTGGCCGGGCCTATGATCACCAGGTACCTCCAGTGCGATATCTGCTCGACGAGGTGCCGTGGTGAACCGTGTGACTGCTGACCGGCCGATGCTCGTCAACGTGGTGAATCACTGGTTCTACCTACAAGAGCCGATCTTCCTCAATGCCGGGCAGACCTATTGGATCGATGACGAGACCAACGAGTTGTGCGTGGACCGCGGTGGTGACCGTGTAA
Source organism: Micromonospora sp. NPDC004551 (assembly GCF_040609975.1). Classification (NCBI taxonomy): domain Bacteria; kingdom Bacillati; phylum Actinomycetota; class Actinomycetes; order Micromonosporales; family Micromonosporaceae; genus Micromonospora; species Micromonospora sp. NPDC004551. The sequence continues at coordinate 22,993 of NZ_JBEXLM010000053.1, read as the reverse complement.
CGCGGCATGGTCGCGCCCGACACGCCGCTTGGATGTGCCGTTAGTCGAGGCTATCGCTCGCCAAGGTCAGCTATCCGCACCTGCCGCCCACCGTGCTGCGCCCTTTCGGTGACTGTCACGCTCGGCATGTCGCTTCCGCGACCACCTGAAGGCGGGCCTGATTGCAAGTCCGTCACCCTAGACAGTGCGTGCGGGAGTCGCTACTAATAGCGCTTATGGAGCACCTGTACTGGGATCTCGGATCTTTTGCCGGCGGCGCCCAGTTCGAAGTGTGCCTGCGCGGCTCGACGGCGAGAGTCTGTCTCATGGACGTTGAGCACTACCAGGCGTATCTCGACGGCGACGAGTATGAGTATCACGGGGACTTCTGGGACGTCAGCCCTGTGATCCTTGAGGTGCCTTACGACGGATACTGGTACCTCGTTGTCGACAGCAACGTCCGGCGGATCAGCGTCGAGGTCGCCCAGATCTTCGACTGACCGCATGGTTTGCATGCTGCCGCCTTGGACCGTTGTGCCGACGAGCGACGGGCACGTCGACGCTCAGACGGACCCCTTCGGCGTAGCTGCGCCTCTGATCACCTGTGCGCACATGCCGCAGACCGTGGTCAGCAGCACTGCCAGGTGAACATGGCGCGGTCGAATCGACGGGCAGCGAGGTCGTCGGGTCGGATGAGCCAGTAGAGCATGCCCGTGTCGCCCCACATCATGTTCGCGTTGTCGTCGCTGTCGAACTGGGCGAGCAGCAGCCATCGGCTGGCCTCGGAGGCGAGTGCCGGGTCTCGCCAGTCGACGCTGCCGCCCATTGCCGCCTGCGCGACCTCGTACTCGACGTCGCCCTGCACCGGCCAGGCGTATCCGCCGAGTTGGTGCAGCGGGCCCTCGCCGCTGCTGATCGCCGAACAGAATTTCCTGCGCCGAAGCGGATGCTCCGGTTCTGCCGCCTGGCTGAACCCGGCCCCGAATGCGTCGTGCAGCACGGGATGGTCGTACGAGGGTGCCGTCGACACCGCACGCGAGGCGAACTGAATGCGCTTGTAGGGTTCGATGCCCTCGGGAGTCGCCCGCTGCGCACTGGCTTCGCCTGCAGGCACGTAAACGACGCGCGCGCCGGCCTGAGACTCCGGGTCGCTGGCGAAGACCATCGCCTCACCGTCGTCGTACTGGCCGTCGAAGTGGAAGAACAGAAGCCGGCCGTCGACCGGCAGACCCATCTCGGTGACCACCCGTGGTAGCGCGGCGCAGTCGACTGAGGCGATGAAGCTCAACGGCCCGTGCCCCTCCCAGACCGGCCACGCCAGGTCGTCGGGCAGTTCGGGCTCACCGCCCAGGTATCCGACCGCAGGCCCGTCGCCGTGGTCGGCAGTGATCAGCCGAATTCCCGGCCGCAGCAGCGACACCCATGTGTCGGCGACGTCTGCCGGTAGGTGCTCACGGGCCACCGCCGCAAGATCGATCTGGCTGGTCATGCCGAGCATCATGCCACCGCACGCCGACACGGACGTCGGTGCTGTACGCCGGCAGCCGGCCGCAGAGTCGATCCTCCATCAGTGTGGAGCAGCCCGCGCACCTGCGGCCAGACCGTCTCGAGTAGCACCTCCCACGCCTGCTTCACGAGTGAGACCAGCGTCGGGAGCACCGCGGCCGGGTCGCCCAGCAGGAGCCGTCCGGTCGCCGACTCGGCCGCCCCCCGGGGTGTCCGCCAGTGACAGTCGCACCTCTGCGTACCCGATCGCGGTTGCTGGCCGCGACCGCGCCGAGTTCATCCTCGAAGCGGACGTGCGGACTGACCGGAGGCGGCGAGAGGAAATCGGGGTGTAGCCGCGGCGGGGCTGAAGCAGGGCGATCGGTCGTAGGTCGACTTCCCGCAGGTCGAGGGCGTCGAGCCAGCGGCGGTGAGGGCCGACCCCTTCCCGCGGGGACAGCAGGCGCACCGCGGACAGCGTCTCGAGCATGGGCGAGACGGCGAGACGGCAGCGCACCAGATCGGCGGCGCCGAACCGCAGCGTGATCGCCGTCCGCCACTGCTGAAGCTGAGATTCGGCCTCCGCCGAATCACTCGCGTCGACGGTATCAGCGCTCGCAGAGTGTCTCTCGTCCGAGCCAATGATCAGGAGGAGAACGAGGATGAACCTGAGCGCCGACTGGGAGCAGCGCAGTGCGGATCTGTGGGCGGCCTTCAACGCGAGGCCGGAGGACTGGGACGAGGAGGAGTTCCGCCGACGTGTCGGCGCTCTGGCCGACGAGCTGGGGCCGGATCATCCGGTGGCGGCGTTCGAGCGGGCCTGCGCCTGGGACTCGACCGGCCACTCGGACCGGGCGGTACCGCTGTACCGCAGGGCGCTGGAGCTGGGTGTCGACGGCATCCGCCGCCGACGCTCGGTGATCCAGATGTCCAGTTCACTGCGGAACATCGGGCAGGCCGAGGAGTGCGTCCGGCTGCTGACCGCGGAGCGCGAGCGTGGCTCCGACGAACTCGACGACGCGGTTAGCGCGACGCTCGCCCTGGCGCTGACCAGCGTGGGCCGGGAGCGTGAGGCGGTGTCGATCGCCGTCGGGGCACTCGCCAAGCACCTGCCGCGCTACCAGCGCTCGATGGCCAACTACGCCCGGCTCCTGGTCGAGCCCGGCGGATCTGCCGACCAGCGTCCGAGCGCAGTCGCCTGATCAGGCGGTTCAGGCTGACCGCCGTTCACGACCGTGGCGGGACGTACCAGGACAGCTACCAGGTTGGGGCTCCGGGTAGCGGCTGGGCCGCACCCTGCCGGGCGGTGCTCGGCATCAGCGGCGGCAGGGAACGTTGGCGGAACTGACGGGGGCGCAGGGTCAGGCGCCAGCGGGCCGGGCGGCGTCCAGCAGGGCAAGGGCGGCCTGCTTGGCGTGCGTGCCGGCGCTGGTTCTGTCGTGGTGCGCGGCGATCAGGGTTGCACCCTCGACCAGGAGGAGTAACTGGCGCCCCAGGGTCTCGGGGTCGGCTGCGCCGGCGCGCCGGGCGATCGCGGTCAGGAGGTCGAGGCGGCGGTCCAGGTGGCGCGCGGTGATGCCCGTTACCGGCTGGGCCTGGTGTTGGGCTGCGGCGTTGTGCATGGCGCAACCACGGAAGCTCGGCTCCTCGTACCACTGCTGAAGCTCGTCGAACACGGCGGCGAGCTGGTCGCGAGGGTCCTCCCCGGCGGCGGCCGCGGCCGTGGCGATCCAGGAGGTCACCCGGTCGCTACGCGCCTTGAGCACCGCTTCGACCAGGCCGTCCTTGTTGCCGAAGTGCCGGTAGAGGGTCTCCTTGGACACGCCCAGGCGGGAGCACAGTTCGGCGACGCCGATGCCGTCGAGGCCGCGCTCGTACAGCAGCGGGGTCGCCGCGTCGATGATGCTCGAGCGGGTGCGCTCCGGGTCGATGGTTGATCCCTTGGGAACTGGCACAAGTTGATGGTACCGAGCGGTTCCTTCTGCTGCTAGCATCTCCCGAGTTCGTACCGATCGGTTCGATCGCAAGGGGGGAGGGCTGATGACGCCGACCGGGCTCACCGGGCTGTGGCCGGCCTTGCGGCTCGCCCTGGGCACCGCGTCCGCCCTCGGCTTCGCGCGCTTCGCCTACGGACTGCTGTTGCCGGCGATGCGACACGAACTGAACTGGACGCTGGCAGCAGCCGGCGCGATGAGCGCGGCCAACGGCTTCGGCTATCTGCTCGGCGCGCTGTTCACCCAACCCCTGGTACGCCGTCTCGGTGCGGCCACCGCGTTCCGCGTCGCCATGGCGCTGACCGCCGCGTCGCTGGCCCTGACCGCCGTCAGCGGCGACCACCTGACGCTGGTCCTCCTCCGTACGCTGTCCGGCGCCACCGGCGCGGTGGTGTTCGTGGCCGGCGGAGTGCTCGCATCCCGCCTCGCGGCAGGCGCTGCGTCAGCCGCCCCCATCACGGTCTACTTCGCCGGCGCCGGGCTAGGCATCGTGCTCAGCGGCATCGCCGTACCCCTGCTCGGCGAGCACTGGCGGCTGGCCTGGGTCACGTTGGGCGCTGCCGGCGCGCTAGCTACGGCGGTGAGCTGGACCGCAGCCAGCAACACCATCGCGCCACCCGTGACCGGTCGGGCACGGCTCCGGCCCCTGCTGGCACCCGCCGCAGCCTACCTGCTGTTCGCCGCCGGCTACATCACCTACATCACGTTCCTCTCCGCCTACCTGACCGACCTGGACGCTCCCGTCGGGCAGGTAGTCCTCACCTGGGTCGTGCTCGGCGCAGCTGTCGCAGCGGCGCCGGCGATATGGAGCCGTCCGATCGCCCGGTGGCCCGGCACCCGGGCGCTGGCCACCCTCCTCGCAGTTCTCAGCGGCGGCGCCGCGCTGATGTTGATGTCGGCGGCGACCCCGTTCGTTCTGGCCTCGGCACTGCTCTACGGAGGGACCTTCATGGGCGTGCCCGCCGCGGTCACCGCCCTCATCAAGACCCGCACTCCGGCCGTTGACTGGACCGCCACGCTCGCCCTGTTCACCGCGGTGTTCGCCGCCGGTCAGACAGCCGGTCCATGGCTCGCCGGCCTGGTCGCCGACCACACCTCCACCACGGCCACCCTCGCCTGGACCGCCGTCCTGAGCGCGGTTGCCGCAGTCATCGCCCTCATCGGCGCCCCGCCCCGCACCCACGACCAACTGAAGGAGCAGCATGAACTTCGTGCTCGTCCCCGGAATGTGCCACGGCGGATGGTGCTTCGAGCACCTCACCCGACGGTTGCGCGGCCTCGGACACAGCGTCCACCCGCTGACGTTGACCGGTGTCAGTGAACGCCGGCACCTGCTGCACGGCACGGTCAACCTCGACACGCACATCCAGGACGTGGTGGCCGCTCTCGACGGCGAGGACCTGCGGGACACGGTCCTGGTCGGGCACAGCTACGGCGGGATGGTGATCACCGGAGCCGCGGACCGCGCACCTGACCGGGTCGGCTCCCTGGTCTACCTGGACGCCGTGGTACCCGCCGACGGCGACTCATGCTGGTCACTGGTATCCGATGCGGAACGAAGGTGGTACCTGGACGTCGACGAGACCGGCTGCGCGTCCCGGCCCCTGCCGTTCTTCGACGCCCGGGCGACGCCCCACCCGATCGCCTCCCTGCTCCAACCACTCCGGCTCACCGGCGATCTCGGGCACATCAGACGCCGGGACTACGTGTACGCCGCCGGCTGGGCCGACCAATCCCCGTTCACCGCCACCTACCAGCGGCTGAGCGCGGCCCCCGGCTGGACCACCCACGCCCTGCCCGGGGGACACAACCTCATGCGCGACACGCCGGACGAGCTGGCGACCATTCTGCACGGCGTTGCCGGCTCCCGCTGAAACGGCCGTCAGCGTCGCCCGACCAACCCAGAAAGCGTTGTGGCCTGATCGATGCTCGACCTCAACCGCAGCCTCACATTCATTATCGGCCGTAGGTCGATGCTCGCCCTGGGGGCTCTGGCCCTGGCCTTCGCTGTGCTGGTTGCGGCCTGTGGCGCGCCGGCTACCCGCTCGGGCGAGCCGTCCTCGACGACCGGCGTCCCGTTCCCGACCGCGGAGATGCCGTCCGCGGTCGGACCTGGGCGGGTCGTCTCGCTCGCCGCGACGGGCGACATCATCATGGGCAACGCTCCGAACCGGCTGCCCGCCGACGGCGGCAAGGGGTTCTTCGACGCGGTCGAGCGGGCGCTGCGGGCCGACCTGGTGATGGGCAACCTCGAGGAACCGCTGACCGTCGACACGGGCACCGGCAAGTGCGCCGCCCACTCCACCCGCTGCTTCCAGTTCCGAGCGCCACCGCAGTACGCCGCCCACCTGCGCGACGCCGGCTTCGACCTGCTCAACCAGGCCAACAACCACGGCTATGACTACGGCCCGAAGGGCTATGCGAACACCCGCAAGGCCCTCGAGGCATACGACCTGGCCCACACCGGCGCCCCCGACCAGATCACTGTGGTCGAGGTGAACAGCGTCAAGATCGCGGTCGCCGGCTTCTCGCCGTATGCCTGGTCCAACAGCCTGATCGACATCGCCAAGGCGAAGCGGGTGGTCGCCAAGGCAGCCACCATGGCCGACCTCGTCGTGGTGCAGGTGCACATGGGCGGCGAGGGCGCGGACAAGACCCGGGTGCGCCCGGGCACCGAGATGTTCCTCGGCGAGAACCGGGGTGACCCGGTCAGGTTCCCCAAGGCGATGATCGACGCCGGCGCCGACCTCATCGTCGGACACGGCCCGCACGTGCTGCGCGGCATGGAGTTCTACAAGGGCCGGCTCATCGCGTACAGCCTCGGAAACTTCGCCGGCGGGGGGAAGTCGCTCAGCAACGACGGCCGGTTCGGCTGGGGTGGCGTACTCAAGGTGTCGCTCCGGGCCGACGGGACCTGGGCCGGCGGCTCACTGACCTCGACATACCTGGACGGCGCCGGCCGCCCGAGCATGGACCCGGACGACCGGGGCCTGCGGCTGGTCCGTCAGCTCAGCGGCTCGGACTTTCCCCAGACCGGGGCCCGGTTCGGCGGCTCTGGAAGAATTACGCCGCCCACCGGCGACTGACCCGCCGGTCGTGACGCGGCCGAGCGCCGGCGCCGCGAGGTGCCGTGGCCGCACGGCGAGGCGTGCCCGGGTGTCGCGGCTGTCACGCCTGGTCCGTGGTCGGCGATGGCGGCCAGGTCAGGTACAGCAGGGCGGTGTCATCGCTGTGTCGGCCGTCGTCGCCGCATTGGATCTCGCCGAGCAGGGCGGTGAGCTGGCCGCCCAGGTCGGTGATGATGCTCAGCTTGCCGGCGAGTTCGATGAAGCGCTGCTCGCCGAGGCGGGTGCCGTCCTCGGTGAAGTCTTCGTAGACGCCGTCGGTGTACAGCAGCAGACCCGCCCCCGCCTGGAGCGGGAGGTGGGTGTCGCCGGCCTCGACCGGGGCCCGCGGGGGGTGACACTCACCGAGGCCGGACGCCGACTTGCCGCGACCGGTGAGCGGATCGAGGCGGAGCTGACCGAGGCGCCTGACGCGCCCGCTCAGTCGTCGATCTCCTGTGCCGCAGCGGCGATCGGCTCGAGGCCCGCGATCAGCTCGTCGAGCTCGTCGGCGGTGAGCACGTCGTACGCCGGTGCCGCCAGCTCGTCGGTGAGGGCCTCGATCCGTTCCTTGGTCTGGCGGCCGGCGTCGGTGAACCCGCCGGCGGCGTCGACGAGGCCGCGGCGGCGCAGCCCGTCGACGACACCGGCCAGCTGCGCCGTGGGCAGGTGGTGGGTCCGGCCGAACTCCTCCGCCCTCATGCCGAGGGAGAGAGCGACCAGGACGTGGGCCTCGGTGCCGCCGATGCCGTGGGCGAGCAGGGCGGCGTTGTGGCCGTCCCCGCGGTGCTCCCGCAGCAGCGTCGCCGCGTGCCAGAGCCTGGCCACCGATTCCTCGGGCACGTCGAGCGCCCGGAGTCCTGCGTACAGCGGGCGGCCCTCGGTCGGCGCGCTGACCGCTGCTCGGGTGGCCAGGCCGGCGGTCCGCACCAGGGCGGGGGAGTCGGCGAGCTGCCCGATCCTCTGCCGCAGCTCTGCGGCGCTGCCCCGCTCGCGCACGGCGATCGCCTCCTGCGGGGTGGTCTTCCCCCAGACCCACGGGATGTGGCGCGCCACCTCGCCGTCGGCGAAGTTGTAGAAGACCGCGTGCACCACCTCGGCCGACGCCAGGCCCAGCGGCGCGGCCCGGCCCGCGAAGTACCCGTCCCAGTAGTTACGCATACCCAAGGCAAGGAACGCCTCGTTCGGCACCTCGGAAAAGGTGACGGTGGCGATCGGCTCGACAAGCTCGAACATGCGGTGGATCTTGGCCAGGGGGTGCTGCATCGGTCGGCATCCTTTGGTCGTGACAGCGCCCTCGTGGGCGGCCTCTCAGGCTAGCTACGAACAACGCGGCCCGGATACGACAACTCCGGTCGACGTCAATCCAGCCAAGATCAGCCTCGCTCCCATGCCGCTGACCGCGTGCCGGTCAGCGTCCGCTCGCAGCGAGATCGGCGCCTCAAAACGATCGAGGAAGCTGAGCGGGCAATGCCGCGAGCGGCCGACAGCCCTGCCCCCGCAGGGTTGCAAGGACCCTGTAGAACGTCGTCATGAACGACGACGTGGCCGAGGTACTGAGACTCGAGCGATCTCGCCTTCGATCTCTCGTCGAGCGAGACATGGCCGTAGCCGAACGAATCCACGCTGATGACTACCAGCTCATCACGCCGGTCGGACAAACGCACACGAAGGCGACGTACCTCGGCGACGTGGCGTCCAAGCGCCTCGAGTACCTCGATTTCGAACCCTCTTCGTCAATCTCGGTGCGCGCGTCGCCGGACCTCATCGTCCTCCGCTACATCGCGCACATCCGGTTGAGTGTCGGAGTTGCCGATGAGGTCGAGCTGAGCGCTTGGCACACCGACCACTATGAGAAGCGTGACGGCATGTGGACTGTCGTGTGGTCACAGGCAACGGAGATCGGGGCCTGACTCCGACCCGATGCTCGACTGTTTCCGCGGTCAGAAGGGCCCACCGGCGTTGGCGCTGACCGCGTGCCGGTCAGCGTCTGCTCGTGGCGATGACAGTGCGTCGGGGATGCCTTCTGGTTGTGCGAGGAGGACCTACGCGCGATCCACGAGGTGCATCTCGCCGCCACGGATCATCCAGTCGTCCCAGTAGCCGAGCCGCCCGCACGCGACGCAGCGGCTCGTGATGGCGATCGCTCGAATTCCGTCACCATCGGCGTAAAGGGAGTAGCTCACCGCTACGTTGAAGTCCTCCTCGTCGCCGTCACCGTCGCACTCGCAGACCATGATGCCGGCTCCGGTGTCATCCCAGTACTCGCCGCTGTCCGCGATGAAGTGTTCCGCACCGCAGCCACGACATACGCGCTTCGCTGCGTGCTCATCGAGGTCACCATGAACGCCGAAGACATGTCCGCCGCATGCCGCGCACCTGCACAGCCGTACCTCATGCACGTCGTAGCCTTCAGCGCCCTGCGCCCCCGCGTACTCGGTGAGGTCCTCGAGACTTTCGCCCATTGGCCAGCCGTCGACTTCGGTGATCACCACAGCCGCCATCCCACCACGCCGAGGCCCTCGCCGCGACGCGCACGCCAATGGCCGTTAGGCGGCAGTCGGTCGTTGACGCCGATGCCAGCAGAGACGTAAGTGCTACTCGCCGGCCGAGTCCCAGACGCGCTCGAACGCCTCTCGCGCAATCGTGTAGCTGTTCCAGTCCTCGTCCGCGTCATCGAGGTCAGCCTGCCCCAGGCCTCCGTACTGCGTGCCGAAGGTGGTGCATTCGATCGCGACAGTTGGAGGTGCTCGCGGACGTTCAAGATCGCTCTGGCGCGTCCGTGGTGATGGTTAGTTGTTGATGTCGAGCAGGAATGTGGTCAGTGCCGCGGCGACCTGGGTCTCGCCTCGGTGGTGCGGTCCGAAGTGGTTCAGTTTCGGGAAGGTGAGTACCCGCGATGAGGGGAGCACCTCGGCGAGCCGGGTCGTGGAGGGGCCGACGTGTGCCAGGTCGCTGCGGCCGCCGGTCATCAGCAGCACGTCGGCGGAGACCTCGCGGTAGTGGGGGTAGCTGTTGTCGAGCCGGCCGACCTCCGCATGCTCGTGTAGGGCCGGCTCGAGCAGCTCGACGACCTTCGCCCGCTTCTCGCCGCGGAAGGCCAGCCGGAGGATGGCGGCCATCAGCCAGCGGGGGTTGCGGCGTGCCGCGCTCGGGCCGGTGGCGATGGAGAACGTGGCGAACGCGTCGATCGGGCGGCCTTGGGCCAGAAGCCGGCGGGCCGGTGGGATCCAGTCGGTGGGCATCAGGCCGTCGACGCTGACTCCGGGCTCGTAGACGGCCAGCTTGTCGAAGCCCGGGTCCCGGCGGGCCGCTTCGAGCGCGACCAGTCCACCGAAGCTGTGGCCGAAGACGTACCGGGCGCCGGTGGCCGCCCGGATCGCGGTGAGGTCGGCGCACTCGGCCTCGATGCCGTATCCGGGTCCGAGCGGGCCGCTGCCGCGGCGGCCGCGCCGCTGCACCGTGTGCACGGTGAAGGTGCCGGCGAGCACCCCGGCCAGCCCGGCGAAGTCGGCGGCGTCGCTGAGCGCGCCGGGCACGATCATCAGATCCGGGCCGGCGCCGGTGGTGTGGTAGGCGATGGTGGTGCCGTCGGCGGAACGGACGGTCCGCGCGGTGGAGGTGGTCGGCATGGCGGAACTCCTCACGGTGGTCCGAGTGGGGTGTTGTGGCGGGTGCGCCGGTGTCTCAGCCGCCGCCCAGGGCGGCGTTCAGCCGTCGGGTGTACGCGAGGTAGGTGCCGAACGGCACGCCGCTGGACTCGACCAGCTCGGTGAGCCGTCCGATCAGCTCGGTGCCCGCCCGCTCGACCAGCTTCCGGCCGGCGTCGGTGAGGGCGATCCGGCGCCGGTTGCCGCCGGCCGGGTCCGGTGCCACGGTGAGCAGCCCGGTGCCGGCGAGGGCGGCGATCATCCGGCTGATCGAGGGCTCGGTCACCGCCAGGCTGTCGGCCAGCGCCCGCTGGGTGCATGCCTCCAGCTCGCCGACCGTGACCAGGACCATGAACCGCCGGTATGACATGCCGTGGCCGGCTTGCAGGATGCGGTCACCGGCACGCTCCAGGCGGGACACCAGCGTGTGTAGCTCCAGCCCGAGGTTGTTCGGATGGTTCATGAGGGATATCTTAGAGCTGCAAGTTAGGAACGCAAGTCCCTTTGATGGGAGGCCCGAGATGGCACACGCCGCCGGTCTCGTACTGCGCCCCGCACAACCCGACGACGTCGAGGCGATCACCGAGCTGTGGCACGCCGGCTGGTGGGACGGGCACGTCGGACACGTCCCTACCGAGCTGCACCAGCACCGGCGGCTCGCCGACTTCCGCGACCGCGTGCCGCCCCGCCTGCCCACCACCACCGTCGGCGCACAGGGCCAACGGCTCGTCGGGTTCGTCACCGTCCGCGAGGACGAGGTGGAGCAGGTATACGTCGCCGGGCCAGCCCGCGGGACCGGGGTGGCCGACGCGCTGCTCGCCGCCGCCGAACAGGCCGTCGCCGAACGATTCGACACCGCCTGGCTCGCGGTCGCGGTCGGCAACACCCGGGCCCGCCGGTTCTACACCCGCAGCGGCTGGCACGACGTGGCGGCCCTGCACTACCCCGCCGAAGCCGGCGCCACCCCCGTCATCGTCGCCTGCCGACGTTACGAGAAGCGCCTCCGGTAAACGCGAGCTTTTTCGATCTGCCCGGAATGGGTTACGCGCTCGGTCATGAATCCTCCTCGAAACGGGCGAGCGTTTCGTGGCCGAGCACCCAGATCCCGGCCTCCCCTGACCTGACGCCCCGCGCCGCGCCACTTCCTGTACGGCGAACGCATCTGCCGGTGACCGCGAGCCGGTCAGCTCCGCCCGTGCCGATGCGAGTGCACGAACGCTCGCCGGCTCAGCTCAACCTTCGGTCGCGACTGCCGCGATGGCGGCGTGCGGCCGTTGGGTGCCTTCGCTGGGCCGCTGCAGGCGCTCAACTTCCGTGAAGCCGGCTCGCGCCAGTCGCTCGGAGAACTCGTCAACGGGCCAGCGGTAGGCGGTCACGACCTTGTGGTCGAAAGCGGCGACCTCATCGCCTACGAAGAGGGCAAGCACTAACGCTCCGGCCGGGGCCATTACTCGCCGGAACTCAGCGAGCACGCCCTCGAGATCTTCCGGCGGCAGATGGATCAACGAGCCCCAGGCCAGGATCCCGGCGATGGAGTGGTCGGCAACGGCGAGGTCTTCCATCGACCCGAGTTGGTAGCTACCGCTCGGGTGGGCCGCCTGCGCATGGGCGATGAACTCGGGAACCATGTCGATTCCCGTTGCGTCGGCCCCCAGCGAGCGAAGGTAATCGGTGATATGGCCAGGCCCACAGCCCAGATCGAGCACCGGGCCAGGCCGGCCCGCCAGATGTCGCCCGATGAAGGCGAGGTCGTCGGGGTGCACCTGCTGCCTTGCGCCGAACAGCTCGATGTAGAGCTCCGCGACCGACGCATACGCCTGCCGGACCTGATCCATGTTCACCACGGGACTATATGGGCTCGGATCGGTAGAGCAGGCCGCGGCCAGCGTGGGGACGTCGGTCGCTGCTCGGTGCCCGCATCCGGCGATCCGAGGCCAGTGCCAGGTGAGCACATCTGCCGCCGAGCGCACGTCACGCAGCCACAGTTGCTCGGTAAGACAGCGGCCGGTCTTGCCGAAAGTAGTGCGTCACGGCGATATGTCGAGTGGCTGCTGGCGGGATTCGTCGTTCGGTCACCCGTCGGTAGCGGCATCCCGTTCGGTGGGGCTGACATGTGCCGCGATCAGGCGCCATCCCTTGTCGCTGTCGAGGATCCAGGTACGGGTGTAGCGGACCCGGGCGAGGAACGGTTCGCCGGCCAGGGTTCCTTCTATCGTGCCGAGGAACCAGGTCACCCCGGTGCCGCCGACCACGAGCACCGACAGGTCCTCCTCTTCCACGCGGGTCATCGACTGCTGGCCGGATCGGTGCACGCGTAGGTCGTCCTGCTTGGAGTACAAACCGCCGTCAGGGCCCGTGAACACGAGCCGGTCGTCAATCAATCGATCCAACGCCTCGACATCGGAGCCGAGCTGGGCCTGTTGTAGACGCCGTTCGGCAGCGCGCAGCGCCTCCACGTCGGCGAGATTTGCGCCGCCGGTTCCGGAGCCGAGAACATCGTCCGACGGCTGACCCACGTGGGACATCGACCGACCCCTCACCCTGCCGATTGAAGCATGTTCAACCATCCTGTCATGCCGCGCTCCGTGCGCTACCCATCGTCACGACGAACGGGCGGAGTAGGCGTCTGGTCGTGCCGAGGAGAGCGGAGTGCTCGCAAAATTTTCGCCCTGATGTCGATGCCTGTGCCGGCAGATATTGTCGTCGCGTGCCCGAGTTGATCGCACCTGCTGTCCGCCTGCACAAGGCCTGGCTTGAGGCTCATGCAGAGTGGGGTCCAGGGTTGCATGAGGACGGGTTCGGACTGGGCCCGTCCGACGAGGTGGACTCGCCAGCCGGGTTCGCGGCCTGGGTGGCGCGGCTGGCGGACCACCACTGCACGTATCGATGGATCGTCGAGGGCGATCACGTGCTCGGCGGGATCGCGCTGCGGCACGGTAGTAGTGACTACGTGCGGTGGGCCGGCCACCTCGGTTACGGCATCCGACCGTCCGCGCGCCGACGCGGGCTGGCCACCTGGGCGATGGGCCGGATGCTCGACGAGGCGCGAGTACTCGGCCTGGATCGGCTGTTGGCCGTCTGCGCGGTCGACAATGTCGCCTCGGTGAAAGCGATCGAGCGGTGCGGCGGCGTACTCGAGTGCATCCGGGACACCAAGTTCGGCCCCGCTCGGCGTTACTGGATCGAGCTTTAACCAGGAAGGGCACGCCCGGCGCGCCCGCACTATGCGCGCGGGTCGCCGAGCCACCACACGTCATGAGTTGTCCAGGCGCTCGGAGTGCCCGGCACCTGCAGAGTGACGCCGCCTTCAAAGCCGAGGACCAGGTTGCCGTTGTCCGCCACGGTGACGGCAGTGACGGTCAGGTTCAGGACTTCGAGTAGCGCCGGCAACGCAGACGCTGGCGCCTGCGCCGCCGGGTCGAAGACGAGGGGTGGGGGCGGGATTACCTCGCATGTGGTGTCGATGTACAGCCGCAGCTCGGCCGGCGTCATGGTTCCGCTGTTAATGGTGAAGGTGATGAAGGGCCAAGCCTGACGGACGCCAACCTCAGTGACGAAGAAGCCGACCAGCGAGCGCGGGTCATGATGCACCTCGCCAGGCTAACGACCACCCGCTGCGTGCCCGTTGCATGCCCGATGTGGCGGCCGGCGGCGGGCAACCACGGTCAACGATGAGAGCCACGACCAGGCCGTGACCAGCGAGAGCAGTAGCTAGATCGCCGCCGACCTCTGATCGACAACTCCTAACCGTGTGGCCGTACAGCCATATGTACAGCCAAGGCTGCCCGCAGCCGCCGACGCTGCCCGACAACTACGGACGGGCTGGCCATGAGCAAAGCGGCCCGACCAGCCATCCGCAATCTTCTTCTAAGCCCGGGGCCCTGACGGTTTCCTGCCGGTCAGGAAGGAATCGATCTCAGATGTCATGGCGGGCAGCAGTAGCAGTTCGCTCGGCCAGTTCCCGGCGCAGCACGTGCCGGCCTGGAGTCATGTAGGCGAGCGGAACGAGGATTTCGTATGGTCGGCTCTGTCCAAGTCCAGCCCACTGCCACCGCTTCAGCGGGGGGCGGGTCCGGTCCGGGTCTACCGGCTCGATCACCAGGAACGCCACCAACCGCCCGCGGATTTCGGCTTTGGCGATGTTCGACCAATCAATGGACAAGGTGATGTCGCCCGGACCCGCCACCTGTAGATGCTCTTCGGTGAGCCGTAGGGGCAGCCGTGACTGGTACCCATAGACCGCTGGGCGGGCCAGGCGCTTGGGGAGGGTGAAAATCACCAGGTAGAGCGGGAGGATCAACATCCCGTCCCACCACTGCCGGCCCCGGGCCAGGTTGAATACGACCTCTCCTGCAACGACCACGAGCAGCGCGACGATCGGCACGACCTGGCGGCTCGTCGAGCGTCTGAATTCAATCGTGGGCGACTCATCGACGGCGGTCACCACGGCCTTCTTCCCGACCGGTCCGGGGGCCAAACGGACCCGGACTTGCACCGACAGGTGAGCGGTCCGCATCTGGTCCACAAGAGGGCGGCGGACAGCCGGGGGAGTGGTGAAAGGCGCCGAGAGGCATCTCCGTTAGAAGGCCATCTGGGCAGCTCGCCGGGTCGCCCTTGTTGATCTCATAATCTTGGTCGCCACGCCGACCCTTGACGACTGCCATTGAGACTCGTCCGGTAGGCCGCTCCACCTTGTCCCCGTCAGGGACGGCACTACCCGCCACGCTTCGCCAAGTCAGTGAGTAAGGTGCATGGATGCTCGGCCTCCCGGTGCCAGGCGGTTCCCTCCACGGCGACGGGGTAGCTGACCTCTCTCACCTGTCGGTCGGCGGTCTCGACAGAGAACCGTATCGACAACGGCTCGCTATCGAACGCGGTAGAGCTAGAGCACTCGATGCGCAGCTTGACATCAATCCAGCCGGTGCCGCCAGGGCGTAGCAGCCGAGACTGGCCGGTGTCACGGACCTGGATGCCGGGTCGTTGACCAGCAGCCGCACGAACCGTGATCGGCGCGGGGCCAGCGTTGATCACTGCCAGTTGCCCGTCCATCTGAAGGACGGCCGTGATGTCCCAACGCCCGCTACCGCTGTGTTCGGGGAAGGCCACGAGCGAGACCGAAGCATTCCGCTCCCGCTCGTCCCGCGAGTCTCGCAGCTCGCTGACCCCGAAACCGCCGAGCACAGCGCCGACCACGAATGCGGCGACAAGCCTTACATTCATCATTCGCCTGGCCACGAGGCGGTCAGGAGTGGTGCCGCCCGACTCCGCCGGCCGGTGATCGCGCTCTTCTAGGTCAATCACTTCGTGCTCGGCCGACATGGGCATCAGCCTAGGGCTCTCCCCGGCCACGCGCGGGCCGGCCCTACAGCCAAGAGGACCCGCGGACATCGGCGCAACCCGACAACCGCAGAGGTACCGACCAGGGGTGCAAACGCCTTATGGCGCGTGCCCGACGAGGAGGTCCGCAGATATCCAAGGTCTCAGTCCCCCCGCAACGGCTGCCGGCTGATCGGTTGTGGGCGCGCGGCCGAGCGGCAGCGCGCCCCCTCCCGTTGATCAGAGCAGTTGCTTCGCGCGGGTGGCGGCCACCGTCGGGGTGCCGCTGTTAGACAGGCCGGAGATCAGGTACGCCCGGTAGGTCCCGTCGGGCAGCACGGTCCACAAGTCCGGGGTGCCGTCGAGGTTGATGTCGGCGGCCTGCAGCGTGCTGATCGCGACGCCGGTGTTCCAGTTCGCGGCCACCTGGTGCTGGTTGTGCATCAGGGAGCCGGTGCCGTCGCCGTTGTCGAGCATGGTGACGCCGGTCCAGAGGTACAGGTCGCCGGTGGTGGCGTTGTGCATAAAAAGCGCGACGCCGGAGGCGCTCTGGGTGCTGGCGATGCTCCAGTTCTGCCAGTCGGTGCCGCCGGTCGGAGTGGGGTTGGTCAGCGTGGTGGTGCCGAAGTAGAGGCCCGGTGCGCCCCAGCTGGGGTGGTAGCCGAGGCGGTAGCCGTTGGTGGCGTCACCGGAGATCCCGAGCAGATCCGGGATGCCGTTGTCGATGCCATCGGCCTGGAACGCGTTCACCAGCGTCAGCGGGATGTTGCCGTTGGCGTCGAGGAGGTAGTCGGCGCTGATGCTCGCCGTGTTGCCGCTGACCGGGTTGAGCATCGTGCCGTCGCCAGCGCCCTTGATGAAGGCGGCGCTGCCGGCATAGGCCCCGGCCGGGTAGTAGACGAGGAAGTCCTCCTCGGTGCTGCCGAAGAAGCGGCCGGTGGTGGCCTGTCCGCCGTTGAACTCGGTCGGCGAGGTGGTGCTGCCGAATCCGTTGCCGCGTAGGCCGATGTTGGTAGCCGGGGTTTGCACCTTGCCGGTACCGACGCCGGTCTTGCGGGACTTGACGCCGAGCGCGGACCAGACGCCGGAGCCGAGGCCGGTGCCCGGGCCGCCGACGGCGACCAGGTCAGCAACGGCGTCACCGTTGAGGTCCTTGTCGACCGGGCCGGTGACGGCTGGCGTGGGCTGCGGCTTCGGCGCGGCCTGCGCCGGCAGGGCTGGGGCGAGCGCGCTCAGCGCGAGCGCCACGGGCGCGGTCCAGACGAGCATGCGACGAGACCTGAAGGAATTCGTCATGGGTTCCCCCGTCCTGTAAGGAGCTTGCCGCCCGGACGGTACTGAACGACGACAACTTCCGGGACCCCGGTCCGTTAAGACTTGAGAGTTCCAGGCACAAGGCGGCTGTACAGCCATCCGTACGGCCAAGCCGGCCGACGTGCCCCCTCAGACCGACCGAAGGCACGAGCAGCTCAGCGACCGTCACGGACAGTGGCCGACAGCAGTCCTGATCGAAGATCACCTGGCGGACGCGCGTCGCACATCAGTCGACGGAGGACAACGAGTAGGCCGCTCGACATTGCCGAATTAACCTCTTCAAGGATCAGCTCGGCCCGCAAGCGGGCCGCCCTGGCCTGCTGGCGACCTCCGGCCCGCATCGGCCGGGCCGGCCGGCCACACGGCGGAGCACCAAGAGCGTGAAGGGCTGAGGCGGGAGGATCGCCATCGGGGTTGCTCTCCATCGAGGGCGGGGCGCTGGCTGCCGTGCAGCAGTGCTGCTTGCCTCCGAGTCACGCGGGCACTGTTCCCGGTGCGACGACGAGGAGAGCCAGGGCGTGGCCCATCCACCGGATGCCCAATCCTCTACGTCGCCCGGGCGGTGTCAAGGGCGCTACGCGTCGGCACGCCGATGGCCTACGGCCACCCTTGACCCCGACCGATCGCCGCAGTTCTCGGCAAGGCCCGGCCGCCTTGACCCACTGGGAACCGCTCCGTCCCCCGGCCGGCCGGCAGGCCGGAGGAGGGGCCGCAGTCCGCGCAGGGTCCGATCACCCTTTCCAATCGTCCGCGACGCGGAACGGCTGACGGGTCGCGGGCCGTGGCCCGGTCAGGGGGTTCGCGGTAGATGACGTGGCTGTCCATTATTGGTGCCATGACGCGAGTAGGCAGCCGGCGGGTGAGGGATGCGGACGGTCGTGCGCACAGTCCTGTGGAGCAGCGACTGATTGAGTCCGTCGCCTGCGGCGAGGTGCTCGATCTGGCCGGTGACGGGCCGGTCGATGAGGCAGCGATGCGGTCCTGGGGCGGTGAGCGGACGATCTCGGCTTCGATCATCCGTGAGCTCGTCCGCGGCCGTGTGGTCAGCGAACCCGACCCCCGCGGCCTGCGGCTACGCGGAGCCCGGATCGCCGGTCAGATCGATCTGGAGAACATCACCAGTGACATGGCGCTGGAGTTGCGTGACTGTCTACTGCTCAGCGGCGTGAATATCCGCAATGCCCGACTGTTGGCGGTTGCCTTGACCGGGTGCCGCATCGAGCAAGCGGCAGGTTCGGACGACGTGCCGGTCGACGCCACCCGCTTTGCCGCGCGGGTGCTTTCGCTCGAGAGGAGCACCGTCACCAGCGCCAGCGCGCGAGGCACGGTCCGGCTGCTCGCTGCCCACATCGGCACGTTGGACTGCAGCGGAGCGCGGCTGGAGAACACCATCGGACCCGCCCTCGACGCCGACGGCCTCCAGGTCGACCAAAGCGTGTTCCTGCGCGACGGGTTCACTGCCACCAGCGCCAGCGCGCGAGGCACGATCCGGCTGCTCGGTGCCCATCTCGGCGGCCAACTGAACTGCAGCGGAGCGCGGCTGGAGAACACCATCGGACCCGCCCTGAACACCGACGGCCTCCGGGTCGACCAGGACGTGTTCCTGCACGACGGGTTCACCGCCACCAGCGCCAGCGAGCAGGGCACGATCCGGCTGCTCGGTGCCCACCTCGGCGTCCTGTACTGCAGCGGGGCGCGGCTGGAGAACACCGCCGGACCCGCCCTCGATGCCGACCACCTCCGGGTCGACCGGGACGTGGCCCTAGACGGCGAGTTCACTGCCACCGGCGCCAGCGAGCAGGGCACGATCGGGCTGGCCGGTGCCCATCTCGGCGGTGTCCTGTACTGCAGCGGGGCGCGGCTGGAGAACACCATCGGACCCGCCCTGAACACTGACGGCCTCCGGGTCGTCCAGGACGTGCTCCTGGACGACGGGTTCACCGCCACCAGCGCAGATGGCCACGCGGTGCTGGTGTTGACCGGGGCGCGAATTGGCGGCACTTTCCGCCTCGACACCGACCGGGTGACGCATCTGGCACCGGAGCAGGGATCGCTGATCGACGTGGATGGGCTCACTTACAGCGGGCTGCCGCGGCCAGCGTCACTGCGGCGGTGGCTGACCCTGCTGCGCCAGCACACCCCTGGCTACGCCGCCCAGCCCTACCAGCACCTCGCCGCCGCTTACCGCACCGCAGGCCACGACCGCGACGCCCGCACCATTCTCATCGCCCAACGCCGCGACCAGATCCAGCGCGCCGGACTGGCCGGCTCCGAACGCGCCTGGGGTCGCCTCACCGGCATTACCCTCGGCTACGGCTACCAGCCCTGGCGTTCCCTGCTCCTGCTCCTCGCCACGCTTGCGACCGCAGTCACGCTCAGCGTCATCGGCGGCCAGCAAGGCGGCCTCGCCCAAAAGCCGGCGATCACCGGAGCAGTCGCAGCCACCGCATGCACCACCATCGACCAGATCGGCGTGGGCCTCGACCTCGGCACCCCACTGATCAAAACCGGCGCCCGCGACCGCTGCCAACCCACCAACACCCCCGCCGGCCAAACCCTCACCGTCGCCGGCTGGTTCCTGCAACTGCTCGCCTGGACCTTCGCCACCCTCTTCATCGCCGGCTTCACCAGCGCAGTCCGCAAAACCTGACCCATGTCAGGGACTGTGGATCTAACGGCACCTCTCTGTGTCAAGGCGCTGGCAGCAGAGAGATGCCGTTAGCGAGATAGTCCCCCATGTCACGCTGGGCCACCAACGCGGCGCTTCACAGTTGAGGGTGTAGGGCCTGGCGCAGGGCATCGGCGGTTCACACTGGGTCTGGCAGGTCGATGAGCGCGAGCTTGGCTGGGTCGATCACAGCGGTGATCTCGGTGATGCGGCCGTCGGCGACGGTGAAGGCGAGCAGGGACAGCGGGGTGCCGTCCTCGTTCCAGGAGATGACGCCGGGGCGGCCGTTGACGGTCGCCGCATGTCCTCGTGCTGCACTGCCGGCCACTCGGGCGCGGGTGGCGACTTCGGTGGCTCCGAGCGTGACGAAGCGACCGTTCGGGGTGTGGACGGTGAACTTCACTTCGGGGTGGAGAACTTCCAGCAGACGCTCGAACTGGCCCTCGCGGGCCGCGGCCAAGAACGCCCCGACCACCTCGCGGTGCCGCTGTCGGTCGCTTGCCGACTGCCGGGCGGCCTGCACCTTCCGGCGGGCGCGGCTGGTGAGCATCTTGGTCGCGTCGGCGGACCTGCCGAGAATGGTGCCGATCTCCCCGTGGGGGACGGCGAACACGTCGTGCAGCACGAACGCCAGGCGCTCGTCAGGGCGCAGCGAGTCCAGGACCGTCAACAGCGCCAGGCCCACCGAGTCGCCCAGCGCCACAAGCTCTTCCGGAGCCGGACCAGCGTCGAGCGTCACGGTGAGTTCGGGCAGCTGGTCGTCGAGTGGAACTGTCGGGCGCGTGCGGCCCGAGCGTATGAGATCGAGGCTGATGCGGCCGACCACGGTGGTCAGCCAGCCGCCGAGATTGTCGATGGTGTCGGTGTCCTGGCGGGATAGGCGCAGCCACGCCTCCTGGACCGCGTCGTCCGCGTCAGCGTGCGAGCCGAGTACGCGGTAGGCGACGGCTGTGAGCCGGTCGCGGTGCGCCTCGAAGGCCTCGGCGATCGGATCGGCTGGATGGGTGCCGGACATGGTGTTACCTCCCTGGAAGCTGGTCCGTCATAGGGGTGACGGGCACCAGCCCCGCAAGGTAACCCCGAGCAAGGAGAGCATCCTGCCATGCAGAACCGACTGAAGAACAAGAACACCAACAACCCCGACGTGTGGAAGGCGATCGGGCACCTGCAGAAGGCGATCGCTGCTGGGGGCGTCGACCCGAAGCTGCTCGCGCTGGTCCATCTGCGCGCGAGCCAGATCAACAGCTGCTCGGCGTGCGTCTACGCCAGTGTCGCCGGGGGGAAGAAGGCCGGTGACACCGACGAGCGGCTGCACAACGTAGCGGCGTGGCGTGAGGCGCCGTTTTACACCGATGCGGAGCGCGCGGCACTGGCGCTGGCCGAGGCCGCCACCCGGCTGCAGGACGGCGCGGAGGGAGTCACCGACGAGATCTGGGAAGGGGTCAATGCCCATTTCACTGAGGAGCAGATCGGCGCGATCAACCTGGAAATCGCATTGACTAACTTCTTCAATCGGATCAACCGCACCATCAAGGAACCGGCCGGCCAGACCTGGGGCTGAGGCTCGGCGACCGGGCCCGTCGAAGGATTCCGGCGATCCCTCGACGGGCCCGCTTCGTGGGGGAGCGTCGAACTTCTCCGGGAGTGCGACCTCGCCACGTCCTCCGCCGTCCATCCGGAAGACCTCGACGTGCCTGACGTTACCCCTCATGCGGGCTTCGCCTGCCCTGACCCGACCACGTTTTGCCGGCTCGACGAGCTTGGCCTCGAAGCTGTTGGGCAGCGGCTCGAACCGGATCGTGCTGTGGTGGCGTGCCGGGTCGTCGAGCCTGACCAGTGGTGCCGCCGCTGCGGTTGTGAGGGGACGCCGCGGGACACCGTGACCCGGCGACTGGCGCACGAGCCGCTCGGGTGGCGTCCCACGACGCTGGAGGTGGTCGTGCGCCGCTACCGGGTGTTCCGGCTGCGGGCACGTGTGGCGGCAAGACACCACCCTGGCTGCCGAGCCTCGGGCCAAGTTGTCGCGTCGTGGGCTGCGGTGGGCGCTGGAAGCCATCGTGGTCCAGCACCTGACCGTCGCCCGGGTCGCCGAAGGTCTCGGGGTTGCCTGGAACACCGCTAACGACGCCGTGCTGGCCGAGGGCAAGCGGGTGCTGATCGACGACGTCGGCCGGTTCGACAACGTGTTGGTCATCGGTGTCGATGAGCATGTGTGGCGCCACACCCGTCGCGGCGACAAGTACGTCACCGATGAGCGGGAGTCTGGTCGGAACCGCTCAGACGACATTCGCGCCGGCCTCCCCCCGATGACGATCACGTAAGGTCGGGCCATGATCGAATCCCAACGCGAAGCCGTGCCGCGCAACGACGGTGGCGAACTCGACACCGCCCTCGCCTTCTTGTCCTTCGCTCGATCATGCGTGCTGAAGAAGGTCGCGGGCCTGAACGAGGAGCAGCTGCGGCGCCGCCTGGTCGTCTCCGACACCACACTGCTGGGCCTGGTTCAGCACTTGACCGACGCCGAACGGTACTGGTTCGGCTACACGTTCGCCGGCGACCCGCACTACGCCGACGTGGACTTCGCCATGGTGGTCGAGCCAGACCGGTCCCCGGATCAGATCATCGCCGGCTACCGCACCGCGATCGCCGAAAGCGACGCCCACATCAGCGCAGCCGCTGGCCCGGACGTCCTCACCGTGCAGCCGGTCGGTGACGCACCTCGTACGCTTCGCTGGGTGCTCGCCCACATGACGAGCGAGACCGTCCGGCATGCCGGTCACGCCGACATCCTGCGGGAGCTTATCGACGGCGTCACCGGTCGGTAAGAAATCGCGGTTCGGGGCCGCACCCCATCCGGTGCTACGCACCCTCGTCGAGCGCCCGGACACCACCGTCCCGATAGATCGGCCAAGTGACGGTGAGGAACGCACACAGCGCGGGCCGCACCCGCGTCGGCGAAGCTTGGACCCGGCACCTCGGCTACCCGGCCTGAGCCGAGCGCACGTTGATGCCTCCCCGACCGTCGGCAGGCTCGGCGAGCCGAACGCCGGTCGCATCGGCGGTCACGGCATCCGGATCTGCCGCCAGACCGCGCGCCACGCACGGTAGGCAGTGGGCGTCCGCTGTGCCGCGCGGTGGTCGCTGGTGGCTCGAGTGTCAGCGGCGGTGGCGTGGTGGCGATCGGAGGGGTCAACACCACGACCAGTTGGTGAAGCGTCAGATGCCCTGGCGTGTCGGCTTCGCGCTCCTTCGACGCCGCATCTTGCGTGTCTGACCTCGCCCTCCGTGACTGGGATTGCGTCAGCCGGAAGTTGAGAAGGAGCCGTTCAGGAGGCGGCTGTCTTCTCGGAGTCCTTGGAATTGAGGAAGAGTTCGAGGGCTTCGACGGCGAGGCGGTGGTCGTCGAGTTGGGGTAGTCCGGAGACGGTGACGGTGCCGACCGGGCCGGTGCCTTTGAGGATGATCGGGAAGCAGCCGCCGTGT
>NZ_JBEXLM010000052.1:0-28252 GCF_040609975.1 Micromonospora sp. NPDC004551 | reverse complement strand
CACCCCTACACCCGGGCCCTGCTCTCGGCCATCCCCGACGTCACCACCCTCGGCCCCGCCGGACGCATCCGCCTCACCGGCGACGTCCCCACCCCACTCAACCCACCCTCGGGCTGCCGCTTCCGCACCCGCTGCTGGAAAGCCCAGGAGCGGTGCGCCGAGGACGAACCGGTCCTGGTCACCCGGGACGGCGGAACGCAGCTCACCGCCTGCCACTACCCGGAGAGGGGAGCACTGTCCGAAACCAGGGAGGCGGTGCCGGGCTGACCCACCGCCGACCCACGCAGGCCGGCCCTCACACCGACCGCCAGTCGGACGGAAGCGTCGACGCCTGCGGACCCATCATCAACATCCCCCCGTCCACCGGCCAGGACGCCCCGGTGACGTAGGCGGCGGCGGGCGAGGCGAGCAGGGCGACGACCGCCGCCACCTCCCGGGCGTCCCCCGGCCGCCCCACCGGCACGCCCGGCCGGTCCTCGGTGAACGGGTCCACGTCCTCCTGCCCGGTCATCGGGGTCGCGATCTCGCCGGGCGCGACCGCGTTGACCGTGATCCCGTCGACCGCCAGCTCCTGCGCCATCACCTTGGTGAGCAGGCCCAACCCGCCCTTCGCCGCGCAATACGCCGACGAGCCGACCCGCGGGGCGTGCTCGTGCACGCTGGTGATGTTGATGATCCGGCCGCCCCGGCCGCCCGCCCGCATCCGCCGGGCGGCGCGCTGGGAGCAGAGGAACGGCCCGTCCAGGTCCACGGCCAGCACCTCCCGCCACTTCTCCCAGGCCACGTCGACGAAGGGCGTGGCCAGCCCGGTGCCGGCGTTGTTGACCAGCACGCCGAGCCCGCCGAGCCGGGCGGCCAGGTCGTCGACGACCGCGGCACCCTCCGGCAGCCGGGTCAGGTCCATCTCGGCCACCTCGCAGCGGCGGCCGGTGGCGCGTACCTCGGTGGCGGTGCGCTCGGCGCCGTCCGGGTCGCCGTACCAGGTGATGCCGATGTCGAAGCCGGCCTCGGCGAGCGCCACCGCGCAGGCCTTGCCGATGCCGGAGTCCGCGCCGGTGACGAGGGCGATCCTGTCGTAGTTCTCGTATCGCTGGGGCATGCAGGCGCACTACCCGGACCGGGCGAAAGAGAACCAGACCGGGTGTAACCGGTCCGGGCCGGGGTAGCCGGGCGGGATGGACCTGGTCGAGGAGTCGCCGTACCGATTCCGGATCGACCGGCACGACCCGATGCGGGTGCCGGGGGTCGTCTTCGCGTCCCGGGACCTGCTCCCCGACGCCGGGGCCGACAAGTCACTGGAGCAGGTGGCGAACGTGGCGACCCTGCCCGGCATCGTCGGCGCCTCCTACGCCATGCCGGACGTGCACTGGGGCTACGGCTTCCCGATCGGCGGCGTCGCCGCCACCGACGTGGAGGACGGGGGAGTGGTCTCGCCCGGCGGGGTCGGCTTCGACATCTCCTGCGGGGTCCGGCTGCTCGCCGCCGACCTGGACCGGGCCGCGCTGCGCCCCCGGCTGGACGCCGTGATGGACGGCCTGAGCGAATCCACCCCGCGCGGCATGGGCAAGGGCGCCGTGTGGCACCTGACCGACCCGGCCGAGCTCGACGCGGTGCTCCGTGGCGGCTCCCGGTACGCCGTCGAGCGCGGCTTCGGCGTGCAGCGGGACCTGGACCGCTGCGAGGACTACGGCGCGGTGGGCGACGCGAACCCCGCCCAGGTGAGCGAGCGGGCCGTGGAGCGTGGCGCCCGGCAGGTCGGCAGCCTCGGCTCCGGCAACCACTTCCTCGAGGTGCAGGCGGTGGAGGAGGTCTACGACGAGGCCGTGGCGGGGGCCTTCGGGCTGCGTGCCGGCCAGGTCTGCGTCATGATCCACTGTGGTTCGCGCGGGTTGGGCCACCAGATCTGCACGGACTACGTCCGGGAGATGGAGAAGGTGATGCCCGGGCATGGCATCCACGTGCCCGACCGACAGCTGGCCTGCGCGCCGGTCTCGTCCCACGAGGGCCGGGCCTACCTGGGGGCGATGGCCGCCGCGGCCAACTACGCCCGCGCCAACCGGCAGCTGCTCGCCCACGCCGCCCGGCAGGTCTTCGCCCGGGTCACCGGCTGCGACCTCGACCTCGTGTACGACATCTCGCACAACCTCGCCAAGATCGAGACGCACGAGGTGGACGGGAGGCCCCGCCCGCTCTGCGTGCACCGCAAGGGCGCCACCCGGGCCCTGCCGCCGGGGCACCCCGAGCTGCCCGACGACCTGCGCCCCGCCGGGCAGCCGGTCCTCATCCCCGGCTCCATGGGCACCGGCTCGTACGTGCTCACCGGCGTGGCCGGCTCGCCGGCCTGGGCGTCCACCTGCCACGGTGCCGGCCGGGTGCAGAGCCGCAAGCAGGCCACCAAGGCGGTCCGCGGGCACGACCCGCGCCGCGAGCTGGAGGCGCGGGACATCGCCGTGCGCGGCGCCAGCCGGCGTGGGCTGGCCGAGGAGATGCCGGCCGCGTACAAGGACGTGACCGCCGTGGTGGCGGCGGCCGAGGGCGCCGGCCTGTGCCGGAAGGTGGCCCGGCTGGTCCCGCTCGGCGTGGTGAAGGGCTGAGCCCCCCCGGTGGTGGGGGCTGAGCCCGCTCACACGTCCAGCGTCACCGCGCAGCGCCAGCCGTCCGGCTCGGCGGCGAAGCTCAGCTCGTGCAGCGACACCGCCTTGGGAACCGCGCCGACCAGCTCGACCGCGTCGGTGCCGGTGGTCCGCCAGCGCACCGCCAGGCCGCCGTCCTCGGCCGCACGCACCTCGGTCTCCAGCGGCAGCTCGTCCGCCGTGTCCAGCCGGAAGATCACCTCGTCCAGGACGCCCACCAGCAGGTCGGCGTCGGCGCCCGGCGGCACCCGGAACCCGGTCTCCCCGCCGGCGACCGCCCCTGTGGTGTCCACGAAGGTCTCCACCAGCGCGGTGACCGCCTCGGCCACGCAGCCCTCGCGGTCCGGCGCCCACGCCTCGATACGGATGTCGGCGGTGTGCGGGATGTTCCGGTGCCCGCGGGCCGGTGGTCGCTCCATGCCCCGATCATGCCGCCGCCGGTCGGGTGCCCGACCGGGTTTGTCGCAGCCGGTCGTTAGGGTGCAGGCATGATCGCCGATGACTCCGACGCCGTCACCGTCACCTTCCTGCGCATGATGCGGGCCGAGCTGCGGTCCGAGCGCGTGGGCGAGGACAGCCTCGGCCGCACGGTCGAGCTGGCCCGGCGCTGGTGGGGCGCGGGCGACGCGGCCGACGCCCGGCTCGCCGCCGCGCTGCGGGAACTGCACGGCGAGCCGGTCGACACCGCCGATCCCCGCCAGGTGGCCGACGCGGCGACCGCGCTCGCCGCCGACTCCGGCCTGCTGACCCCGCCCGACCCGCGGGGCGCCGCGGTGGCCCGGTTCGCCGCGAACGCCCGCCGCCTGCGCACCGGTGAGATCACCCCGGGCGAGTTCGACGAGATCATGGCCGCCGACGACCCGGACCGTCCCGACGCCTGACCCGCGGTCCGCTCGAAACGGGATGTCACCGCACCGCCCGCTCGCCGGTCGTAGGGATGAGACGACCGACAAGGGAGGGGACGATGTGGATCCGGAGGAACAGCTCAGCCAGGTGTACGCCGCCTCGGCGGCGCGGCTGGTGGCCCAGATGTACGCGATGACCGGCGACTACGCCGAGGCGCAGGACGTCGTGCAGGAGGCGTTCGTCCGGGCGTTGGCTCGCCCGGGCCGGTTCCGTGAGGTGGTCAACCCGGAGGCCTGGCTGCGCACCGTGGCCCTGAACGTGGCCCGGTCCCGGCACCGCCGGGGGGCGCTGCTGCACGGGCTGATCCGCTCGGGGCGGCTGGTTCCGGCGCCACCCGACGCGCCGGGCCTGTCGCCGGACCATGTGGCGCTCGTGGCGGCGTTGCAACGGCTGCCCCGGTCGGCCCGGGAGACCGTGGTGCTGCACCACCTCGCCGACCTGCCGGTCACCGAGGTGGCGACGCTACTGGGCTGCTCGGTGGAGGCGGTGAAGACCCGCCTGGTGCGGGCCCGCCGCGCTCTCGCCGAGCACCTCGGCGAGGACGACGCCCGACCGGCGCCGTCCGGCCCGGCCACGATCCGGTCGGAGCGGGAGGCGCGCCATGCCTGATCTGGACTTCACCGGCCTGAACGCCGCCGCCCAGGCCGGCTTCAAGCCGCACTTCGCGCAGGTCGTCGCCGCGGCCCGGCGGCGCCGACTCCGGCGCCGGGTCCTCGCCGTCGCCACGGTGGCGCTGGTGATCACCGGCTCGGGCGTCGCCGTGGCGTCCCGGCCGGACACTTCCGTCCCGCCTCCGGTCCGGTTCGGCACGGACCGCACCCCGGACTTCATCCCCACCCCGGGCGCCACGCCCACCGCCGAGCCGGAGGGCCGGCAGATCTTCACCGGCCGTCCCGCTGTCGGCGATTTGAGCCACGTCTACCTGCGCTGGACCGACTGCCGCGACTGCCCGTTGCGCTGGGCCAGCACCGACGACGGGGGCCGGCACTGGCGCACCGGCCCGCTGCCGGTGCCGGCCGACGCCATGGCGGACCTCCGCGCCGTCGCACCGCGCACCGTGGTGGCCTCGTACATCTCCCGCTCCGCCCCGGACAACCGGTCCATGGGGTGGATCGCCAGCACCGACGGCGGGAACACCTGGCGGGAGGTGACCGTGCGGCGGGTCGACGCGCTGCCGGCGGGCTGGCAGGTCCTCGGCGGCCGGCTGCCGGGCCCCAGCGAAGACCCCCTCGTCGCCGTGGATCCGGCCACCGGCGACGTCGCCCAGCTCCGCCAGCGGTCGGCCCTGCGCAACGCCGCGGTGGTCCCGAGCGTGCCGGGCGCCGCCGGCCTCTGGCTCAGCGGCCGGACCGGTCAGCACGTGGGCGACGGCGGTCGGATCATCTGGACCGGCAGCGCCGTCGACGTGAGCCGGGACGGCGGCCGCACCTGGTCGCGGCACGAGTTCCCGGACGGCCTCACCGCCTCCGACGAGGTCGGCGGCCCGGCGGTCGCCACTCACGACGGGCGTACCGTCTACGCGGTCGGCCGGGTGCGGGGCGCCCTGGTGATCTGGCGCAGCGCGGACGGCGGCGCCACCTGGACGCGTGCCGCCGGAACGGCCCGGGTCGGCGAGCGCACGATCCGGGCGGCGGTGCGCCCCGACGGGGTGCTGGTGGTGCAGGCCGGCGTCTCCGCCCGGGAGGACCCGCTGATGTTCGCCAGCTCCGACGACGGCGCGACGCTGCGTCCCGCCCCGCTGGGCCCCGGGGCCGACCCGCGCGCGGTGCCGGGCGGGTACGCGCAGACCGGCTGGCCGGACAGCAAGGGCGCCTGGCTCTCCGCCGACGGCGTCACCTGGACCTGGCTGGATCCGCCGGAGCTGTCCTGACCGTGGGGTGCTCCCGGTGGCCCGTACACCGGGAGCACCCCCGCCGCAGGAAGCCCGGACGTCTCAGGTGCGCATGACGGGCGCCGCGAACTCGGGTGCCCCGGGGGTCAGCACCGCCGTCCGGGCCGGTGCTCCCCAGTCCTCGGCCAGGGCGCCGGCCAGCTCCCGGAGCATCCGGGGCACGGTCTCCGCGCCGCCCTCGTGCATCGCCTCGATCACGACCAGCACCTCGGCGGTCTCCGCGCGCACCGCCGACGCGCCGCTCTGCCGGTGCGTCCAGCGCCGGGAGTGGGCCCGGCCGGCCGCGTCGGCGAAGATGAGCTCACCCGGCTCGGGACGCTCCTCGTTCCCGCCGAGGGTCAGGTAGGTCTCGGTGCCCAAGGCCGGGCGCACGGTCAGGTCCCCGGCGATCCGGGCGAGGTCCAGCACGGCCACCGGCACGGCGTACCCGAGGGAGAGAGCGTTGCCCAGATCGACCAGCGGGTGCAGCCGGGGCAGCGCCCCGTCGCGGCGGAACCGGCGCAGCAGCGACTCGGCGGCGCACCGGTAGCGGGTCGGCGGCGAGCCCGTCCGGGCGAAGGCCCGCCGCCAGGCCTGGATCTCCGGGAAGCCGCCCTCCGTGCCGCCGGCGAGGCGGGCGCGGGCGGTGTCGGCGTACCGGGCCAGCCGCGGGGCGACGTCCACGCCCGGGGTGATCCCGGTGGCGTGCAGGACGCCGCAGGTCAGCTCGGGGAAGGTCGACCAGACCTCGGGGGAGTGGCGGAAGCGCACGGGAGGACTCCTATCGGGCGGTGAGGGCCAGGCCGAGGCCCAGGGCGAGAAAGCTGCCGGCGAAGCCGTGGCGCAGCAGCGCGGTCAGCCGGGGCCGGGCCAGCACCCGGCGGCGCAGCGCTCCGGCCAGCAGCGCGAATCCGGCGAAGACCACCAGGGTGGCCAGCATGAACACCGCGCCGCAGGCCAGCATCCGGATCGGCGCGTCCGGCGCGTCCGGCGGCACGAACTGCGGCAGGAACGCCACGAAGAAGACGGTGACCTTGGGGTTGAGCAGGTTCAGCAGCACCCCGTCGCGGAACAGCCGGCCGGCCGGTCGGGGCGGGCGGTGCTCGTCCAGCGGCAGCGGGCCGCGATCCCGCAGCGCCGCCCAGACCATCCAGAGCAGGTACGCCACGCCCAGCCAGGTGACCACGCGGAACGCCGGGGTGCCGGCGCGGAGCAGGGCCGCCAGCCCGGTCGTCGCGGCGACCAGATGCGGGACGAGGCTGAGGGTGCAGCCGGCGGCGGCCACCAGGCCGGCCCGCCGGCCGGCGGAGAGGCCGGTGGCGAGGGTGTGGATCATCCCGGTGCCCGGGGTGATCACCACGACGAGCGTGGTCAGCAGGAAGGCGATGCTCATGCGGTCCAGCCTGCGACCATAATGGTCTGATGGACAGGGCCAAACCATCGGCGGTCGAGGGGTCCATAACGGCCGGTACCGACTTCCTGCAGCTCGACGTCGGGGAGGCCCCGCCCGGCGGGCGCGCCGACTGGCTGGCCGCCCGGCTGCGGGCCGCGATCGCCGACGGCCGGGTGCCGGTGGGCGCCCGCCTGCCGGCCAGCCGGGTGCTCGCCGCCGAGCTGGGCGTGTCGCGGGGCGTGGTGACCGAGGCGTACCAGCGGTTGACCGAGGACGGGCACGTGGTCGGCCGGGGCCGGGCCGGCACGGTCGTGGTGGCCACCCCCGCCGCCGTGGTCACCCGGGCGCCGGCGCCGCGCCGCCCGCCGGAGGTGTTCGGCGCACGGCCGGACACCGGCGTCTTCGACGCGCTGCGCAACGCCCCGGCGGAGCTGGACCTCACGCCCGGCGTACCCGATCTGGCGGCCTTTCCCCGCGCGGCCTGGCTGCGCGCGGAACGCGCGGTGCTGCACCGCCTGACGCCCGCCGCCTTCGGGTACGGCGACCCGACCGGCACCTCCGCGCTGCGGCTCGCGGTCGCCACCTGGCTGGCCCGCAACCGGGGCATCCGGGTCGACCCGGCCGAGGTGGTGGTCGTGGCGGGGGTGTCCCAGGCGCTCGGCCTGCTCGCCCAGGTGCTGCACGCCGACGGGGTGCACACGGTCGCCGTGGAGGATCCCGGCTCGCTCGGCGTACGCCAGCACCTGAACAACTGGCGGCTGGAGACCCCGCCGGTGCCGGTCGACGCCCAGGGCCTGCGGGTCGACCGGCTGGCGGAGAGCGGCGCGCCGGCCGTGCTGCTCACCCCGGCGCACCAGTTCCCGACCGGCGTGGTGCTCGACGGTGACCGGCGCCGCCGGCTGCTGGGCTGGGCCCGCCGCGGCGGCCTGGTCATCGAGGACGACTACGACGCCGAGCACCGCTACGACCGCCCGCCGGTGCCGGCGCTGCGCGGAATGCTGCCGGAGCGGGTCTGCTACACCGGCAGCGTCTCCAAGCTGCTCGCCCCGGCGCTGCGGATCGGCTGGGTGCTGGTGCCGCCCCGGCTGCATGCCGACCTGGTGGCGGCGAAGCGGATGGCCGACCTGGGCAATGCCGCCCTGCCGCAGTTGGTGCTGGCCGAGCTGATGGACTCCGGCGAGCTGGAACGCCACCTGCGGCTGCTGCGCCGCCGGCACGTCCGCCGCCGGGACGCGATGATCCGGGCGGTCCGTGCGCACCTGCCCGGCGCCGTGGTGCACGGCGCGGCGGCGGGCCTGCACCTGCTGGTCACACTGCCCGGCGACGTCGACGACACGGCGCTGGCCGCGGCGGCGCTGCGCCGCGGCGTCAAGGTGCAGCCCCTGTCCTGGCACGGCCAGCGCCCGCAACCGCCCGGCCTGGTCCTCGGCTACGCCGCCAACCCCGCGTCCGACATCGACCGCGCGCTGAAAACCCTGGCGACGGCCCTGCGCGACCTCGGCTGACGACGGGTCGACAACGAGGTTCGCGTCACCGGGGAGATCGGCGCCGACGCGAACCTTCTGATCAATGGGGGGCGGGCGGGTGATAGAGGGCGGCGAGCGCGCTGGCGGTCTCGGCCAGGCGGTCGCGCAGGGTGGCGGGGGTCAGGACCTCCACCTCGGCGCCGAGCCGCAGCAGGTCGCCGTGCGCGTGGGTGAGCGACTCGATGGGTACGACCGCCCGTACCCAGCCCGCCGCGTCGGGCGGGCCGGCGCTGGCGTCCACCGCGGCGACGACCGCGTCGCTGGCGACCTCGCGCAGCCGCTCCCGGCCCCGAGTCGAGAGCCGGATCGTCGCCTCGTCGCGGTGCAGGCCGGCCCGGAAGGCGACCACGTGCGCCCGCCACCAGGCCGGCAGGTCGAACTCCGGCCGGTCGAACGGCTCGTCCAGCGGGGTCAGGTCGAGGATCTGGTTGACCCGGTAGGTGGCGGGCTCGGCGCGGTCCGGGCGGGCGGCCACCACGTACCAGCGGCCGCCCTTGAGCACCAGCCCGTACGGTTCGAGGACCCGGGTCACCTCGCCGTTCCAGCTCCGGTAGCGGACCCGGACCCGGTGCTCCCGCCACACCGCCTCGGCCGCGGCGGCCAGGTACGGCGACGGGTCGCCGTCGGAGTACCAGCCCGGGGTGTCCAGGTGGAACCGCTGCTCCAGACGGGCGGCCCGGTCAGCGAGCGGCGGCGGCAGCGCGGCGCGCAGTTTGAGCTGCACGGTGGCCACCACCGACTCGTAGCCCAGCTCGGCGGCCGGCCCGGGCAGCCCGGCGAAGAGCAGCCGGTCGGCCTCCTCGGCGGTGAGCCCGGTGAGCCGGGTCCGCCAGCCGTCGACGAGCCGGTAGCCGCCTGAGTGCCCGGCCTCGCCGTAGAGCGGGATGCCGGCGGCGTGCAGCGACTCGACGTCGCGGTAGACGGTGCGTACCGAGACCTCCAGCCGCCGGGCCAGCTCGGCGGCGGTGAGCCGGTCGTGGGCCTGGAGCAGCAGCAGGATGGACAGGAGACGACTGGCCCGCATTCCACTGACACTAGCTGTCAGGGGAGTGGTCCTACTGTCCCGGCATGGCTTTCCACGACAAGGAACTGACCGTGCCGGGGACCGTCGAGGTCGCCGGCCGGCACGTCAAGCGCTACCACATCGACCAGCCGGACCGCCGCCTCGAACCGGAGGTGATCGAGGCCGCCTACGCGTACCTGCCGAAGCTGCTTCCCGCCCCGGACGGCGGCACCCCGCCGGCCGGGTGGGTGGTGCTGCACCGGGGCGCGGACACCGGCGCGTACCTGCTGGCGTACAGCTGGTTCTTCGACAACGTGGTGGAGTGCCGGATCGCGATCGCCGGCCAGCCCGCGCTGGACTGCCCGGACGACGACCCGGCGCACTTCGTCCCGCTGGAACGCCCGGGCGTCGGCTGCGTCTGGGAGCTGGGCGTGCTGGAGCACGAGCGGACGGCCTGGATCCGGCACGTGCTCGCCCCCGACCGGCCGGACCTGGCCGGCTACCTGGCCGACCACCGGGCCGAGGGAAAGGTGGGTTTCTGATGAGCGACTTCGACTTCTTCGTCGGCAGCTGGGACGTGACCAACCGGCGGCTGGTCAAGCGGCACGTGGGCAGCGACGAGTGGGACGAGTTCCCCGGCACCTCGGTGGCCCGCTCGTTCTTCGACGGCGCCGGCAGCTTCGACGAGATCCGCTTCCCGACCCGGGGCTTCTCCGGGTCGACGGTCCGCATCCGCGACGCGGAGACCGGGCTCTGGTCGATCTACTGGATGAACAGCAGGCGCGGGGTGCTCGAACAGCCGCCGATGGTCGGCCGGTTCGTCGACGGCGTGGGCACGTTCTACGCCGACGACACCGACGAGGGACGGCCGATCCGCTGCCGGTTCATCTGGTCGCGGATCACGCCCACCTCCTGCCGCTGGGAGCAGGCGTTCTCCACCGACGGCGAGCGGACCTGGGAGACCAACTGGGTCATGGACTTCACGCGGACGGGCTGACCGGCGGGGTGGTGGTCCGGTAGATCGCGGTCAGCCAGACGTCGAGCAGCACGTCGACCACGTCCCGCTCGGCCACGGCCGGCCCGTCGCCGGCGAAGGTCGCGTACCACACCCGCTCGTTCATCGAGTTCAGCGCGATGGCGAGGTCCCGGGCGGGCAGCCCGTCCGGGGCCGCGCCACGCGCGCGTTCCCCCTCGATGGCCGCCTCGACGGCGCGTACCCAGCGTTCGAGGACCTCGGCCCAGAGCCGGCGCACCTCGGCGTTGGTGCCGCGCACCTGGGCGCAGGCCAGCACGACGTCCCGGTGGCCGCCGAAGGTCGCGTGGAACCGGGCGATGAGTTCCCGCCAGCGGGCCCGCGGGTCCTCGGCGAGCCGGACCAGCACGTCGCCCGCGGCGGTGTTGGCCTCCTCGGTCACCCGGTCGAGCAGGGTGAGCAGCACCGCGTCCTTCGACGGGAAGTAGAAGTAGAAGGTGGGCCGGGAGATGCCGGCGCCCCGGGCCAGGTCGTCGATGGAGATGTCGCCGAAGGGGCGCTGCCGCAGCAGCCGCTCGGCGGTGGCCAGGATGGCCACCTCCCGGTCGTCGCCGGTGGAGCGGCCGGGTCGCCGCCCGCGCGTCGGCGCGGTGCCGGTCGGCGTACGGGCGGGTGTCATGTCGGCCGATGTTACACCCGCTCGACACCGTGTCGATTCCACTCGACATGGTGTTGACTGGCGTCGACGGGGCTGGATAGTGTCCGTCCACTGCCGGCCGAACGGGAGATGCCATGGCCTCCGACCACGTCGACGTCCTCATCGTCGGTGCCGGGCTCTCCGGCGTCGGCGCCGCCGTCCACCTGCAACGCGAGTGCCCCGGCAAGACGTACGCGGTGCTGGAGGCCCGGGCTGCCGTCGGCGGCACCTGGGACCTGTTCCGCTACCCGGGCATCCGCTCCGACTCCGACATGTTCACCCTCGGCTACTCGTTCAAGCCGTGGACCAACCCGAAGGCGATCGCCGACGGCGACGCCATCCGGTCCTACGTCCGGGAGACCGCCCGCGAGTACGGCGTGCAGCAGCACATCCGCTTCCACCACCGGGTGGTGCGCGCCGAGTGGGACAGCTCCACCGCCCGCTGGACCGTGCGCGCCCGGCGCGACGACACCGGCGAGGACGTGGTCCTGACCTGCGGCTTCCTGTTCACCAACTCCGGCTACTACCGCTACGACGAGGGCTACACCCCCGAGTTCCCGGGCGTCGAGCGCTACACCGGCCGGCTCGTGCACCCGCAGCACTGGCCCGAGGACCTGGACTACGCCGGCAAGCGGGTGGTGGTGATCGGCAGCGGCGCCACCGCGGTCACCCTGGTCCCGGCCATGGCCGAGCGGGCCGCCCACGTCACCATGCTCCAGCGCTCACCTACGTACGTCATCGCATTGCCCTCCCGCGACCCGTTCGCCGACGCGGCGCGGCGCCGGCTCCCGGCGAAGGCCGCGTACGCGGTGACGCGCTGGAAGAACGTCGCGCTGGGGGTGGCCAACTTCCAGCTCAGCCGGCGCGCCCCGGGCCTGGTGAAGAAGTTCCTTCGCCGGGCCGCCCGGGGAAGGCTCCCGGTCGGCTACGACCTCGACCGGCACTTCTCGCCCCGCTACAACCCCTGGGACCAGCGGCTCTGCGTGGTGCCCGACGGGGACCTGTTCGCCGCGCTCAGCGCCGGCACGGCCGAGGTGGTCACCGACACCATCGACACCTTCACCGAGCAGGGCATCCGGCTCACCTCCGGCGCGGAACTGCCCGCCGACATCGTGGTCACCGCCACCGGCCTCAACCTGCTCGCCCTCGGCGGGATGACCCTCGTGGTCGACGGCGCCGAGATCGACCTCGCGAAGACCGTCGCCTACAAGGGCATGATGCTCTCCGGCGTGCCGAACTTCGCCATGACCATCGGCTACACCAACGCCTCCTGGACGCTCAAGGCCGACCTGGTCGCCACGTACGTGTGCCGGCTGCTGCGCCACCTCGACGTCACCGGCCAGCAGATCGTCACGCCGCTCGCCCCGGACACGGACGACCTCGTGCCGATCATCGACCTCCGGTCCGGCTACGTGCTGCGCGCCGTCGACCGGCTGCCCAAGCAGGGCCCGGCGGCGCCCTGGCGGCTGCACCAGAACTATCCCCGCGACGTGCTGCTGATGCGCCACGGCCGGGTCACCGACTCCGGCGTGCGCTTCTCCCGCGCGGGCACGCCCGCCACCGTCGCCGACCGTCCCGCGCCCGTCGCCTGACCCGAGGAGCGCCATGCGTGACTTCGTCTTCCCCGGCGGCACCGCGGTGCTGACCGGCGCGGCCAGCGGCATCGGCGAGGCCCTGGCACACGGGCTGGCCCGGCGCGGCGCCGACCTGGTCCTGCTCGACCGGGACGCCGAGCGGCTGGACGCCGTGGTCGCCGCCATCCGCGCCGCGCACCCCGACCGGCGGATCGAGACCCACCTGGTCGACCTCGCCGATGCCGAGGCCACCGACCGGGTCGCCGCCGCGATCCTCGCCGCCCACCCGCGGATCCGGCTGCTGGTCAACAACGCCGGCGTGGCGCTGGGCGGCCGGTTCGACCAGGTCACCCTCGACGAGTTCCTGTGGGTCGTCGACATCAACTTCCGGGCCGTGGTGCGGCTGACCCACGCGCTGCTGCCCGCGCTCAAGGCCGAGCCCGGCGCCCACCTGGTCAACGTGTCCAGCCTGTTCGGGCTGATCGCGCCCGCCGGGCAGGCGGCCTACTCGGCCAGCAAGTTCGCGGTACGCGGCTTCACCGAGGCACTGCGGCACGAGCTGGTCGACGACGGGGTCGGGGTCACCTCGGTGCACCCCGGCGGCATCCGTACCCGGATCGCCAGCAGCGCCCGGGTCGGCAGCGGCGTGTCCGTCGAGGAGTACGAGGCCGGCCGCAGGCAGTTCGAGAAGCTGCTCTCCATCGCTCCGGCCAAGGCCGCCGAGGTCATCCTGCGCGGGGTCGAGCGCCGCCGTGGCCGCGTGCTGATCGGCTGGTCGGCGAAGCTGCCCGACCTGCTCGCCCGGGTCGCCCCCGCCGGCTACGGGACGGTGCTGGCCCTGGGGATGCGCCCCCGCCCGGCCCGGGTTCCGGCGCCGCGGCCGGCCACGGAACCCGTCGCGCCGGACCCGGGACGGCCGGCGTGACCCTCGCCCTGCCGCCGGCCGACGAGCTCACGGTCGCCGGGCGGCGGATGCGCTGCCGGATCGCCGGCGACGGCCCGACGGTGGTGCTCCTGCACGGCATCGGCCGGACCCTCGAGGACTTCGCCGACCTGCACGCGGGGCTGGCCCGCGACCACCGGGTCCTCGCCATGGACCTGCCGGGGCACGGCGGCTCCACGCCGCTGGACGAGCGGCACAGCCTGCCTACCCTGGCCGCGGCGGTCGCCGGGTTCCTCGACGCGGCCGGGATCACCGGCCCGGCGCACCTGGTCGGCAACTCTCTCGGCGGGGCGGTGGCCATGCGGCTCGCCGCCGACGCACCGCACCGGGCCGCCAGCCTGGTGCTCGTCAACAGCGCCGGCTTCGGCCGGGAGGTGACCTTCGCGCTGCGGTTGCTCGCGCTGCGGCCCCTCGCCCGGCTGCTGCTGCGCCCGCACCCGGCGGTCGCCCGCCGCACGGAGCGCGCGATCTTCCACGACCCGGCGTACGTCACCGAGGCCCGGATCGCCACCGCTCTGGCCGCGGCGCGGCAGCCGCACGCCGCCCGGGTGATGCTGGAGGTGGTCCGCAGCCTCGGCACCTGGCGCGGCGTACGCCCCGAGTGGCGCGCCGAACTGCTCGACGCGGTGGCCGCGCTCGGCCTGCCCACCCTGGTCGTCTGGGGCGACCGGGACCTGATCCTGCCCGCGGCGCACCTCTCGTACGCGCGGTCCCGGCTGCCCGGTGCGCAGGGCCACCTGTTCCGCGACACCGGTCACATGCCGCAGATCGAGCGGGCCGCGGAGTTCGAGGCCGTGGTCAGGGCGTTCTGGTCGCCGTCCGGTGCCGCAGGACCAGCGTGACGGCCACCAGGACGACCAGCACCCCGGCGATCAGGTCGACCGGCGCGAACAGCAACGGCGTCACCAGCACCAGCACCGCCGCGCCGGGGAACAGCACCAGGCCGGCGCCGTGCTTGGCCGGCAGGTGCAGCGCCCAGAGGGCGACCAGGAAGACGGCGACCGGCACGGCGACCGCGTAGCCGGCCGTCCGGCCGGAGACGTGCCCGGTATGCAGGTCGTGGTCGACCGCCACGGCCAGCCCGGCGCCGACGGCGGCCACCGAGCTGAAGGCGAAGTAGTGGCCGTAGCCCCAGAACAGGGCGCCGCGCACCGACGCCGGCGGCAGCGGGTCGGGCCGGTCGAAGTAGAGCCACCAGATCGCGAAGACGATCAGCGTGCCGGCGGCGGCCAGGGACCACAGCTGCCCGTTGCCCGCGTCCAGGCCGCGCTGGATCGCCACCGACGTGGAGAGCACCACCTCGCCCAGCACGATGAGGGTGAACAGCTGGTACCGCTCGGCGATGTGGTGCGGGTGCCAGGTGGTCTGCCGGTGCCGTTCGCCGAGTATCGGCACGAGCAGGTCGGCGGCGACCAGCACGACGAACGCGGGCGCGAGCCACACGTGCGGCAGGAGGAGCCGGAGCAGCCAGCCGGCCTGCACCACGGCCACGCCGATCGCGAAGGTCAGCGCGGTGGCCCGGTGCGCCGGATCGCCGGCCGCCGCCCGCAGCCAGTTCACCGTGGCGGCCAGCCGCATCACCACGTAGCCGTAGGTGATCGTGGTGAAGTCGGCGTCGGCGAAGGCGCGGGGAACGCCGGAGGCGAGGATCAGCGCCCCGGCGATCTGCACCAGCACGGTCAGCCGGTAGACGTCGTCGTCGGTGTCGTAGGCGGAGGCGAACCAGGTGAAGGTCACCCAGGCCCACCAGATCGCGAAGAAGACGCTCAGGTAGCTGACCAGGCCGTGCCCGACGTGCCCGTCCGCGACGTCGTGGTGCAGGCCCTCGGAGGCCAGTGCCACCGCGACCACGAAGCACAGGTCGAAGAAGAGCTCCAGCGGGGTGGCCGACCGGTGCGCCTCGTCGCGCCGGCGGGCCCGCATGGGGCGGTACCAGGCGCGGAAGGACGTGGTGCTGGTCAAGCGGTGCTCCTCGCCGCCGGCCGGTCAGCTGCGTCCACACGATAACCAGCCCGGCCGCCCCGGTCCGCCGGCTCGGCGAGCCCGGCGGAGAGGGGCGGGACGAGCCCGGCCCGGCTCACGCGTGGCCCGGCGTACGGCGGGAACACCCCCGGCATGGCCGAGGTGACGCTCTTCCTCGCCGGTGACGTGATGACCGGGCGGGGCGTGGACCAGATCCTGCCCCACCCGGGTTCGCCCGAGCTGCGGGAGGAGCTGGTCACCGACGCCCGCCGGTACGTCGCGCTGGCCGAGTCCGTCGCCGGCCAGGTGCCGCGCCCGGTCCCGCCCGAGTGGCCGTGGGGCGAGGCGCTGCGGCTGCTCGACGCGGAGCGACCGCAGGCGCGCATCGTCAACCTGGAGACGGCGGTGACGGCTCGCGGGGAGCACTTCCCCGGCAAGGGCATCCACTACCGGATGCACCCGGCGAACCTGCCGTGCCTCACCGCCGCCCGGCTCGACGTGTGCGCCCTCGGCAACAACCACGTGCTGGACTTCGGGCCGGCCGGGCTGGCCGACACCCTGGACGGGCTCGGTGGCGCGGGAATCCGGACCGCCGGCGCCGGCCGGGACGCGGAGGAGGCGTGGCGGCCCGCGGTGGTGCCGCTGGCCGGGGACCGCCGGCTGCTGGTCTGGTCGGCGGGCGCGGTGTCCAGCGGGGTCTTCCCGCAGTGGGCGGCGGCGGCCCATCGGCCCGGCGTGGCGTACCTGCCGGAGGTGTCCACGGCGACTGCCGGCGCGCTCGCCGAGCGGATCGCGCGGGCCGTGCGGCCGGGCGACCTCGTGGTGGTGTCGGTGCACTGGGGGACCAACTGGGGCCACGAGGTGCCGGACGAGCACGTGGCGTTCGCGCACGCCCTGGTCGACGCCGGGGTGCACGTGGTGCACGGCCACTCGTCCCACCATCCCCGCGCGGTCGAGCGCTACCGGGGCCGGCTCATCCTCTACGGCTGCGGCGATCTGATCGACGACTACGAGGGGATCGGCGGGCAGGAGGCGTACCGGCCGGAGCTGCGGCTGCTGCACCTGGCCACGCTCGACGCCGCCACCGGGGAGCTGCGGCGGCTGCGTCTCATCCCGGTCCGGATGCGCCGGATGCGCCTCCAGGCCGCGACGCCCGCCGAGGCCGGCTGGCTCGCCGACCTCCTCGACAGGCTCGGCCGGCCCTCCGGCACGCGCTTCGTCCGCGCCCCCGACGGCGCGCTCACGCTGCGCTGACGTGTCGTGGGCCACGTCCGGCCGGGTGCGTGGCGGTGCCCGGCGAGCTCCGGCGCATCATAGATACATGACGCATCCCACCCCGGTCCACGGCGCGCGCACGGCCGGACCGTCCGCCGCCGAGCGGGCGTACCAGCACCTCAAGCGGGCCATCCTGGAGCAGGTCTACCCGGGCGGGCTGCTGATCAGCGAGGGGGAGATCGCGGAGGCGACCGGGGTGTCCCGGACACCGGTCCGGGAGGCGCTGCTGCGCCTGGAGGCCGAGGGCCTGGTGAAGCTCTACCCCAAGCGCGGCGCGCTGATCCGGCCGGTCTCCGCCCGGGAGATCGCCGATGTCATCGAGGCCCGCCGCCTGGTCGAGCTGCACGCCGCCGAGCAGGTCTGGCCGCGCCGGGCCGCCATCCGCGACGACCTGGCCCGCTGGCTCGACGAGATGCGCCGGGCGCACGCCGCCGGCGACGTCACCGCGCTGATGGCCGCCGACCGGGCCTTCCACGCCACCGTGGTCGAGGCGGCCGGCAACGAGATCCTCGCCGAGCTGTACCACCGGCTGCGCGACCGGCAGCTGCGGATGGGCGAGGCCAGCTTCCGGCTGTCGCCGGGTTGGGCCGAGGTGGCCCTCACCGAGCACGCCGGCCAGCTCGCCGCCCTCGACGGCGACGACCCGCGGGTCTGGCTCGACGCGGTCGGCGCGCACATCGACAACGCCGCGACCGTGCTGCGGACCCTGCGGTGAGCGCGACCCCCCGCACGGTCGCCCCGCGCCGCTCCGCGGCCCTGGTCTTCGCGGTGGCCGTCACCGCGTACGTGGCGGCGGTCTTCCACCGCAGCTCGCTCGGCGTCACCGGGGTCGATGCGGCGGATCGCTTCCACATCAACGCCGCCGCCCTGGCCACCTTCAGCGTCGCGCAGCTCGCCGTCTACGCGGCCATGCAGGTGCCGGTCGGGGTTCTGCTCGACCGGTTCGGCTCCCGGCGGCTCCTGCTGGCCGGCGGCGCGCTCATGGTGGCCGGGCAGCTCTGCTTCGCCGTGGCCACCGACGTCCGGCTCGCCGTCGCCGCCCGGGTGCTGGTCGGCCTGGGCGACGCCATGACCTTCATCAGCGTGCTGCGCATCGTGGCCTTCTGGTTCCCGGGCCGGCGCAACCCGCTGCTGGTGCAGCTCACCGGCACGATCGGGCAGCTCGGCGCGGTGCTCGGCGCCGTACCCCTGGTGGCGCTGCTGCACCACGCCGGCTGGACGCCCGCGTTCCTGACCGCGGCGGCGCTCGGCGCGACCGTGGTGCTGCTGGTGCTCGTCGCGGTCCGGGACACCCCGCACGCCGAACACACCACGGCGCTCGCCCCGAACCTGGCCACCGTACGCCGGCAGCTCGCCGACGCCTGGGCGCAGCCCGGCACCCGGCTGGGCCTCTGGACGCACTTCGTCACCCAGTTCTCCGGCTCGGTGTTCGCTCTGCTCTGGGGCTACCCGTTCCTGGTGCAGGGGCAGGGCTTCTCGCCCACCGCGGCGGCCGGCCTGCTCACCCTGATGACCATGGTGACCCTCGTCTGCGGCCCGGTGATCGCGCACCTGTGCGCCCGGCACCCGTTCCACCGTTCGGCCGTGGTCTTCGCCATCACCGCCGGCACCGCCGCCGTGTGGGCGGTGGTGCTCGCCTGGCCCGGCCGCGCCCCGCACGGGCTCCTGGTCGCTCTCGTGGTCGTCCTCGCGGTCAACGGTCCCGGCTCGGTGATCGGCTTCGACTACGCGCGCACGTTCAACCCGGTGCACCGCATCGGCAGCGCCACGGGCATCGTCAACGTCGGCGGCTTCGTCGCCTCGATCCTGCTGATCCTGGCGGTCGGCGTGGTGCTCGACCTGGCCACCCCAGCCGGCCGGAGCACGCCGCCGCTGTCGGCGTTCCGCTGGGCGTTCGCCGTGCAGTACCTGCTCTGGGGGCTGGGCGCGGTGCAGGTGCTGCGCTACCGCAACGCCGCCCGCCGCCGCTACGCCGCCGACGCCGCGCTCGTGCCGGCCGCCGCCGTGGCCGGTCCGGTCACGTGAACCGGCGCTTGTGGGCCAGCGAGTCCAGCATCAGCGTCAGCCCGGCGGCGACCAGCCAGCTGTCCTTGGCCAGGCCGATGCCGGCCTGCGACGGCTTGAGGCTGTTCGCCTCCCGCATGCCGGGGGTCTTCAGGTAGAGCTGCACGAGGCCGAGCCCGAAAGCGGTCAGCCCGGCGCCGGCCAGCAGCGACGGCACGAACGGGGTGAGCAGGGCGGCGCCCAGCGCGATCTCGGCGCGCGAGAGCAGCTTGGCGAACTGGTCGGGCGGGAACTGCCGCAGCTGGGGGATCGCACCGACCGCCATGCCGTGCATGCCGGCGGCGGCCTCGCCTTCCAGCGACCGCTTGGACAGCCCGGAATTCAGGATGAACGCGCCGATGCTGATCCGGAGCGGCGCATGGGTCAACTTCATGATCACTCCCGTGGGTGCCGGAGAACCGGGCCACCGCGTACCCCGCGACGCGCCGGATAACCGCCGGCGCTGATCAGCGGTAGTTTCGACGCACAGCGAACGACGGAGGGCACCGTGAGCGCGAGGAGTGAGCCGGGTTTGCGAGCCCCGCAGTCGCGAACGACGGAGGTTACCGTGAGCGCGAGGCCGGGTTTGCGAGCCCCGCAGTCGCGAACGAAGGAGGAAGTGTGAGCCAGGAAGTCCGGGGAGTCGTGTCGCGGCGCAAGGGTGCGCCCGTGGAGGTCACCACCATCGTGGTGCCCGACCCGGGGCCGGGCGAGGCGGTGGTGCGCGTCCAGTCCTGCGGGGTGTGCCACACCGACCTGCACTACCGCGAGGGCGGCATCAACGACGACTATCCGTTCCTGCTCGGCCACGAGGCCGCCGGCGTCGTGGAGCAGGTGGGGGAGGGGGTCACCGACGTGGCCCCCGGCGACTTCGTGGTGCTCAACTGGCGGGCGGTCTGCGGGCAGTGCCGCGCCTGCCGGCGGGGCCGCCCCTGGTACTGCTTCAACACCCACAACGCCGCGCAGCGGATGACCCTCACCGACGGCACCGAGCTGGCCCCGGCCCTGGGTATCGGCGCGTTCGCCGAGAAGACCCTGGTGCACGCGGGGCAGTGCACGAAGGTCGACCCGTCCGCCCGGCCCGCCGCCGTCGGCCTGCTCGGCTGCGGCGTGATGGCCGGCCTCGGCGCGGCCATGAACACCGGCAACGTGACCCGGGGCGACTCGGTCG
The DNA here is from genome assembly GCF_040609975.1 of Micromonospora sp. NPDC004551. Taxonomy (NCBI): domain Bacteria; kingdom Bacillati; phylum Actinomycetota; class Actinomycetes; order Micromonosporales; family Micromonosporaceae; genus Micromonospora; species Micromonospora sp. NPDC004551. The sequence continues at coordinate 8,283 of NZ_JBEXLM010000052.1, read as the reverse complement.
CGGTGATCGGCTGCGGCGGGGTCGGCGACGCGGCGGTGGCCGGCGCGTCGCTGGCCGGCGCGACGACCATCATCGCCGTGGACACCGACTCCCGGAAGCTCGACTGGGCGCGCAAATTCGGTGCCACGCACACCGTCAACGCCTCCGAGGACGACCCGGTCGAGGCCATCCGCGCCGCGACCGGCGGGTTCGGCGCCGACGTGGTGATCGACGCGGTGGGCCGGCCGGAGACCTGGAAGCAGGCCTTCTACGCCCGTGACCTGGCCGGCACCGTCGTGCTGGTCGGCGTGCCGACCCCGGAGATGACCGTCGAGCTGCCGCTGCTGGACGTCTTCGGCCGGGGCGGCGCCCTCAAGTCCAGCTGGTACGGCGACTGCCTGCCCAGCCGCGACTTCCCGATGCTCACCGAGCTGTACCGGCAGGGTCGTCTCGACCTGGACGCGTTCGTCACCGAGGAGATCGCCCTCGACCAGGTCGAGGAGGCGTTCACCCGGATGCACCACGGCGACGTGCTCCGGTCGGTGGTGGTCTTCCCGTGACCGCCCGCGTCGACCACACCGTCACCTCCGGCACGTTCTCGCTCGACGGCCAGACCTTCGACGTCGACAACAACGTCTGGGTAATCGGCGACGACACCGAGTGCGTGGTCGTCGACGCGCCGCACGACGTGGCCGCCATCCGCGCCGTGATCGGCGACCGCCGGGTGGTGGCGATCCTGGCCACCCACGCGCACGACGACCACGTCCGGGTCGCACCCGAGCTGGCCCGGGCCACCGGCGCGCCGGTGCTGCTGCACCCGGCCGACCGGGTGCTCTGGGATCTGGTGCACCCCGACACCCCGCCCGACGGCGACCTCACCGACGGACAGTCCGTCGAGGTCGGCGGCACCATTCTCCGGGTGCTGCACACGCCCGGCCACAGCCCGGGCGCGTGCAGCCTCCACGCCCCCGACCTCGGCGCGGTCTTCACCGGCGACACCCTCTTCGCCGGCGGTCCCGGCGCGACCGGCCGCTCCTACAGCGACTTCGGCACGATCGTCGAGTCGATCCGCACCCGCCTGCTCACCCTGCCGCCGCAGACCGTCGTCCACACCGGACACGGCGACGACACCACGATCGCCGCCGAGGCGCCCCACCTCGACGAGTGGATCGCCCGCGGCCACTGACGCGCGGACGCGCCCGGCCGGGCCCGCGGCCCGGCCGGGCGCGACGGGCCTCAGCGCTCGCCGTCGAGGACCGGCTTCACATCGAGTACGGGCGTGCCGTCGACCGCCTCCAGGTCGGCCACCCGCAGCCGTACGCCGTCCACGGCGAGCACCCGCACCCGGTGCAGCCCGACCGGGTTCGGCCGGTGCGGCGAGCGGGTGGCGAACACGCCCGTCTCGGGCCGGGACACGTCCCCGCGTGGGTGCACGGCGAGCACGTCCCGCCGGGCCCGGTCCAACCAGGTCAGCACCAGCACGTCCGCGCCGGGCCGAAGCCCGTCCAGCGCCCGGGCGTACGCCTCGTCGAAGACCAGCCACGCCTCCGGGGCGCCCTCGTCGCCCTGCTTCGGCGCCGCCGCCGGATCGCTCAGCGGCGACTCGACCCGGCCGACCGGACGCAGCAGTGGTTCCGTTCCCGTCACGATGCCTCCCGGAGCATGTGCAGCCGGACGGTGGTGCCGGCCGCGGTGGTGTGCAGCAGCACGAGGTCGCACAGGGCGTGCACGATGACCAGTCCCCGCCCCCCGATGCCGTCGCGCGCGGGGACGAGCCGGCCGGCGAGCGGATCGGCCAGCCAGCCGTCGTCGTGGATCTCGCACACCAGGTGCCGGTCGGTGTGCCACGCCTGGAGGGTGCCGGCGCCGCCGGCGTGCGCCACGCTGTTCGTGGCCAGCTCGGTGACCGCGATCTGGAGGTCGGCCACCCGGTCGGCGGCCAGCCCGGCGGCGCGGGCGTGGTCGGCGACGAACCGCCGGACCTGGGGCAGCGTCGCCAGGTCGTAGCGGAGCATCCCGACCCGGTCGGCCGGCGCGGGCAGCGGCTTGTTGTGCCGCTCGGTGACCGCCTCCGGGGCGTAGCCGGCGATGCGGCGGGACCCGCCACGCTCGACCAGGAGCGGGTGCGTGCAGCGAGCCTCGGCGAGCACCGCGGGGTCGAGCCGTCCCGCGTCGTACGGGCAGAGGATGCGCGCCGCCCGGCCCGCGAAGGCCCAGTTGATCGCGGCCTCGTGCTGGGCGCAGGCCCGGTACTCCTCGGCGGTGCGCCCGGCCCAGACCGGCTCGCCGATGATCCGGACCGGCCGGTCGGGATGACGGTCGGTGAACGCCTGGAGCACGCACGGGATGATCCGGCCGGGGTTGCGCCCCACGTCGGTCATGTCGGCCCAGCCGACGGCGTCGCCCGCCGCGCCGAGCGCCGCGCGGATCAGCGCCAGCTGCGGGCCGGGCGTGGCGACCAGCACCGGATCGCCCGCGGCCAGTCCTTCCTGGACGAACGGCACGGTGACCGCGAGCAGGCTCGCGGCGTCGGTGTAGAAGGCCAGTTCGTGCTGGAACCCGACCGGTGCCGGGCCGGCGGGCGCGCTCATGCGTGCTCCGTCGTCGGCACGCCGTCGAGCAGGTGCAGCAGCCGGTGCAGCGCGGGCCGGCACCCGACCAGCCGGATGCCGGTGGCGCTGGCCCGGTCGGCCCGGACCAGCGCGGTGGCGGCGCCCACGTCGGCGAAGCTCAGCTCGGAGACGTCCAGCACCGGCGGCCGTCCCGCCGCACGCTGCCCGGCCGTCACGTCGTCGAGCACCGCGGTGAACGCCTCCCGGTTGCTCTGGTCCACCTGCCCCACCAGCCGCAGCCCCGGCGGGTCGGTCGTCCGGTACGCCCGCAGCAGCGGCGCCCAGGTCCGCGCCTCGTGCGGCCCGGCCGTGCCCGGATGGGCGGCGGCGAGGGCGCGCAGCGCGTCGGCCGGGAAGAGTCGCCGGTCGTACAGGCACAGGCCGGCGACCCGCCCGTCGAGGAAGAGCGGGTTGAGCGCGGTCTCGTACCGGCGCAGGTCGTCCAGGCTGGCGCCGCCGCGCAGCACCCACGCCATGTCACCGGCCAGCCGGATGCCCGGGTAGCCCTCGTGCCGCGCGCGGTCGATCTCGTCGACCACGACGGCGACCATCGTCTCCGGCACCGGCCGGGAGCCGGTCGGATACGCCTCCAGGGCCGGCACGTTGCGCCGCCGGCCCGCCGCCACGGCGGCTTCGGTCGGCACGCCGACGGCGTCGACGCGGGCGCGCACCGCCTGCGGCGGCGAGGTCTCGGTGAAGCAGACGACCTTGTGTCCGAGGCGCAGGCCGGTGGCGGCGAAGCGGCCGACGACGTCGAGCGCGACGCTCTCGTCGTCGTGCGTCCAGCAGACGTGGTCACCGAGGCGGACCTGGTCGACCACGGTCGTAGCAGTCACGGTGCTGGCCTTCCCGGTCGGCGCGTCCCTCACTGTAACGCCGACCGAGGTGCCGACCGAACCGGCGGCGATCCGCTTGTCGGCGGCGGCTCGCCCGGGGTAACCTGCCGATGGACCCGGATGCCGGCGCAGCGCGCCACCCGGAGTCCACTCTCCGAAGGCGTAAACGTCTCCGCGCATGCCGCCGGTCCGGCGGCCGTCACGCAGACCACCGCCACCCCACACCCGGCTCGGGCTCTCCAGCACTCCGGCTCTCGTTTCGGCGCCGCGGCGCCCGGCACCTCGACCGCGCACCAGCGGCGGCGAGCTGCGGCCTCGACCTCGACCGCGCGCCGCCCGGGCCGTGGGATCCCGCGTCCTCCGCTCACCATGCCGCGAGCCGATCGCTCGCCTCCCCGCGCCCGTTCCGATCGGGACGGCCACTTCTCGAAAGGCACTCGATGACCGCAACCTCCGCGCCGCTCCCGGTGAGCGGCATCGTCGACACGGTCGACGGCCACGCCCTGCTCCGGGTGGGCGGCTACCTGCCCTCCGCCGCGGACGCCCACCTCACCGCCGGCCAGCTGCGCCGGTACGGCCTCCGCCGCGGCGACCTCGTCACCGGGGCGGTCGCCGGCACGCCCCACAAGGGCCGCCACGCCCCACTGGTCCAGGTCGACACCGTCAACGGGACGACCCCCGAACAGGCGCGCCACCGACCGGACTTCCACCGGCTGACGCCCATCCACCCGCACCGGCGGCTGCGGCTGGAGACCGAGCCGCACATCCTGACCACCCGGGTCGTCGACCTGGTGATGCCGATCGGCAAGGGCCAGCGGGCGCTGATCGTCTCGCCGCCGAAGGCGGGTAAGACCATGGTGCTGCAGGCGATCGCGAACGCGATCACCCGCAACAACCCGGAGTGCCACCTCATGGTGGTGCTGGTGGACGAGCGGCCGGAGGAGGTCACCGACTTCACCCGGTCGGTGAAGGGCGAGATCGCCGCGGCCACGTTCGACCGTCCGCCGCAGGACCACACCGCGGTGGCGGAGCTGGCGATCGAGCGGGCGAAGCGCCTGGTCGAGCTGGGCCACGACGTGGTCGTGCTGCTCGACTCGCTGACCCGGCTGGGCCGCGCCTACAACCTGACCGTCCGCTCGGCGGGCCGTACCCTCTCCGGCGGCGTGGACGTGGCCGCGCTCACCCCGCCCAAGCAACTGCTCGCCGCCGCCCGGGCGGTCGAGGAGGGCGGTTCGCTGACCGTCATCGCCTCGGCCCTGGTCGAGACCGGGTCCGCCGCGGACGGCCTCATCTTCGAGGAGTTCAAGAGCACCGGCAACGCCGAGCTGAAGCTGGAGCGGGCGCTGGCCGACCGGCGGACGTTCCCCGCCGTCGACGTGCGGGCCTCCGGCACCCGGCGGGAGGAACTGCTGCTCACCGACGTCGAGCGGGAGCGCCTGCGGCTGCTGCGGTCCGCGCTGTCCACGCTGGACCGCCAGGCCGCCCTGGAGCAGCTGCTCCGCCAGCTCGCCGCCACCGGCGGCAACGCCCACCTCCTGGCCCGCCTGGGCGCCGCGACCCGCGGCTAGGATCTTGGGTCATGGACACTCCCGACGGGCCGCCCACCGTACGCCAGTTGCGTCTCGTCGTGGAGGCCGAGGACTACGACGCCGCGGTCGCCTTCTTCCGGGACGCGCTGGGCCTGCCGGAGCAGGCGGCGTACTCCGGGGGCGACGGCGCCCGGGTGGTGATCCTGGAGGCGGGCCGGGCCACGCTGGAGCTGGCGAACCCCGCGCAGAAGCGGCTGATCGACGAGGTGGAGGTCGGCCGCCAGGTCGCCCCCCGGCTGCGGGTGGCGTTCGAGGTGGACGACAGCCGGGCGGCCACCGAGCGCCTCGTCGCGGCGGGCGCCACCGAGGTCGCGCCACCGACGGTCACCCCGTGGCAGTCGCTCGACGCCCGCCTCGACGGCCCGGCGGGCCTGCACCTCACCGTCTTCCAGGAGCTGCGCGACCCGGCGGAGCGGGAGACCCTGGACGGCTTCGGCACCGGCGGCTGAGAATCCGGGTCGCACACCGCCGGCGGGCCCGGCGATACTCGGGCGCGTGTCCGACGTGATCCTGACCCCCGCACAGGCCGCCGCCCTCCGCCATGTCGGCGCCGCCGCCCTCCGGGACCGGCCGGCGGCGCTCACCGTCATCGCCCGGCACCTCGCCGGCTCCGGGGCCGCGTACCGCCCGGAGGAGATCGTCGCGGCGGTCGCCGCACACGGCCGGCTGACCCTCAACTTCCATCCCGATCGGCTGTTGCGCGACGGCCGGACGGTGGCCGAGGCGCTCGACCAGGAGGACGTCTACCGCAGCCAGTTCGAGACCGGCGTCTCCAACGGCGGGCTGACCGCCTTCCCCGGCGGTGACCGGGACCGCTGGGAGGAGACGCTGTTCGGCGGGGCGTACCAGCGGCCCGGTGTGCCCCCGGCGGAGCGTCCGAAGTACGGCGGCCTCAACCTGCTCGACCACCCAGACGGCGCCTGCCCCCGGTTCGGGTCCTGCCACCTGCGGCTGCGGCCCGCGGCGCTCGCGCGCGCCACCTTCAGCTTCGGTGACAGCCACACCGAGCCGAAGGACCTCGGCACGCTCGCGGTGTTCGAGCCGGTGCTCGCGGCCCTGCTGGAGGCCACCGCCGCGACCGGCATCAGCCTCGGCGTGGCCGGCATGGACACCGGCACCCTCCTGCGGACGCTGCTGCGCCGCCGCGAACGGGCGTCCGACGCGGCCGGCCGGGCGCTGGACGACTACATCGAGGCGCAGGTGCACGGTGAGCTGAGCCTGGCGCGGGACGTCGAGGCCCTGGTGGTCGACCCGTCGTTCCGCGGCACCGAGGAGGGGCGGATCCTCGCGGCGATCGCCCGGCGGCACGGCTTCCCGCTGCGCTGGCACACCGGTTTCGAACTGCCGGTCGACGGGGTCGACGCGGAGTTCCGCGGGCCGGCCATCCCGCCGCTCGCCGCCCGGGTGCACGCCGAGTTCGCCCGGCCGGGGGAGCCGGTGCACGCCGCGCTGATCGGCCGGGCCGCCGCCTCCGTGGTACGCGAGCCGCAGCGCTGGGCCGACCGCGGGCCCACCGAGGTGACCCTCCAGCACCTCAAGCAGCTCTGGCACGTCCTGGTCCGGTTCGGCGTACCCGCGGCCGTCTAGGCCCTCTCCGCCGCGCTCGTACGCGTCGTCCCCGCGCGTCCCGAATGCCGGGTGACCTGGGCCGCAGCCAGGGCCGCCTCGGGCATTTCCGGAATGCCCGACACGTCGAGCGGGTTGTGTCCCCCGTACCGCCGGGACGTAAACCCGTACCGGTCAGTAGTTCCCCCGAGGGGCGCTCACCCCGGAGCGCGTCGTAACGACGAAAGGGCAACCATCGTGAAGCAGCACTTCACTCGATGGCTCCCCGCCATCGCGAAGACCGCCATGGCGCACACCGCCACCGTGAAGACCGCCATCGCCACCAGCCCGAACCGCCGTACCGCGCTGACCGTCGCGGGCGTGGCCTGCCTGGGCGGACTGGCGTTCGGCCCGACCGCCGTCGCCGCCCCGGTGACCAGCGGCCCGCACGCCGGCGCCCTGGCCGCCATCGACCTGGCCACCGGCAAGAAGACCGCCACCGAGACGGTGAAGTCCGACCTGACCACCGGCGGCGACAAGGTGCCCACCAAGGCCGACCAGCCCAGCCGCGAGGAGCTCATCCCGCGCGGTGTCGAGGGCGCCCAGTCCCGCATCCCGCTCGACGGCGCGCAGCTGGACAACGCCAAGGCCATCGTGAAGGCGGCCAAGGAAACCGGTGTCGGGGAGCGGGGCGCCGTGATCGGCGTCGCCACCTCCCTGCAGGAGTCGAAGCTCTACAACCTCGGCCACCTCGGCGACTACAACGACCACGACTCCGAGGGCCTGTTCCAGCAGCGCCCGTCGTCCGGTTGGGGCACGCCCGAACAGGTCACCGACCCGGACTACGCCAGCAAGGCGTTCTTCAACGCCCTGAAGAACGTCGGCGGCTGGCATGACCTGCCGCTGACCGCCGCGGCACAGACGGTCCAGGTGTCCGCCTTCCCGTACGCGTACGCGCAGTGGGAGGAGCAGGCGGCGGACATCGTCCAGCAGCTCTGGTGACAAGACTTCAACGAAGCGGCCGGCCCCTCACGGGGCCGGCCGCTTCCGTCTACCCGGGGTTCGGCCCGATGTCCCCGCGTGTCCGGTTCGCGCCCGAGCTCGCCTGCTGAGTGGAACGCTATGTATCTCTCCGGGGCCCGGATACACACATAGCGTTCCACTGACGGGCTCTCTGCCCTGCGGGGCCAGGACACCCCGGCGGAAGTGTGTCCGTCCCGGCCGGAAGGCGGGCCGAGGCATCACGGGGCTGTTGACTCGTTCACGTCATCAAGTTTGTAGCGGCGTTCAGGAGCACTGCACCCGCTGGGCTCCCGGGGGTGCGTGTGGGGCGGTGTGTCCGTTTCGCGGGTGACCGGGGGCACCCTGGTGGAGGAATGGCTGGTGGGCGGGGGTCGTTATACCCGGTGCACGACCGAGGACCACGCCCCGCCCTGCGGGGTGGCCGGCCGCCCACCGAGGTGGGTGTGCCGGGCCTGGAATGATGGCGGGCCCCCGGTCGTTGTACATGGTCCCGGCGCGACGAAGAGGCCCCGCCTCGCGCGCCGGATGATCCCCCCTGAGACTTTCCCCCCTTCAGAGCGCCTGACGGTGCTTGCGCACATCACCCCAGCCGACCCCCGTCGGTGTGTGTGCGCCAACCCCCGAATGGAGCTACCCCCATGAACACGATCTTCCGTAAGAGTGTGCTGGGTATTGCTGGTCTGGCTTTCACCGGTGGTG
>NZ_JBEXLM010000051.1:0-28460 GCF_040609975.1 Micromonospora sp. NPDC004551 | reverse complement strand
TTCACTGGGTTTTGTGATTTTTAGTTAGGCCGGTTCCCCCCCCTGCTGAGGTTATTCTTAGGGGGGCGGCGGGGCGGCGGGGGGGGCCGCCCCCCCCCGCGACGGTGGCTCAGGTGTTGGGCGCGCCCTCGGCCGAGGGGCCCGAGTTGGTGCGGGACTCGACGACGTCCCGCACGTGGGCCACCGCCTCCTCGATCGGCACGCCGTTGCGCTGCGACCCGTCCCGGTAGCGGAAGGAGACCGTGCCGGCGGCCACGTCGTCGTCGCCGGCGATCACCATGAACGGGATCTTCTGCTGCTGGGCGTTGCGGATCTTCTTCTGCATCCGGTCGTCACCGGCGTCGACCTCGGCACGGATGCCCCGCTTCCGCAGGGTGGTGACGAAGTCCTGGAGGTAGTCGGTGTGGTCCTCGCGGATCGGGATGCCGACCACCTGCACGGGGGCGAGCCAGGCCGGGAACGCGCCCGCGTAGTGCTCGGTGAGCACGCCGATGAACCGCTCGATCGACCCGAACTTGGCGCAGTGGATCATCACGGGCTGCTGCCGCGTGCCGTCGGCCGCCTGGTACTCCAGCCCGAAGCCCTTCGGCTGGTTGAAGTCGTACTGGATGGTCGACAGCTGCCAGGTGCGGCCGATGGCGTCCTTGGCCTGCACGGAGATCTTCGGGCCGTAGAAGGCCGCGCCGCCCGGATCCGGCACCAGGTCCAGCCCGGTCTCCCGGGCGCACTGCTCCAGCACGGCGGTGGCCGTCGCCCAGTCCTCGTCGGACCCGACGAACTTGTCCAGCCGGGCCTCGTCGCGGGTCGACAGCTCCAGGTAGAAGTCGTCGATGCCGAAGTCCTTCAGCAGGCTCAGCACGAAGTCGAGCAGGTGCTTGATCTCGGCGGGCGCCTGCTCCCGGGTGCAGTAGGAGTGCGAGTCGTCCTGGGTCAGGCCGCGCACCCGGGTCAGCCCGTGCACCACGCCCGACTTCTCGTAGCGGTAGACCGACCCGAACTCGAACAGCCGCATCGGCAGCTCACGGTAGGACCGCCCGCGCGACCGGTAGATCAGGTTGTGCATGGGGCAGTTCATGGCCTTGAGGTAGTAGTCCGCGCCCTCGAGCTCCATGGGCGGGTACATGCCGTCGGCGTAGTACGGCAGGTGGCCCGAGGTGTGGAACAGGCCCTCCTTCGAGATGTGCGGGGTCCCGACGTACTGGAAGCCCTCCTCGATGTGGCGGGTGCGCACGTAGTCCTCCATCACCCGCTTGAGCACGCCGCCCTTGGGATGGAAGACCGCCAGGCCGGAGCCGATCTCGTCGGGGAAGCTGAACAGGTCCAGGTCCGCGCCGAGCTTGCGGTGGTCGCGCCGGGCGGCCTCCTCCAGCAACCGCAGGTACGCCTTCAGCTCGTCCCGGGTCGGCCACGCGGTGCCGTAGACCCGCTGGAGCTGCGGGTTCTTCTCCGAGCCCCGCCAGTAGGCGGCGGCCGAGCGCATCAGCTTGAACGCGCCGATCAGCCGGGTGTTCGGCAGGTGCGGGCCGCGGCACAGGTCCGACCAGCAGACCTTGTCCTCGTTGGCGGCGAGGTTGTCGTAGATGGTCAGCTCGCCGCCGCCCACCTCCATCACCTCGGAGGAGTCCAGCCCCTCGCCCTTGACCTCGATGAGCTCCATCTTGAACGGCTCGGCGGCCAGCTCGCCGCGCGCCTCGTCGAGGCTGTTGAAGCGGCGCCGGCGGAACCGCTGGCCGGACTTGACGATCTCCTGCATCCGCTTCTCGAGCTTCGCCAGGTCGTCGGGCTGGAACGGCTTGGCCACCTGGAAGTCGTAGTAGAAGCCGTTCTCGATCGGCGGGCCGATGCCGAGCTTGGCCTCCGGGAAGACGTCCTGCACGGCCTGGGCCAGCACGTGCGCGGTGGAGTGGCGCAGCACGTTCAGGCCGTCCGGAGTGTCGAGGGCGACCGGCTCGACCGCGGTCTCCTCGGCCGGCTTCCAGTCCAGGTCGCGCAGCACGCCCTGCGGGTCGCGGACCACCACGATCGCCTTCGGGCCGTTCGTCGGCAGCCCGGCCGCGGCCACCGCGTCGGCCGCCGTCGTCCCGGCGGCGACGACGACGGGGTCGGCCACGATCGGGGTACGGGGTGCGGACACGGTGACTCCTGTCGTCGACGGGTTCGGATGTGCCGGGTACCGGCCCCTGCGATGCTATCGGTCGCCCCGACCCGTGCCGTCGGCGACGCCGCGCTCCCCCGGGCGACCGGTTCCGTCCGGCGTTGAACCTTTCCGCCCTCGCACCCGAACTACCGGGTGGGGCCGGAGCCGGTGCCGGCCGTGTCGACACGGATGGGGACGACCATGACGATGACCCGTCGGGGCCGGTGGTGGGCGACCGCGCTGCTGGCCGCCGCGGTCGGCGGCACGCTGGGCTGGCCCGGCGCCGCGAGCGCCGCCGAGGTGACCCTCACGACCTCCCCCGCCCAGGTACGCCAGGGCGACGCCATCGAACTGGCCGTGGTGCTGCCCGAGGAGCGGGCCGGCAGCCGGACCAGCCGGATCGAGCTGCGGATGCCCGCGGACGCGCCGATCGGCGAGGTCTACCCGCTCTCCGTGCCGGACTGGGCGCCCACCATCACGACCCGCACCCTGGACCGGCCGGTCCCCGGCATCCACTCCTCGGAGCTGGACCAGGTCACCGACGCGGTGACCTGGATCCGGATGCCCGGCACCACCGGGCCGGCCCGGCTCTCGCTCGGCATGGGACCGATGCCGGCCACCGACCGGCTGACGTTCACGGTGGTCCAGACCTACGCCGACGGCACGGTGGTCCGCTGGACCGACCCGCCCGGCGGCGCGCACCCCGCCCCGACGGTCGCCCTGCTGCCCCCGCTGCCGGGTGCCGCCGCGCACGCGGACCACGGCGAGCCGGCCGCCGCCGCGCACGCCGGCCACGGCGAACCGGCCGCCGAGGCGCCGGCCGGGGCGGCCGGACCGCCCGGGGCCGGCGACGACGGACCCAGCGCGGACCTGCTGCTGGGCGGCGGCCTGCTCGCGGGGCTGGCCGGCGGCGCGGCGCTCGGCTGGCTGCTCAGCCGCCGCCGCCACGACACCCTGACCCTCCCCACCGACTCCCAGACCCGGCCCGACACCGCCACCGACGCCCCCGGCCCCCACCCCACCACCACCGACACCGCGCCCCTGACCCCCACGGCCTCCCGCTGAGCGGGGCGCACGCGGCGATCTTGGCGACTTACGGTTCCCAGCGAACGGCAGGTCGCCGAGATTCGACGCTGACCCGGCTCGCGCGAGCCCGCGAGGCCGCGTCGCCGGTGGCGGACGCGGTGGGCTGGCCCCGGCGACGACCGGCGCGGTGTGTGCGGAGGTCAGGCGGGGGCGGCGAGCCAGGGCGGGAGGGGTTCGCGGGCCGCGAGCCAGCCGTCCGGCACCCCGCCCGGCGTGCCGACCCCGGTGTGTGCGGCCACCACGCCGCCGACGATCGCCGCCGTGGTGTCCACGTCCCCGCCCGCCTCGACGCAGGCACGGATCGCGGCCGGGTAGTCGTGCAGGTGGGTGGCGGCCACCCAGAGCGTGAAGGGGACGGTGTCCTGGGCGGTCACCCGGGAGCCGTTGCCCAGCGTCTCGGCGACCTCGCCGGCCGGGTGGCCGAGCAGCGCGGCCGCCCGGCGTACGCCCCGGTGCACCTCGGCGGCCGGGTCGAGGGCACCGGCCACCACCGTGAGCAGCCGGGCCGGCTCGGGGCGGTCCCCGTCCAGCCGGGCGCGGGCGGCCAGCGAGGCGGCCACCGCCACCGCGACCGCCCCGGCGATCCCCTCCGGGTGGGCGTGGGTGACCTCGGCGGAGGCGCGGGCCTGGTCGGCGGCCCGCCGGGTGGAGTCGGCGTACCAGGCGCCGAGCGGGGCCACCCGCATGGCGGCGCCGTTGCCGCAGGAGCCCTGCCCGTCGAACGCGGACGCGGCGGCCACCGGCCACGGCGTGCCGGTCCGGATGAGGCGCAGGATGCCGACCGCCCCCGGCCCGTAGCCCCGGTAGGGCTCGCAGCGCTCCGCGAAGGCGAGCGCCAGGGCGTCCCGGTCGATCCGCCCGGCTTCGCTCAGCGCGGCCACCACCGAGCACGCCATCTCGGTGTCGTCGGTCCACTGCCAGGGCGGCACGGGCAGCCGTCCGGCACCGAGGTCGGCCGGGTGCCGGCCGGGCACGAAGAACTGGGAGCCCAGGGCGTCGCCGACCGACAGGCCGGCCAGCGAGTCGCGCGCCAGCGTCAGCCGCGTGTCGGGGAAGAGAGTGAACGTCATCGTCGTCCCAGCTTGCCCGGTTCGCAGGAGCGCCGCAACGCGATCAACTTGCCACGCCGAGTACGGTGCTGACGTGGCCACCGTCCTCCTGGTCGAAGACGATCACGTCGTCCGCGGCGCGATGCTGCGGTCCCTCACCGACCGGGGACATGCCGTGCACGCCGTCGGCACGGCGCTGGACGCGCTGCGCCGGGTCGCCGCCGAGACCCCCGATCTCGTGGTGCTCGACCTCGGCCTGCCCGACCTGGACGGCTCCGACGCGCTGCGGATGCTGCGCGGCATCACCGACGTGCCGATCATCATCGCGACCGCGCGCGACGACGAGCAGTCGGTGGTCCGGCTGCTCCGCGCGGGCGCCGACGACTACATGGTCAAGCCGTTCACGGGCGCACACCTCGACGCCCGGATCACCACCGTGCTGCGCCGGGCCGGCCGGGCCAGCCGGACCGTCCAGCCGGCCGTGCACACGGTCGGCGGCCTGCGGGTCGACGTGGGTGAGCGCAGCGCGGTGCTGGACGGCGAGCCGCTGGCCCTGACCCGCAAGGAATTCGACCTGCTGGCGTATCTCGCCGCACGTCCCGGCCGGGTAGTGTCCCGGCGGGAACTCTTGGAGGAGGTATGGCGGCAGCCCTCGGTCGGCGAGGACCAGACCATCGACGTTCACCTCTACTGGCTGCGCCGCAAAATGGGCGAGTCCGCGGCGAAGCCGCGCTACCTGCGCACCGTGCGGGGGGTCGGCTTCCGGCTGGTGGCGCCGGACTGAGGCGGGCGCTGGCCTGGCTCACGGCCGGCATGTGCAGCCTCGTCGCGCTCGCCTTCCTCATCCCGCTCGGGATCACCCTCGCCGACCAGGCGCGCGAGGAGAAGCTGGCCGACGCGGCCCGGCGCAGCGCGCTGGTCACCGGGGCGCTCGCGGTCAGCACCGACCCGGAGATCGTCCGCCGGGCCGTGGCGGCCAGCGGCGACGACCCGGCGCTGCGGCCCGTCGTACACGGGATCGGGGCCGACGAGGGCGCGGGCCGGGCCGACGCGGCGGCGCTGGACCGGGCGGCCACCGAGCGCCGCTCGGTGGTCACCGACGTGCCCGGCGGCGTCCTCCGGCTGGACCCCGTGGTGCTGGGCGACCGGGTCGCCGTGGTGGAGGTCTTCGTCCCCGACGAGGTGCTCGACGCCGGCGGCGGGGGGCGCTGGCTGCTGCTGCTCGCCGTGGCGGTGGCGCTGGTCGGTGCCGCGGTGATCGTGGTCGACCGGGTCGCCGCCCGGGCCGTCGACGCCACGGGCGAGCTGGTGAAGGCCGCCCTCGCGGTCGGCGACGGCGAGCTGGGCGTCCGGGTGGAGCCGACCGGGCCGCGGGAGCTAGCGGAGGCCGGGCACGCGTTCAACCGGATGGCGGAACGGCTGGTCGCGCTCCGCGCCGACGAGCGGGAACTCGTCGCCGACCTGTCACACCGGCTGCGGACGCCGCTGACCGCGCTGCGGCTGGACGCCGAGGCGCTGGAGTCCGACGACACCAGCATCGGCACGTTCAGCGAGGCGGAGCTGGACCGCCGCCGCGGCATCCGGCGGATCCGCCAGGCCATCGTGACCCTGGAGGGCGAGGTCGACCAGCTGATCACCACCACCCGCAAGGCGGTCAGCCAGGAGACCGGCCCGGCGACCTGCGACGTCAGCGAGGTGGTCCGGGACCGGATGGTCTTCTGGTCAGCCCTCGCCGGTGACCAGAACCGGCCGCACCGGGTGATCGGCGCGCAGCTGCGGATCCCGGCGCCGGCGCCCCGGGCCGAGCTGGCCGCGGCGCTGGACGCGGTGATCGGCAACGTCTTCCGCTACACCCCGCAGGGCACCGCGTTCGAGGTGGCGGTGAGCCGGCGGGACGGCTGGGTGGCGATCCGGATCGACGACGCCGGCCCGGGCATCACCGACCCGGACCGGGCGCTGCGTCGCGGCGCCAGCGACCAGGGCTCCACCGGCCTGGGGCTGGACATCGCCAAGCGGGTCGCGTTGCAGGCCAACGGCTCGGTGAGCATCGACCGGGCCCGGCTCGGCGGGGCCAGCGTGGTGATGCTGCTGGCCGATCCGGAGGCGACACCCCGGCAGGTCAACCGCTTCGGCCTGGTCGGCCGGATGGCGCGCGACGCCCGGGAGCCGCGAGCCGGCCGGCGCTGGCCGCGCCCGCGCTGAGCCGGTGGTTGTGGGCCGCCGCAAGTCTTCCTTAGAAGTGAATTAACGACGGCCGGGGCACCGGGCCGGGCTGCCAGGATCAGGGACGAACCCATCAGTTCCGTCGGCCGGGACGCCCCGTAACACCTCTGGTCGGCGGAGCAGTGCGCGCGGCGGGAGTTCGGTCCCCCCACACCTCGCTCCCGCCGCGCGCCGCTTCTCCCCCGTCGAGCGCGCTCCGCCACCCCGCCCGCTCAGCGCGTCGCGGCCAGGTACGCGTCGATCTCGCCGCTGATCCGCGCCTGCTCCCCCGGCTCCAGGAACGCGGCGGTGACCGCGTTCCGGGCCAGCGCCGCCACCCCGGCCGCGTCGAGGCGCAGCAGCCGGGCCGCCACGGCGTACTCGTCGTTGAGCGTGGTGCCGAACATCGGCGGGTCGTCGGAGTTGACGGTGACCAGCACGCCGGCCTCGACGAGCTGCGGCAGCGGGTGCTCCTCGATGCTGGCCACGGCCCGGGTCCGCACGTTGGAGGTGGGGCAGACCTCCAGCGGGATCCGCCGCTCGGCCAGGTGGGCGAGCAGCGCCGGGTCGAGGGCGGCGGAGATGCCGTGCCCGATCCGCTCGGCGCCCAGCTCGCGCAGCGCGTCCCAGACCGTCTCCGGTCCGGTGGTCTCGCCGGCGTGCGGCACCGACCGCAGGCCGGCCGCGCGGGCCTGATCGAAGTACGGCTTGAACTGCGGCCGCGGCACCCCGATCTCCGGGCCGCCCAGGCCGAAGCTGATGAGCCCGTCCGGCCGCTCGTCGAGGGCGATCCGCAGCGTCTGCTCGGCGGCCGGCAGGCCGGCCTCACCGGGGATGTCGAAGCACCAGCGCAGCGCGATGCCGAAGTCGGCCTCGGCGCGCTTGCGGGCGTCCTCGATCGCCTCGCAGAACGCGGGCGCCGGGATGCCCCGGTGCACGTGGGAGTACGGGGTGACGGTCAGCTCGGCGTACCGGACCTGCTGGCGGGCCAGTTCCCGGGCCACCTCGTGGGTGAGCAGCCAGACGTCGTCGGCGTCGCGGATGAGGTCCACCACGCTCAGGTAGACCTCGATGAAGTGGGCGAAGTCCCGGAACGCGAAGTAGTCGGCGAGCGCCTCCGGGTCGGCCGGGACGGGGCTGCGCCCCTCGTGCCGGGCGGCCAGCTCGGCCACGATCCTGGGCGAGGCGGAGCCGACGTGGTGCACGTGCAGCTCCACCTTGGGCAGTCCGGCGATGAAGGTGGGCAGGTCGGTCACTGGTTCTCCTCTGCGCGGGCGCCGGTGCGGGCCACCACGAAGATCCGGCGGAACGGGAAGTACACCTGACCCTGCCGGACCGGGTACGCCTCGGCGAGGCGTACCCCCAGCTCGGCGCGGAAGTCGGCCCAGCCGGCGTCGTCGAGCGCGGCGCGGACCGGGCGCAGCGCCGTCCCCTCCATCCAGGCCAGCACCGGATGGTCGGCGCCGGCGGCCGGGAGCAGGTGCACGTACGTAGTCTCCCAGGCGTCGACGGCGCAGCCGGCACCGACCAGCAGCGCGGCGTAGTCCACCGGCTCCTCGACCGGCGCCTCGCGCAGCAGCGGGGCGAGGGTGTCCCGCCACCGGTCCCGCCCGGCCACCTCGCGCAGCGCCCGGTGCGACGGGGCGGCGAAGTTGCCCGGCACCTGGAACGCCAGCCAGGCGCCCGCCGGCAGCGCGCCGGCCCAGCGGGTGAGCAGCTCCTGATGGCCGGGCACCCACTGGAGCACCGCGTTGCAGACGACCACGTCGACGTCGGGCTCCGGACGCCAGTCGCGCACGTCGCCGACCGAGAAGGCGACCGGCTCGGCCACGACGCCGGACCCGGCCAGGCTGCGGACCCGGGTCAGGGCGCGGGCCCGTGCGATCATCTCGGCGGAGGAGTCCAGGCCGGCGATGCGGCTGTCCGGCCAGCGGCCGGCGAGGGTCGCGGTCAGGGTGCCCGGGCCGCAGCCCAGGTCGACGACCGCGCGGGGCCGCTCCGCCGGGACCCGGGCCACCAGGTCGTGGAACGGGCGGGAGCGCTCGTCGCCGTAGCGCAGATAGGTGCTCGGGTCCCACATGACGGCCTCCAAACCGTACGTACGTCTTGCTAGACGGTACGGCCCGGCGGGCGTCCCGGCAAGCGGCTCACTAGGCTCGACCGGGTGGAACAGCGCAGCTTCGACCGGCTCGGCCGGCACGTCGGCATCATCGGACTCGGCGCCTGGCAGCTCGGCGCGGACTGGGGCGAGGTCAGCGAGGGCGCCGCCCTCGACGTGCTGGGCGCCGCCGTCGAGGGCGGGGTCACCTTCCTGGACACGGCCGACGTCTACGGCGACGGCCGCAGCGAGCAGCTCATCGGCCGGTTCCTGCGCGAGAACCCCGGGCACGGGCTCACCGTGGCCACCAAGATGGGCCGGCGGGTGCCGCAGACGCCGGAGGCGTACACCCTGGACAACTTCCGGGCGTGGACCGACCGGTCCCGGGCCAACCTCGGCGTGGAGACCCTCGACCTGGTGCAGCTGCACTGCCCGCCGACCGCCGTCTTCGCCGACGACCGGGTCTTCGACGCCCTGGACACCCTGGTCGCGCAGGAGCGGATCGCCGGCTACGGGGTCAGCGTCGAGACCTGCGACCAGGCGCTCACCGCGATCGCCCGTCCCGGCGTGGCCAGCGTGCAGATCATCCTCAACGCGGTGCGGCACAAGCCGCTGGAACGGGTGCTGCCCGAGGCCGCCAAGGCCGGGGTCGGCATCATCGCCCGGGTACCCCTGGCCAGCGGCCTGCTCTCCGGCCGCTACGACGAGCACACCACCTTCCCGGCGGACGACCACCGGAACTTCAACCGGCACGGCGAGTCCTTCGACGTCGGCGAGACCTTCTCCGGCGTCGACTACGACCTCGGCCTGTCCGCCGTGCGCCGGCTCGCGCCGCTGGTGGGCGAGGGCCGGACGATGGCCCAGTTCGCGCTCCGCTGGATCCTCGACCAGCCCGGCGTCACCGTGGTCATCCCGGGCGCCCGCACCGCCGAGCAGGCCCGGCGCAACGCCGCCGCGGCCGGCCTGCCGCCACTGACCGAGGTGGAGCTGGCCGCCGTGCGCGCCACCTACGACGAGCTGATCCGGCCGCAGGTGCACGACCGGTGGTGACCCCGGACCGGCGGCCGGTCGGCGCGGCGCCGCCGCGGGCCGGCGGCCGCGGGCATGCTGGAGCGGGGCGCGCGTCGGCGGAGGGGGAACGATGAGGGGCTGGTTCCGGCTCACGGTGGGACTGCTGGCCGTCGTGCTCGGTGCGCTGTGGACCGTGACGGGCCTGGGCTACGTCGACGGCAGTGTGCTGACCGACCAACGGGTCTGGGCGTTCGCCGGCCCGGTGCTCGTCCTCATCGGAGTCGTCGCGCTGTGGTTCGGCATGCGGGCCCGGCGCCGGCGCGGCTGAACCCCGGGAGTCCGCCTACGGAAAAAGCCCCGCCTCCCGGAAGGGGACGCGGGGCTTCTACGCACCGGCCGGCGCGGCCGGTGCTCCGACAGCTCAGATGGGGCGGACCTGCTCGGCCTGCGGACCCTTCTGACCCTGGGCGATCTCGAACTCCACCCGCTGGTTCTCCTCCAGCGTGCGGTAGCCGCTGGTCTGGATGGCCGAGAAGTGGACGAACACGTCAGCACCCCCGCCGTCGACGGTGATGAAGCCGAAGCCCTTGTCAGCGTTGAACCACTTCACGGTTCCCTGCGCCATGTGTATCTCCTTCTAAAACTGGCGGCCGAGCACGCCGTGCGGCCGATTGGCCGTTTTCGAGCAGCGGCGCCTGAGGCGGCCCCCATTGAAGGAGACTTCTCTCAACCCACGCGTCTCTCAACAGCGTGAGACAGCAAACCACGTACGCAAAAACTTCGCACAGCCTACCCGACGAAATTCTCCGACATGTGACCTGACGGTTGCGGCAGATCCACTGGCCGGGCCGGTCGGGCCATGCGAAAGGCCCCCGTCCAGTGAGGTGGAAAGGGGCCTTTCGTGCGTATGGAATCAGTCGGGCCAGTGGCCGGTGAGCCGGCGTACGCCGACCGCCCCGCCACGGTCCACGGCGGCGCGGACGACCGCGAAGATCGCCCCCTGCAACGCCGCGGCGGCGAGGATCTCACCCCAGCGGCGGTCCTCGTCGGTGGCGCTGGGCGCCTCGCCGTCGCCGGCCGTGATCTTCCAGACCTGCCGGAAGATGACCCCGGCGACGGTGCCGGCGGCCAGACCGAGCAGCACCCCCACGGGCTTGTACGCGGCCTTGCCGATCCTGTTGCTCACCTGCGCCTCCCCCGGACGATCAGCAGCACCACCGCGGTGGCCACGGCACCGGCCGCGACGGCCGCCCACGGCACCGGGCTGCGCCCGACCGCGCCGCCCTTGTCGTACGCCTGCGCCCGGACCAGCCGGGCCTTCTGCGCCGCCTGCCCGCGCACCCGGGCCACGGTCAGCGCCGCCTGCTGGCGCATCCGCGCCTTCGCCTGGTCGGCGGAGTGCCGGACCAGCGCCTTCACGTCGGCCCGGGCGGCCAGCAGCTCCATCGTCTCACCCAGCTCCACCCGGGTCCGGCGGATCTCCTCCCGGAGCGCCGCCACGTCCCCGGTCCCGTTGCCGGTCATGCCCGCCTCCCGTCCTTCACCGCGGCGGTGACGGTGTCCACGTCCGCCCGGACGCTGCGGACCGTCGCCTCCGGCACCGGTGGGACGGCACGGCTGACCTGCTTCTTGCCGACGAGCGCCAGGATGCCGGCGAGCAGGAAGAGCGCCACCGCCACGATCAGCGCGGCCAGCCACGCCGGCATGACCAGATCCAGCAGCAGGATCACCGTGGCGACCAGCGCGCCGGCGCCGTAGAGGGCCATCACCCCGCCGCCGCCGAACAGACCGATCCCGATCCCGGCGTGCTTGCCCTTCTGGGTCAGTTCCGCCCGGGCCAGCGCCAGCTCGTCCCGCACCAGGCGGGTGACCTGTTCGGTGGCCCGCTGCACCAGTTCCGCGGTGGACGGCTCGTGCCCGGTCCGGGACGCGCTACGACTCGCGACGTCAGCCATGCTGTCCTCCTTTCATCATCACCGCGCTGTATGCCCGGAGTCGCCGCCCGTCAATCCTGCGCGGAGCGGCCGGTCGGCCCGGCCACGCACCATCGCCTCGCCCGGCCGCCGGGCGGCGGCCGGATCCGGGGCGTGCGCAGCAGGTCCCCCGGAAAACGCCGGTCAAACGCGGACGGCCCGACCGGCCGCGGTGGCAGCGCCGTCCGGAGGGTGCAACGGGCCGGCCGGGGCCGGGGTCACGACCGGCCGGGCGAACGCGCGGAGCCCCCGGCGCCATGCGGCCGCCGGGGGCTCCGGAACAGGGGGTACGGGGATCAGCGGCGGGCGTCGGCGTGCTCCTCGCGGCCGACGAAGGCCTCACTGCGGGCCTCGCCGTCGTCGCTGCCGCCGAAGACCCGCGCGTCGTCGGGGACCTCGGTGTCGGGCAGCCGGCGGGCCGGCCGGCGCGGCTGCACCGCCTGCCAGGGCAGCGGGCCGCCGGTGTCGCCCACCTCGGCGCGCAGCCGGGGCAGGGCGGTCGGGCGCTGGTCGCGTACCCAGGCCACCAGGTGCTCGCGCACCAGGCAGCGCAGGTCCCACAGGCTGCCCGCGTCGGCGGCGCTGACCAGGGCCCGGACCTTGACCAGGCCGCCGGTCGCGTCGGTCACCTGGAGCACGCAGACCCGGCCGTCCCAGAGCTCGGTGCCCTCGCAGAGCCGCCGCAGCTCCTCCCGCATGGCCTGCACGGGGATGGCCCAGTCCAGGTCGAACTCGGCGGTGCCGAGCACGGCGGCCTCGGTCCGGGTCCAGTTCTGGAAGGGGGTGCTCGTGAAGTAGGACGTGGGCAGGATGAGCCGGCGGTCGTCCCAGACCTGCACGACCACGTAGCTGAGGGTCAGCTCCTCGATCCGGCCCCACTCCCCCTCGACCACCACCACGTCGTCGAGGCGTACGGCGTCGCTGAACGCGAGCTGGAGGCCGGCGAAGACGTTGCCCAGGAGGCTCTGCGCGGCCAGGGCGGCGACCACACCGACCACGCCGGCGCTGGTCAGCACACCGGCGCCGATGCCGCGGACGGCGGGGAAGGTCATCAGCATCACGCCGAGGGCGAGCACCACGATGACCGCGATCGTCAGCCGGCGCAGCAGCACCACCTGCGTACGCACCCGCCGGGCGTGCCGGTTGTTCGGCACGTCCACCCGGAACCGGGCCAGCGCCGTGTCCTCCGCCACCACCAGCAGCGAGGCCACCAGCCAGGCGGTCGCGGCGATCAGGGCGAGCACGAGGGCGTGCAGGACGACCTGCCGCCACGGGCTGCCCACCGCGTACAGGGTGGTGAAGCGGACGGCGAGCTGCACGGCGAGCACGGTGGCGGCCACCTGGAACGAGCGGTGCGAGTGCTCGGTCAGCTCGGTCATCAGCAGCGACCGGCGGCCGAGGCGGCGGGTGGCCCGGTGCACCACCTCGACCAGCAACAGCGCGACCGCCGCCGCGGCGAGCGCGGCGGCGGCGGTCACGAGGTAGGTCTGCACGTTCTCTACTCTCCCTCCGGCCGGGCGGGAATCGGGCAAAGGCCCAATGGTGCCCGGACTACCGCGTATCGACCAGGGTCACACCCGGCGATAGCGCGACTGGAGGAAGCAGTAGATGCCGAATGCGGCGATCCCGAGCGCCATGAGCGTCAGCAGCACCGGCCCGTACGACTGGTCGCGGAGGGTGCGCAGGGCGGCGTCCAGGCCGCGGGCCTTCTCCGGGTCGTACTTCACGGCGGCCACCACGATCAGCAGGCCGGCGACCGCGAAGACCGCTCCCCGGGCGGCGTACCCGGCCATGCCGAGACGGCGGGTCAGGGTGTGCGTCTTCGGGCTCATCTCGCCGGTCTTCAGGTTGCGCTCGAACTTCTTCTTGAGGCCGTAGATCACCATGCCGATGCCGACCGCGGCGAGGACCAGGCCGGCCAGCCCGACCAGCCACCGGCCGCCCTCGGAGGCCATCAGCTTCTCGGTGAACTGCTGCTGCTGGTCGGCGGCGTTGCTGCTGGCGTCCTGGAAGACCTTGATGGCGGTCCAGCCCAGCCAGACGAACACGATCACGCGGACGACGGAGGCGATCCGCTCGAAGAGCTTCTCCTTGCCGCGGAGGAAGCGGTGGCCGATGATCGCCTCGAACGCCTGCCAGATCGCCATGGCGAAGAGCCCGATGGCGATCGCGACCAGGAGGAACTTGCCGAGCGGCTGGGCACCCAGGGTGCGCAGGGCGCCGTTCTGGTTGCCCTCCTCGCCCGACTTGCCGAAGGCGATCTGCACGGCCAGCCAGGCGAAGAGGAGGTGCACGATCCCGTAGCCGATGAAGCCGGCCCGGGTCAACAGTTCGAGCCACCTGCTGTTCGCGGCCTGGGCGGCGGTGGCTCCGGCGTTCCGGGTGAGAGACATGGCGCCTCAATCTCCCGATGCGAAGATTTCCAAACGTCGGCCGCCGCCGCCCGGCCCACCGGTCAGCTGTTCGGGTCGCGCGCCACCCGGATGACGACCTGCTGGTCGGTGACGCTGTCCAGCGTCACCGAGAAGCCGCCGGCCTGGGCGGCCTGCTGGCCGACGGTGAGCGAAAGCTGCTCCCCGGCCACCTCGACGGTGACCTGGTCGCCCTGGGCCCCGACCAGCTTCGCCTCGACCCCGAGGATGGTGGCGCTGGCCTCGACGCCACGGTCGAAGGTGACGGTGCAGGCATCCAGGCTGCAGTCGGTGGAGGCGTTCTCCGAACTGCAACCGGCCAGCAGCGCGGCGCCGAGCGCGAGGCCGGCCAGCAGGCCGGCGGCCCGGCGGGTGGGGGTCAGCGAGGGGGAAACGCGTCGGTTCGTCACCCGGCCAAGGGTACGAGACGGCGGCCACACCGCCACCCACCGGTGATCGCTCCGGGGCGGGTTAGGGTCCCGGCATGCCCTTCGACATCGCCCGCACCCGGGCCGCCTACCCCGCCCTGACCGAGGGCTTCGCCCACTTCGACGGCGCGGGCGGCACGCAGACCGCCCGGCCGGTGATCGAGGCGGTCACCGCCGCCATGACCGCCGCCACCGGCAACCGGAGCACCGCGTTCGTGCCGGGCCGGCGGTCGCTGGACCTGGTGGCCGCGGCGCGCGCGGCGGTGGCCGACCTGCTCGGCGCGGAGCCCGGGGGCGTGGTGCTGGGGCCGAGCGCCACGGCGCTGACGTACACCCTGGCCCGGACGCTCGGGGCGGGCTGGCGGCCGGGCGACGAGGTGGTGGTCTCCCGGCTGGACCACGACGCCAACGTCCGGCCGTGGGTGCAGGCGGCCGAGGCCGCCGGGGCGACGGTGCGCTGGGCCGAGTTCGACCCGGCGACCGGTGAGCTGCCCGCCGGCCAGTACGCCGACCTGATCACCGGGCGCACCCGGCTCGTGGCGGTGACCGCCGGCAGCAACGCGATCGGCACCGCGCCGGATGTGGCGGCGATCGCCAAGACCGCGCACGCGGCCGGCGCGCTGGTCTGCGTGGACGGGGTCCACGCGGTGCCGCACGGGCCCACCGACCTGGCCTCGCTCGGCGCGGACTTCCTGGTGACCAGCGCCTACAAGTGGTCCGGGCCGCACCTGGCCGCGATGGCCGCCGACCCGGCCCGCTGGGCGTCGCTTCGCCCGGCCAAGCTCATCCCCTCCTCCGACGCCGTCCCGGACCGGTTCGAGTACGGCACGCCGAGCTTCCCGCTGCTGGCCGGGGTGGTCGCGGCGGTGGACCACCTGGCCGGTCTCGAGCCCACCGCGACCGGCAGTCGCCGGGACCGGGTCCGGGCCGGGCTGGCGGCCGCCCAGGCGCACGAGGAGGCCGTCTTCGAGCGGCTGCTCGCCGGGCTGGCCGCCCGCCCCTTCGTCACCGTTCTGGGCTCGCCGGCCCGGCGCTGCCCCACGGTGTCGTTCCGGGTCGCGGGGTCGGCCCCGGCGGAGACCGCGGCGGCGCTGGGCGCGGCCGGTGTCTGCCTCTCCTCGGGCGACTACTACGCCTACGAGTACTTCCGGACCATGGGCCTGCGGGACAGCGGGGGTGCGGTCCGGGCCAGCGTCTACCACTACAACACCGTCGAGGAGGTGGACCGCTTGCTGGCCGAACTCGACCGGCTGGCAGCGGCCGGGGAGACAATGGCCGGGTGAGCTTCCTGGTCGAGGAGAACCCCGCGCGGCACCGCTTCGAGATCCTGGTCGACGACGCACTGGCCGGGTCCACCGAGTACGTGCCGCGCGGGGAGGTGCTGGTCTTCACGCACACCGAGGTGGACGAGCGCTTCCAGAACATGGGGGTGGGCTCGGCGCTGATCCGGGGCACCCTCGACCAGATCCGCGAGCGGGGCGGCCGCGTCGCGACGCAGTGCCGGTTCATGGCCGCGTTCATCGAGCGCCACCCCGAGTACGCCGACCTGGTGGTCCCCGAGCCCTGACCGGGCGCGGGTCCGGCCCGCGCCCGGGCCGCGTCAGCGGGTGCCGGCGAGCAGTTCGGCGGCGGCGAGGGCGGCGGCCCGGGTCGCGCCGTGGGTCGCCACGTGCACCGCACCGGTGACCAGTTCGGGCACGCCCAGCTCGACCACCACCGCGTCCGGACGGGCGGCCAGGGCACGGGACACCGCGTCCCGCATCCAGTCGTGGCGGTGCAGGTCCCGCACCACCAGCACCAGCGGACGGCCCGCCGTGCCGGCGGCCGGGTCGGCGGGGACCTCGTCACGGGCGTACCGGGCGGTCGTGGTGCCGGGCGCCAGGTCGGCCAGCGGCGCCGCGATCCCCCACGGGGTCTCCTCGCCGATGGCGATGTTGCGCGGCGGGGCGAATTCCACGACGTGCGCCGGACCGGCCAGCGGCAGCAGCCCGCCCGCCGCGCCGGCCACCCGCAGCGCCCGCCGGGCGGCGGCCAGCCCGATCGCCGAGTCGGCGTGGGCGGGCCGGACGCCGGACCGGCCGGCCCGGGCCGCGACGGTCCAGGCGGCGAGCTGCCCGACCCGCTTCGCCGCCTCGGCCAGCCGCTCCTCCGGCAGTTCGCCGGCGACCACCGCGGCCACGATGGCGTCGCGCAGCTCGCGGGCGTCGGCCTCGGTGGCCCGCTCCCCGCCCACGCAGATCGCGTCCGCCCCGGCGGCGAGCGCGCGGACCGCCGCGCCCGCGAAGCCGTACCGGTCGGACACCGCCCGCATCTCCACGGCGTCGGTGACCACCACGCCGCCGAAGCCCAGCTCCTCGCGTAGCAGGCGGCCCAGGATGCGCGGGCTGAGCGTGGCCGGCAGCTCCGGGTCCAGCGCCGGCACCAGCAGGTGGCCGGTCATCACCGCCTGCGCCCCGGCCGTCACCGCGGCCCGGAACGGGGCCAGCTCGACCGCGTCCAGCCGGGCCCGGTCCCCGCCGATGCGGGGCAGGTCGTGGTGGGAGTCGACCCGGGTGTCGCCGTGCCCGGGGAAGTGCTTGGCGCAGGCCGCGACGCCGCCGGCCTGCAGGCCGCGGACCCAGGCGGCGGTGTGCCGGGCGACCAGGGCCGGGTCGGCCCCGAACGAGCGGACCCCGATCACCGGGTTCTCCGGGTTGGAGTTGACGTCGGCGTCCGGTGCGTAGTTGAGCGTGACGCCCACGGCGGCCAGGTCGGCGCCCAGGTCGCGGGCGACCTCCTCGGTCAGGGCCGGGTCGTCGACCGCGCCCAGGGCGAGGTTGCCCGGCCGCGAGCTGCCCCGGGCCGACTCGATCCGGGTGACGTCACCGGCCTCCTCGTCGATCGCCACGACCACGTCGGGCCGTTCGGCGCGCAGGGTCGCGGTCAGCGCGGCGACCTGCTCGTGGTCGACGACGTTGCGGGCGAAGAGGACCACCGA
This sequence comes from Micromonospora sp. NPDC004551, assembly GCF_040609975.1. Classification (NCBI taxonomy): domain Bacteria; kingdom Bacillati; phylum Actinomycetota; class Actinomycetes; order Micromonosporales; family Micromonosporaceae; genus Micromonospora; species Micromonospora sp. NPDC004551. Next base: position 11,088 of record NZ_JBEXLM010000051.1, on the reverse strand, counting down.
CCCGAGCCCCTCGGCGAGCCAGCGGCAGACCCACGGCGGCGGTGTGGTGCCGACGAACCCCGGTTGCAGGACGGCGGCCGCCAGGGCCGCCAGGTCCCCGTTCGCTCCCACGATCCGTTCGCTCATGCGCTGTCGTACCCCCGTCTTCCCCACGGCCCGCCGCCCGGCGGTGCTGTCATGGTCACATCGCGCCCCTAAATAGTCAACAATCCTTACTGTTAGCGGCTGGCACCGCCGGACGGCCCGTGGGAGAGTGCGAGCATGCCTCCCGCCCTGCTCGCCGACGCCACCAGCGCCGCGGACATCCCCGGCGTACGCCTGCTCGGCCTCGTGGTCGGCGGCCTGTTCCTGCTGATCGCCATCCGGGCGATGTTCCGCCGCTGACCCGCCGCGTTCGGACCACGTCTCCCCGGGGTAGGGCTCTCGTTGTCCGTGCGTGCGCCCGGCACGCGGACGCGGCGAGGGGGAACGATGAAGATCGGCTACTTTCTGTCCAGTGAGGAGTACACGCCGGCGGAGCTGCTGGAACAGGCGCGCGGCGCCGAACGGGCCGGCTTCGAGGCACTGTGGATCTCCGACCACTACCACCCCTGGGTCGACGCGCAGGGTCAGAGCCCCTTCGTCTGGTCGACCATCGGAGCCCTCAGCCAGGTCTGCCGGCTGCCGGTGACCACCGCGGTCACCTGCCCGACCGTCCGCATCCACCCCGCGGTGATCGCCCAGGCCGCGGCGACCAGCGCGGTGCTGCACGAGGGGCGCTTCGTGCTCGGGGTGGGCAGCGGCGAGGCGCTGAACGAGCACATCTTCGGCGACCCGTGGCCGCAGGCCGACGTCCGGCTGGAGATGCTGGAGGAGTCGATCGAGGTGATCCGCAAGCTGTGGGCGGGCGACTTCGTCAACCACCACGGCCGGCACTACACCGTGGAGCACGCCCGGATCTACACCCGCCCGGACACTCCCCCGCCGATCTACGTCTCCGGCTTCGGCGCCAAGTCGATCGAGCTGGCCGCCCGGATCGGCGACGGCTACGTCAGCACCATGCCCGACGCCGACATGGTGCGCCGGTTCCGTGACTCCGGCGGCGGCGACAAGCCCTGCCAGGCCGGTTTCAAGGCCGCGTACGCCGACAGCGAGGACGAGGGCGCGCGGATCGCCTACGAGCGGTGGCCCAATGCCGGCGTGCCGGGTGAGCTGTCCCAGGTGCTGCCGTCGCCCCGCCACTTCGAGCAGGCCGCGCAGCTGGTCAAGCCCGAGATGATGAAGGAGTCGTTCGTCTGCGGCAGGGACGCCGACGCCCACCTGGAGATGATCGACAAGTACGCCAAGGCCGGCTTCGACGAGGTCTACGTGGCCAACACCGGCCCGCACTGGCAGGGCCTGTTCGACCTCTACCGGCGCGAGGTGCTGCCCCGGCTGCGCTGAGACTCCGGCTCAGGCCGGCAGGACGCCGTGCAGCAGGGTGGCGACCAGGGCGTCCACCAGGTCCGGGGCGGGCTCCGGCGGTGGGCCGGCCGGGTCGAGCAGCCGGCCGAGGACCAGGTCGTGGCAGACGCCGACGACCAGCGTGGCGACCGCCTCCGGGCGGACCGTGGGAGCGACCCGGCCGATCCGTTGCTCCGCGCGCACGTAGCCGGCCAGCTCGCCGCGCAGCCCGTGGCCGCCGCCCAGCGGGACGGGCAGTTCCCCGAGGCGCGCCAGCAGCTTGGGCTGGGCGGTCAGCCCGGCGAACGCCGGCAGGATCGCCGTGTGCAGCGCCAGCGCCCGGTCGAGCCAGGCCCGCAGGTTCGCCTCGACGCTTCCCTCGCCCGGGCGCGGGGCCGTCCCCTCCTGCGCCGCCTCGACCGACCGCACGTGGGCGTGCAACGCCGAGGCGAGCAGCTCCTCCTTGTCGGCGAAGTGGTTGTAGAGCACCCCGTCGGCGACGCCCGCCTCGCGGGCGATGTCACGGACGGTCAGCCCGGCGACGCCGCGCCGGGCCACCAGCCGCCCGGCGGCGGTGATCAGGTGCTCCCGCAGGCTCTGCTCGCCGCCCCGCAGGGCGGCCGCTCTTCTGGGTGCCATCACGAGGATCCTAGGCTCCGCCGGGCCCGGCTCCCCCGTGCGAGCCGGGTCCGGCGGAGGCCGGTCGGTGCCGGCCGGTTCACCCGGGTCGGCGCGCGGTCACCAGCCACGCCGCGGTGCGCAGCCGGACGCCGTCCGGCCCCTCGTACGGCCGCATGGCCTCGGTCAGGGCGGCCCGCACCCGGTCGGCGGCCGCCGGTCCGAGCGGTTCGAGCCGGTGCCGGACCGGACCCCAGCCGGTCAGGAACGCCCCCGCGTCGGCGGCGTCCCGCCCCCAGGTGCCCGGCTCCTGCCGGGGTACGCACTCGACGTCGACGAGGCCGGCGTCGGTGAGCACCGCCCGCACCACCGCGGGGTCGGCGAGGGAGAGCGGCTCGCCGACCGCGCGGCCGTCGCTGCCGACGGGCGGCAGGTGCGCCGCGAGCGGTGCGAGCACCGCACCGAGGTCTCCCCGACGGACGTCGTCGAGGCAGACGAAGGCGAGCCGCCCGCCGGGGCGGAGCGCACGGCCGAGGTGGGCGAAGGCGGCGACCGGGTCGGCGAAGAACATCACCCCGAACCGGCTCAGCACGACGTCGAACGTGGCCGGCGGGAGGGGATGCACCTCGGCGTCACCCCGGACGAAGTCCACGTTGCCCACCGCCTCGGCGGCGGCCGTGGCCCGGGCCCGCTCCAGCATGGGCGCGGACAGGTCCACCCCGACCGCCGCGCCGGCGCCGGAGCGGCGGGCCGCCAGCCGGGTGAGCTGGCCGGTGCCGCAGCCGACGTCGAGGACCCGGTCGCCGGGCCGGACCGCGGCCAGCAGCGGCGCGTTGAAGCCGCTGTTGATCCCGTCGTAGCGCTCCTGGTGGTCCGCCCAGTGCCGGCCCTCGTAGCCGTTCCACGCCCGCTCCTGCTGCTCGTTGCGGATGGTCCGCATGCCGCCTCCTCGTGAACGCATGTTCATGAACGTGCATTCATAATGCGGCGGCCCGATGGTGACCGTCAACCCCGTCCGGTTTCGGCGCTGATCGGCAGGGGTACCTGCGGCCACTGATGAAACTGACCAGGCACTCGACGACCCTGCGCCGCGCGGCCAAGAGCCTCTTCGGCTGGACCGCCCTCCGGCCCAACCAGCTGGCCGCCATGCGGGCGGTCATGAAGCGCCGCGACGCCCTGGTGGTGCTTCCCACCGGCGCGGGCAAGTCGGCGATCTACCAGATCCCGGCCAGCCTGATCCCCGGTCCCACGGTGGTCATCTCCCCGCTGCTCGCCCTCCAGCAGGACCAGATCGCCGCGCTCAACGAGCGGCAGCGCCCCGAGTTGCGGGCGGTGCGGATCAGCTCCGACGAGAGCGCGGCCCAGCAGGCCGAGGCGATCGAGGAGATCCGGGCGGGCCGGGCCGAGTTCCTGTTCATCACCCCGGAGGCGCTCAGCAACCCGGAGCGGCTGGCCGAGGTCCGGGCGCTCCGGCCGGCGCTCGTCGCGATCGACGAGGCGCACTGCATCTCCGCCTGGGGGCACGACTTCCGCCCGGACTACCTGGCGCTCGGCCACCTGATCGAGGGCATCGGCCGGCCGCCCGTGGTGGCGCTCACCGCCACCGCCTCCCCGCCGGTCCGCGACGACATCGTGGCCCGGCTGCGGCTGCGCGACCCCGAGGTGGTGGTGTCCGGGCTGGACCGGCCCAACCTCTTCCTGGAGGTCGCGTACTGCCCCACCGACGACTACCGCTGGCGGCGGCTGATCGCGCTGCTCCGCGACGACGAGCGGCCCGGCATCATCTACGTGCCCACCCGGCGGGCGGCCGAGGAACTGGCGCAGCGGCTCACCGACGCCGGCTTCCCGGCGCAGTACTACCACGGCGGGATGCCGACCGCCGCGCGCAACGGGCTGCACGAGGCGTTCCTCGCCGACCAGGTGCCGATCATGGTCGCCACCTCGGCGTTCGGCATGGGCATCGACAAGCCGAACATCGCCTGGGTGGTGCACATGGCGCTGCCCGACTCGCCGGACAGCTACTTCCAGGAGATCGGCCGGGCCGGCCGGGACGGCGCGCCCGCCCGGGTGCTGCTGCTCTGGCGCGCCGAGGACGTCGGTCTCCAGCGCTACTTCAGCGGTGGCCTGCCGGACGAGAAGGAGCTGGCGGAACTCGCCGCCCTGCTGCGCAAGCAGGCCCGCACGAAGAAGGAACTGCGCGAACTGACCGGCCTCGGGCCGCGCAAGCTCGGCCAGTACCTGTCCCTGCTGGAGCAGGTGGGCGCCGCCGAACCCCGGGCCCGGCAGCGGCTCGCCGCCCCCCGGTACGCCCCGCCGGCCGCCGAGTCCGGCCGGGCCGCGCTCGCCGAGGCGGAGCGGCAGCAGACCGTGACCCGGTCGCGGACCGACATGATGCGTGCCTTCGCGGAGACCACCGGATGCCGGGGGCAGGCGCTGCTGGCGTACTTCGGCGAGCAGATGAGCGAGGTCTGCGGGCACTGCGACAACTGCCACGCCGGCACCAGCGTCGCCGGGGACGGCGCGGTCGGACCGTTCCCCGTGCACAGCCAGGTGCGCCATCCGGAGTGGGGCGCCGGCCTGGTGCTCAGTTACGAGGAGGACCGGATGACGGTGCTCTTCGACGAGGTGGGCTACAAGACGCTGTCCGTCCGCGTGGTGTCCGAACAGGGCCTGCTGGAGCTGGACTAGCCTGACCCGGGCGCCGCGGAGGCGGTGCCCGTCGACAACGACGACCACGGCGAAAGGGGCTTGATCGTGATCGAGCAGCCGGCGTACACCGGGTTCGGTTTCTCCGACGAGGAGTGGGGGCTGCTGGTCGGGCTGCCGCAGTCGGTCCTCGCCGCGGCGGCCGCGGCCGAGTCCGACGGCACCCGGCGCACCATGGCCGAGAACGCCGCCGGGCTGGAGACCATCGCCGCGGGCCGCGAGTCGGCCAGCCCGCTGGTGGCCGCCGTCGCCGGCGAGGTCGTCTCCCGGGTGGGCGACCCGGAGGCCGGCGCGGAGCTGCCGGTCCTCACCCCCGACGATCCGCAGGCGATGATCGAGGACGTGCTCGCCCGCGCCGGGCAGGCGTCGGCGCTGCTGTCCGCCAAGATCGACGAGGGGCAGGCCGGCGCCTACCGGCACTGGCTCGTGGAGGTCGCCGAGCAGGTGGTGGGCGCGGCGTCGACGGGCGGCATCCTGGGCCTCGGCGGCGACGTGGTGAGCGACTCGGAGCGGCGTTTCCGCGACCGGCTCGCCCAGGTGCTCAACGACTGATCGGACTGTTAACAGAAGATTTCACATCCGTCAATGACGGATATGTCACGCCCCACGGGTGCCAACTTTCGGCCCCGTGGGGCGTCGTGCTCTATGGAGGATGACGAACCGCGGGGGGGTCGCCCATGGACACGGAACTGCAGCGGCAGGTCTTCGACACGGAGGCGGTGCCCGCCGCCGACCGCTTCGGGCTGTGGCTGGACATGCTCGCCAGCACGCCCGGGCTCATGCGGGTACGCACCGAGCACGCCGACAACTTCGTGGCCCGGTCGGAGTTCCTCGACCTGGGCCAGATGCAGCTGGTCCGCCACCGTTACCCGTCGCTGGACGGGATCCGGACCCGGAAGCTGATCCAGCGCACCGACGCGGACTACTATGTGCTCGCGCTGACCCTCGCCGGCACCGGCATCGCGGACCAGGACGGGCAACGCGGGATCTGCCGCCCCGGCGACTTCACCTTCTACGACTGTGCCCGTCCACAGGAGCTCAGCCACCACGGCGACGAGGGGGACCGGGCCGTCAGCTCGATCGTGGCCTTCATCCCCTACGAAGCGTTGCCCCTGACCCATCGCCGGCTCGCCCCGCTGTTCGCCGGCCGGATGTCCGGCACCGAGGGGATCGGGGCCCTGCTCGCCGACTACCTCATCCGGCTCACCAGCCACCCCGAGCAGTACCACGCGGCGGACGCGGAACGGCTGGGCGGCGTCGGGCTCGACCTGGTGTCCACCCTGCTGGGCCGGCACCTGGTCTCCGAGGACGCGGTGCCCACCGACGTACGGCGGCGGGCCCTGCTGGCCCAGGTGCGCTCGCACATCCGCCAGCACCTCGGCGACCCGGCGCTGAGCCCGCAGTCGATCGCCGACGCGCACCACATCTCCGTACGGTCGCTGCACCGGATCTTCGAGGCCGAGGAGACCACGGTCGCGGCGTACATCCGGGACGAGCGGCTGGAGCGGTGCCGCCGGGACCTCGCCGACCCGGCGCTGGGCGACCGGCCGATCCAGCTCGTCGCCGGCCGGTGGGGCTTCCGGGACAAGGCCCACTTCAGCCGGGCGTTCCGGGCCGCCTACACGGAGACCCCGCAGGCATACCGGGCGCGTCACCTGGAATCGGCACGGATCGTCAACACGGCGGCGTCCGCAGTCAACTCCGACCCGACATACTGATTGCGGGCCGGCAGCCGGGCGACCGGCACGGCCCACACGTATCGGGGGGCCGCGGCGAGGCGCCCGCGACGACTCTGTCGCGGGCGGCCGCCCGGTGGCGCCCCCGGACGGCCCGGCCGTCGGCGGCCCGCACCGGTTTCCGGCCCCGCCGTCGTCGTTCCCCCCAGGACCGACGGCGGGGCCGGTCAGGCCGCCTCCTCCTCCAGCAACGTCAGGACGGCCTTCTCCGCGGCCTCGCGCGGCATGTCCGGCTCCACCGGCACCAGCACCCCGTCGTGGTAGAGGTCGACCACCCGCGGGTCCACGTAGGAGGTCCGGGCCACCGTGGGGGTGTTGCCGAGCAGTTCGGCGACCGAGCGCATGACCGCCGCCACCGCCCGTCTACGAGCCGTCATGGAGCGCTGCGGGCCGACCGTGGCCAACTCGGTGGCGGCCAGCACGGTGGCGTGCCAGGTGCGGAAGTCCTTGGCGGTCATCTCCCCGCCGCTGGCGTCCCGCAGGTAGTCGTTGACCTCGTCGCTGCGCACGTCGCGCCAGCTCCGGCCGTCCCAGTAGCCGAACAGGCGCTCCTCGGCCCGACGCCGGCGGCGCAGGTTGGTCAGTACCCGGCACAGCTCCGGGTCCTCGATCCGGCGGACCTGCTCGATGCCGCCCTTCGCCGGGAACTCGAAGACCACGCAGCCGCCACGCGAGCGGGCGTGCTCGGGACGCAGGGTGGAGACACCGAAGGTGGCGTCCTCGCCGGTGGCGTACTGGTCGCTGCCGACCCGGAACGTGCCCATGTCGAGCAGCCGGGCGACGGTGGCCAGGATCCGCTCCCGCCGCAGGCCGCGCAGCCCGAGGTCGTGCTCGACCCGGTCGCGCAGCACGGGCAGGCGGTGCGCCACCTCCAGGACGTGGTCGAACTTGGCCTCGTCCCGCTTCTCCCGCCACTTCGGGTGGTAGAGGTACTGCTTGCGCCCGGCGGCGTCGATCCCGGTGGCCTGGATGTGCCCGTTCGGGTACGGCGAGATCCACACGTCCTGCCAGGCCGGAGGGATGACCAGCTCGCGCAGCCGGGCCAGCTCGTCGGGCTCGCGCACCGGCTCGCCCTTCGCGTCGACGAAGAGCCAGCCCTTGCCGCGCCGCCGGCGCCCGTACCCCGGCCGGCCCGGATCACTACGCCGCAATCGCACCGGACACCCGCACCGCCCGTTCCGCCTCGTCCACGGCGGCCACCACCTCGTCGACCTCGATGGCCGCCAACGTCGGGTGCGTTCCTACCCCACCGGAGCCGGCCCAATCCCGGCCCGGCGCGTCGCCGCCCGTGGCACCGAGCACCCGGTGCCGGGGCCGGTCGGGCGGTGGGCCCCAGTGCGCCGGCGGCACCGGACCGAAGAGCACCACCGAGGCGGTGCCGTAGGCGGTGGCCAGGTGGGCGACACCGGTGTCCCCACTGACCACCAGCCGGGCGCCGGCCACCAGGGCGGCCAGCTCGGCCAGGCCGGTCCGGCCGGCGAGCACCGCCTCCGGAGGCAGTCCCGCGCCCCGGGCCACCCGGACGGCCAGGTCCCGCTCGTCGGCCGAACCGGTGAGCACCACCCGGTGACCCCGGGCGGTGAGGATCCGGGCCAGCGCGACGAAGCGGTCCGCCGGCCAGCGCTTCGCGGGGATCTTGCTGCCGGGGTGCAGCAGGGTCGCCCCGGCCGGGACGGCGGCGGCCGGCGGGCGGCGCAGCGCCAGGTCGCCGGGGTCGGCCGGGAGGCCGTACCAGTGCAGCAGCCGGCACCAGCGGCGCACCTCGTGCTCGTCGTCGTCCCAGGCCGGACCGGCGAGGTGCCCGGCTTCGGCGCTGCGGTAGGCGAGCAACCGGCCCGGCCGGGCGGCGGCGAGCATCCGGTGCGACCGCGGCCCGCGCCCGTGCAGGTTGACCGCCACCTCCGGCGGCGGGCCGGGCCACGCCGGGCGGTCGGTCAGCCCGGCGGTGGGCAGCACCCGGTCGACCGCCCCGGTCAGCCCGGCCAGCGGCGCCAGCCAGGCGGGCGCGGCCAGCACCAGCTCCCGGCCCGGGAAGCCGGCCCGCAGGCCGCGCAGCGCCGGAACCGCGGTGGCCAGGTCGCCGACGCCGAGCGCCCGCAGCACCAGGATCACGGGTACGAGGACTCCTGTTCGGCGCAGACCACCATCTCGCGTACGGCACAGCCGGCCGGCTGGGAGAGGGCGAACATCACCGCGGCGGCGGTGTCGGCGGGCTCGTTGAGCACGGCGTCCGGGCCGGGGCGGTACTGGGCGTCCCGCTGGTCGAAGAAGGCGGTGCGCATGCCGCCCGGGATGAGCAGGGTGACGCCGACGGCGCCGGCCAGCTCGGCGGCGAGCGCCCGGGTGAATCCGACCACCCCGAACTTCGCGGCGCAGTACGCGGTCGCGTCGCTGACCGCCTTCAGCCCAAGCGTGGAGGCGATGGTGACGATGCTGCCCCGGGACGCCTCCAGGAACGGCAGCGCGGCCCGGATCACGGCGGCGGTGGCGAGCAGGTCCACGGTGACGATCCGTTCCCAGGTCTCCGCCGGCACGTCGATCAGCTTCCCCGGCACGTCCATGCCGGCGGCGGTGACCACGGCGTCCAGCCCGCCGGAGCGTTCCGCGAGGTCGCGGGTGGCCGCCTCGGCGGCCCGGGTGTCGGCCAGGTCGCACTCGGCCCAGGGCACCCCGTCGGCGGGCCGCTGCCGGTCCAGCACCAGCGGGCGGCCGCCGGCCCGCGCCACCGCGGCGACCACCGCCGCACCGAGCCCGCTCGACCCGCCGGACACCAGGACCGTGGGGCCGGACCCGGGTGGACTGCTGCTCATGCCGCTCCCTCCGCCGTGGATCGGACGACCGCCGGGACCCCGGACGCCGGCCAGCCCGCCGTGCCGCGCCCGGCCCGGGCCGCCGCGATCATGTCGGTGGTGGACCGGCCGTCCAGGTACGGCACGACCACCGTGTGCCCGCCCCAGCGGGCCAGGATCTCCGCCTCGGGGAGCGTCTCCGTGCCGCCGCCGCTGGCGTAGTCGCCGCCCTTCACCCAGATGTCCGGACGCAGCCAGGACAGCGCCGCGTGCGGGGTGGGCTCGTCGAAGATCAGCACGGCGTCGACGCAGCCCAGCGCCGCGAGCAGCCGGCCCCGGTCGCCCTGCGGCACGACCGGCCGCTCCGGCCCCTTCAACCCGGCAACGCTGGCGTCGGAGTTCAGGCAGACCACCAGGCAGTCGCCGAGCTGCCGGGCCGCCTGGAGCGTCGCCACGTGCCCGGCGTGCAGCAGGTCGAAGCAGCCTCCGGTGGCCACCACCGTGCCGCCGGCCGCGCGTACCCGGGACACCACCTCGCCGGCCGCGGCGGCGCCGATCCGGTCCCCGCCGCCGACGACCACCGCGGGGGCGGCGGTCCGGACCGGCGCGGGCAGGGCGGTGGCCACTCCCCCGCCGGCCACGTACGCGGACGCCTCGGCGACCGCCTCCTGCACCGCCTCGGAGACCAGCGCGCCCCCGGCCAGGGCCAGGGTGGCCGCGGCGGCGAACCGGTCCCCCGCCCCGCAGGTGTCCCCCTCGGCGGCCGGGGCGGGCACCACCAGCGGGGTGGAGCCGGCGTGGCAGAGCAGCGCGCCGTCCCCGCCCAGGGTCACCGCCACCGCGCCGGCCTGCCAGCGCCGGCGCAGCGCCTGGGCGCCCCGGGACGCGGTGACCAGCCGGGACGCGCCCGGCGGCGCCTTGGCCAGTTCGCGTGCCTCGGACTCGTTCGGGGTCGCCAGGCTCACCCCGGGCACCGCGGCCGGGCCGCGCGGGTGCGGGTCCCAGACCACCGGCGCCCGGGTCGCGGCGAGCGCGGCGCGCAGCGCCGGGTGCCGGGCGACACCCCGGCCGTAGTCACTGACCAGCACGGCGGAGGCGGTGGCGAGCAGGCGCAGCACCGCCTCGCTCGGCTCGCCCGGGTCGCCGGCCGGCCCGCCGCGGTCGTGGCGCAGCAGCACCCGACCGCGGGCGTGCAGCCGGATCTTCTCCGGGGTTGCGCCGGCCAGCGGCAGCGCGTACAGCTGCACGCCGGCGGCGGCGAGCAGGGTGCCCAGCCGGGCCCCGCCGGCGTCGTCGGCGACCGCGGTGACCAGCGCGACCTCGGCGCCCTGCGCGGCGGCGAAGACGGCCGCGAGGCCGGCGCCACCGGGACGGTCGACGTACGCGGTCTCCTCCAGCACGGGCACCGGAGAGTCCGGGCAGAGCCGGTTGACCACCCCCTCGACGTCCCGGTCCAGCAGCGTGTCACCGAGCACCACCACGGGTCCCGTCATGCTCGACCTCCTCATCGGGCCTGCACCTTCCCGTCCGGGCCGTCGCCGAGCACCACCTCGACACCGGCGCGCACCGTGTCGGCCGGCGTCGGGTCCGCCGCGCGCGCGGCGAGCGCCGCCGACAGCGCCCGGTCGACGTACTCGCAGAGCACGTGGGTGGCGACCAGGTGCAGCTCCTGCACGACCTGGCTGTCCGGCGAGTCGATGGCGAGGGTCTCGTGGCAGGACCCGGCGAGCGGGTTGGGGGCGGGGCCGGTGAAGGCCCAGCAGCGCAGGCCGGTGTCGTGGCCGGCCTGGGCGGCGGTGAGGAGGTTGGTGCTGGTG
>NZ_JBEXLM010000050.1:0-30396 GCF_040609975.1 Micromonospora sp. NPDC004551 | reverse complement strand
TCCTCCGGGTAGCCCTTCTCGATGAGCTTCTCCCGCTGCCGCTGGTAGCCCTCCTGCTGGAGGATCGAGTCCCGGTTCTGGTCGACGTGGTCCCACGCGTCGTCGACCATGTCCTGGAGCTGACCGGCGATCTGCTTGCGCGCCTTGGCGATCTCCTCCAGCGTCTGCGGGTCCTTCTTGTCCAGCTCCGGGTCGTTCTGGGGACGCTGCGCGTCGGCGCCGCCCTCGATGGCGGGCCGGCTGCCCCCGCGGTGCGGTCCCTGGGGCCGCGCCACGGTCCCTGCGGCGGGTGCCGGCGCCGGGGCAGTGGGTGCGGCCTCCCGGATTCTGGTCACGCACCGGAGCACGGCCGCGCGGTGGAACTCGGCGGCCTGGATCGCGACCCGGCCGTGGAACTGCCGGGTCTCCTCCCAGTAGCCCGCTCGTTGCGCGACCTGCATGGCGGCCTGCCACCGGTCTGGCGGGAGCCGCTGGCACCACCGCGCGGCGGTCTGCGTGTTCAGGCCACGCCAGAGGCCGGGGCCGGTGAGGGTCAGCGACACGATCTCGCAGAACGTGCCGAGCATCTGTCGGTAGGACCGGTCCGCCTCGGTGCCCTGCCGCAGGGCGTTGCGCGTAGCTGTTCGGGCCTGTTGCAGTTCCTCGGCATAGACGGTGAGCGCCTGCGCGCAGGCCTGGTACGCGACGACGAGCCGGTCCGCCTCGGCGGGTAGCGCGGTGAGCCGTTTGTCGAGGGCCTCGGCGTACTCGCCGGAGAGCCGGATGCCGATGCGCAGCATGGCGGTCTCGGCCAGCCGCTCGCGGACCTTCTGGGCCCCCTGGCCGCGTTCCGTCAGCTTCTTGGCCAGGGCTCGGAAGTGCTCGGGTGAGGCGGGTGTGGGGTCACTGTTCAGATCGATGACCCGCCAGTCCTCCGCCACGGTTCAGCCGAGGCCGCCGGCGAGGTTGTTGTCCAGGTCCTGGTATTGGCGGACCGCCTCGTTGAGGAAGGTGGACATGCCTTCGAGCCCGTCGATCATGTTCTGCGCGCCGGTGCTCCACTGCTGGTAGGAGTCCCGGAACCGGCCCGAGGCGAGCCGGGTGCGGAACTCACTCTCGGTCAGTCGGTCGATCATCGACTTGAGGGCGCGCAGCTGCTGGGTCATGTCGGTCTGCCCGGTCTTGAGCTGGGCGGCGGCCCGCTGCAGGCCGTCGTAGCCGACGTTCACGTCCGTCATGTGTCGCTCCTTCTCGTGGTGTGATCGGCAGGCAGGGATGCGCCGAGGCGTTCGTCGAGCGAGAGCTGGCCGGCGGCGACGGCGTCCAGCCAGAGCTCCAGGCGTTCCAGCGAGCCGGACAGCGCGGTGTGGACGACGGTGGCGGCCCTCGTGAATTCCTGCATGGCCGCGTCGATTTCCGGGGTGCCGCTGGGGCCTGCGCTCGTGGCCGGCCGGTGGGAGGCGTCGGACCTGGCGGCCTTCACCCGCTGCGCCAGCCGGGCCGCGCCCTCCGGATCGAAGACGAACCGATCAGCCATCCGCGCCGCCCGCCTCCTCGTCCGCGGGGATCCGTGCCGAACGGGCCGTGTGGGGCCTGCTGGGGGCATCACCCGTTTCCCCGTCCGGGTACTGTCCACAGTGACTGTAAACCCGGTGGCAAGGAGTGGGTGTGCGGGAGCCCGGGACCTCGCAGCGGCTCGTGGCCGGGCGATACCGGCTCACCGGCGTGCTCGGCCGCGGTGGGATGGGCGTGGTCTGGCGGGCGACCGACGAGTTGATCGGCCGCCCCGTCGCGGTCAAGGAGATCCGGCCGCCGGCCGCTCTGCCCGAGGCCGAGCGGGAGGTGTTCGCGCGGCGGGCGCTGCGGGAGGCGCGGACCGCCGGGCGGATCAGCCATCCTGGCGTGGTCGCCATCCACGACGTGGTGCCGGCGGACGAGGACGAGGCGGTCTACATCGTCTCGGAGTTGGTGCCGGCGCCGACCCTCGCCGACGTTCTGCGCGACGGCGCGGTGCCACCGAGCCGGGCCGCCGTGATCGCGCTGCGGATCATCGACGCGCTGGTCGCCGCCCACGCGACCGGGGTGGTGCACCGGGACGTCAAGCCCGCCAACATCATGCTGCTCGACGGGGACGAGGTGAAGCTCGTCGACTTCGGCATCGCCCAAGCCGTCGACGAGGCCCGGCTGACCCGCGAGGGGATCATGGGCTCGACGGGCTATCTCGCGCCGGAGCTGTTCCACGGCGCGCAGCCCACCCCGGGGACCGACCTGTGGGCGCTCGGGGTGACACTGTGGGAGGCCGTGCAGGGACAGGGCCCGTTCGACCGCGGGTCGACCGCCGCCACGATCCACGCCGTGCTCCACGACGACCTGCCCGCCCCGCGCTGCGATCCGCCGCTGTCCACGGTGATCACGGGGCTGCTGACGCGCGATCCGGCCGACCGGATGACCCTGGAGCGGGCCCGCGACCTCCTTCGCGCCGGTGCCGCCGCCCCCGCCGACGAGGAGCGGGGCACGGACCCGTCCCAGGGCACCGACGGGCCGGCGCGGCCGGGCCGCGAGTCCTGGGAGCAGGAGCCCACCGGCCACCACGGCGACGGCCCGGCCACGGCGATGTCGTCCCGGGTGGTGCCGAGGCCGCGCCGGACGGGCGGGACGCCGGAGGAGGGCGAGACGTTCCGGGTCCTGCCCCCGGCCTCGTTCCGCCGCCGCGACCGCGCCGCCGCGCTGGGCATGTTCGTGGTGTCCGGGGGCGTGGCGTGGTTCCTGCTCTACGCCACGGCCGGCGCGCCGCTCCTGATGGTGGTCGTGGGCGGCATGGTCCTCTGGGGCGCCGGGTTGGCCGCCATCCGCTCGCCGTGGCAGGGGTCGCTGACGGCCACCGAGGAAGGGTTGCTCATCCGCACGGACGGCACGCCGCAGCCGACGCCCGTCGCCCCGGTGCGGCTGGAGTGGCGGCAGGTCGCGGAGGTGCTGGTCGTTCCGGCGCCCGGCGCGCCGGCCGACCGGAGCCGGCTCGCCGTCGACATCGCCGTCGGTGCTCCCGTCCCGGTGCTCGCGAAACCGCCGTTCAAGGGTTTCCTGCGGCCGCAGTACGGCCGGGGGCCGCGGTGGCCGGTCGGCGATGTGCAGGCCGGCGCGGACGAGGTGCGGGCCGCCGTTCTCGCCGTCGTTCCGGAGGAGGTCGCCGTCCGGCCGGCCGGCGCGGACAGCGCCCCGGTGAAGACACCGCCCGTCGGGCCCCCGCGCGGCAAGCTGGTGCTGTGGATCCTGCTGTGCCTGGCGCTGCTCGGCGGCACCTTCTACTACCGGCAGCAGAACGAGCACCTGGTCACGCTGACCGGGGAGGAGGCCGCCCTGGTCGCCTACGCCCCGGACGGCAGGACGCTGGCCGGTTCCGCCGACGGCACGGTCACCGTGTGGGACGCCGCGACCCACCGGAAGGTGGCGGTACTCGGTGTCGGCCGCACTGTCACCGCGCTGGCCCTGAACCGGGACGGGACGTTGCTGGCGAGCGGCGACGAGGACGGCGGCGTGGCGGTGTGGAACGTCGCCACCCGGCGGGCGGTGGCCACCTTCCGCGACTCCGACGAGAGCAGGATCACCTCGGTGCAGTTCAGTCCAGACGGCGCCCTGGTCGCCGCGCTGAAGTACTGGGAGGCCGCACTGTGGCGGCTGGGCGATCGCCAGCCGGTCCCGCTCGCCGGCGAGAACAGAATGCTCGACGCGATCCGGTTCAGCGCGGACGGTCGCGTCCTGCTCGGCATCGACCGGGACGGCGGGCGCCACTTCTGGCAGACCGGCACCGGCCGGAGTGCTCGGGCGGGGGGCGTGTTCCCGCCCACCGCGACGATGCAGCCCGACCGGTCCGTGCTGATCCGCGACCCCGGCACCGACCGGATCGTGGCCACCCTGCAGGTCGATGACTACGTCGAGGCGGCCGCGTTCGGGCCCGGTGATCTCTTCGCCACCGGTGGTCTCAGCGACGTCCGGATCTGGCGGACGACGACCGGGCGCCGCATCCGGACGCTGGGCGCGAACCTGTTCCGGTGGGACGGGGTGGACTGCTCGTCGCTCGCGATGAGCCCGGACGGGCGGAGCGTCGCGTGCGCCGGTGACGACGGCGTGCGGTTGTGGACCTTCGCCCCGGAAGGCTGATCGGTGATTCTGCGACTGACCGTCCGGGACGCCCGGACCGGGGTGAGCCGGGACGTCGAGATCACCGCGACCCCGGGCGGCAGCGTCGGCTCGGTGCTCGCGGCCCTGCCGGTTGCCGCGGCCGGCCGCGCCTGTTTCGTCGGCGCGACCCGGTTGGATCCGGCGAGCACCGTCGCGCGGAGCCCGCTCGTACCCGGTTGCGTCGTCAGCGTCGGTGCGCCCGGCCCGGACAGTCGCCCGGTTTCCGGCGGCGCCGTGGGTGTGCTGGAGGTGCTCGGCGGCCCGGACGCCGGCCTCCGGGTAGCCCTTGCGCCGGGGCGGCACGTCATCGCCCGTGATTCGACGGCCGCGGTACCGCTGCGGGACCGGGACGTCTCCCGCCGCGCGCACGCCGAGTTGCACGTCCACGCCGACGGGACCGTGGACGTGCGCGACGCCGGATCCAGCAACGGGACGTTCCTGCGCGGCGCACGCCTCACGGGGGAGACCCGGCTGGGTCCCGGTGCCCTGCTGCGGGTCGGCGCCGACGAGCTGCGCTGGACGCCGGCCCCGAGCGGCGGCCTGCGGGTGGTCCGCGCCCCGGACGGGCGGCTGGACTTCGACCGGGCCTTCGAGGTGGCGCCGGCCGTGCCGAGCGTGGAGGTGACCCTGCCGACGCAGCAGCCCGCGGCCCGGGGCAGTGCCCGGTTCTCCCTGCTGGGCGCCGGGGTGGCCGTGGCGGCGGCGCTGGTGACCCAGGAGCCGATGGTCTGGCTCGGCGCGGCGGCGGGTGTCCTCGGCTACGTGTGGATGAGCTCCGACGAGGAGAAGCAGGAGAAGCAGCGGAAGCAGGCCTTCACCGACGCGAAGCAGGCGGTGGAGGAGACGATCGCCGCCCAGGTGAGCGCGGAACAGGCCGCCGCACGCCGGTTGGCGCCCGCACCGAAGCGGATCACCGAGCTGGCCACCGGGATACGGCCCGAGGTGTGGACCCGCCGGAGCAGCTCCCCACACGGGCTGACCCTGCGGGTCGGCACCGCCGACCGGCCGGCCTCGGTCACGGTGCGGGGCGAGCCGTGGCCCGGTTTCGAGACGCCGATGGTGCCGGCCGTGCCGGTGACCGTGGACCTGCGGGCCGTCGGTGTGCTCGGCGTGGTCGGGGACGCGGAGCCCGTCGACGGGATGCTGCGGTGGCTGCTGATCCAACTCGCCACCCTGCGCGGCCCGGACGATCTGCGGCTCTATCTCCTCACGGCCGGGCCGGCCGACCGGCTGGGTTGGGCCCGCTGGCTGCCGCACGTCGACGCGGGTCCCGGCGCCACCGCCCCGTGCCGGATCGGCAACACCGCGCAGACCCGGGCGGCCCGGGTGGAGGAACTGCGCCGGCTGGTCCTGGCCCGGCGCGCTCCACAGGCAACGGGCGCAGCGGACCGGCCCGGTGACGAGGTGGTCGTCGTGCTCGACGGGGCGCTCGCGCTGCGCAAGCTACCGGGCATGGACGAGGTGCTGCGCGACGGCCCGGCGGTCGGGGTGTACGTGATCTGCGCCGATCGGCACGGCATGAACGAGTGCCGGGGTCTGTGTGAGCTTTCCGCCCGTTCCGTCACCCTGACCCGGGACAGCGGGGAGCCGCCGGTGCGGGCGAAGCCGCACGCCTTCGACGAGGCCACCGCCGACCGGCTCGCCCGGTCGCTTGCCCCGTTGCGGGACCGAGCGACCCTCGCGGCGGCGCAGCACGCCATCCCCGACCGGGTACGACTGCTCGACCTGCTCGGCATGGCCGCACCCGACGCCGACGGGGTGCTGGCCGGGTGGGGTGACGGGCAGGGGCCGCGTACGCGGGTGGTGCTGGGCGCGGACGCCCACGGTCCGGTCCACGTCGACCTGGCCGGACAGGGGCCGCACACCATGCTCGGCGGGGCCACCGGCGCGGGCAAGAGTGTTCTGCTGCAGACGCTGGTCACCGCGTTGCTGCTGGCGAACCGGCCCGACGAGCTGAACCTGGTCCTGGTGGACTTCAAGGGCGGCAGCGCCTTCCTGCCCTTCGAGCGGTGTCCCCATGTCGTCGCGCTCATCAGGTCCACGGGGGAGAGCGCCGCCGACGTGTTCGACGAGGCCGCAGCGGCCCGCGTGCTGGCGTCCATCCGTGCCGAGGTGAGCCGGCGGGAGTTCCTGCTGGCCCGGTACGACGGGGAGATCGACCGGTACTGGGACCGGCGTCGGGCCGGAGCGGACCTGCCCCCGCTGCCCAGACTCGTGCTGGTCTTCGACGAGTTCGCCCGGGTGCTGGACACCACCCCGGACTTCGTCCGGGAGCTGGTGAACGTCGCCGCCAAGGGCCGCTCGCTCGGGATGCACCTCGTGCTGGCCACCCAGTCGTTGCAGGGCAAGCTCTCGCCGGAGCTGAAGAACAACGTCTCGCTGCGGATCAGCCTCCGCCAGAACGAGGCGGCCGACAGCACGGAGGTGCTCGGCGTGCCGGACGCCGCCACCATCCCCGGTACGCTCCGGGGACGCGGCATGATCTTCTGCACCACGGGCGAAAGTCGGGTGCCGCAGGAGTTCCAGTCCGGCTACCTGGGCGACCCGCCCCCGTCGGTCATGGACCCGGTCACCGTTCGTCCCCTCGAATGGGCGGCCCTGGGCGCCCCACGGCCGGACGATGGCGCCCGAGGCGGCGGGGACGGCCCCACCGACCAGGAACGTGCGATCGCCGCCGTGGAGGAGGCCGGCCGGGTGGCCGGCCTGTCGGCCCCGTTCCGGCCGCTGTTGCCGCCGCTGCCCGCGTCGCTGACCCTGGCCGACCTGCCGCTCTTGCGGACCGAGGAGCCGCCGGCCGGCGCCGCCCCGTACGGGCTGGCCGACGAGCCGACCCGGCAGGCGCAGCCGGTGGCATTCCTCGATGTCGACGCGGCCGACCGGCTCATGGTCGCCGGTGGAGCGCAGTCGGGGCGGACGACTTTCGCCAAGACCCTGATCGCCGGCCTGGTCACCCGGTTCGGTCCTGATCGGGCCCACCTCTACGTCATCGAGCGCCACCCCGGCGGGCTCGCCGACTTCGCCGGCCTGCCCCACTGCGGGGGCGTCTTCACCCCGGCCGAGCCCGACCGGATCCGCCGGCTCGTCACCTGGCTCGACCGGGAGACCCAGCGGCGTGGCAGGAGCGGGAACGCCGACGCGCCACCACCCCGGATCGTCGTCGTCATCGACGGGTGGGAACACTTCGAGGACCACAGCCGTCCCGACTTCGTGGAGTCCACCCTGCTGACCATGCTGCGGGGCGTCATCGCCGTGGGCGCGCCGCTCGGGGTGCACGTGGTGCCGATCGGCGGCCACGACATGCTCAACCACAAACTCCCCACCCTGTACAACCGGCGGCTGCTGCTGCCGTTCCCCAACGAGGACACCCGTCGCGCGCACCTGAGCTCCGCGACGACGAGCCCACCGGCACTGCCCGGCCGCGCGATCGACGCCGGCACCGGGCGTCACCTCCAGATCTGCCTGCCCGACCAGCCCGCCGCCCAACTGGTCGACGCGGCCCGGCGGGCCGCTCGGCCGGTCGAGCCCGACCGCCTCCCACGGCGGTTCCCCGCCCTGCCGGCCCGGGTGAGCATCGGCGGGCTGTCCCTGCCCGACCCGCCGCCGTCGCCCACCTGGGTTCCGCTGGGGCGCGCGGCGGACGATGGGACCGCCGCCGGTATCGACCTCTTCGACAGCGGGCCGCATGTGCTGCTGGTCTCCGGCCCGCCCGGGGCCGGGCGTAGCACGAGCCTCGCGACCCTGGCCCACGGGCTGCTCCGGCGGGGCGTCGGCGTGCTGGCGGTCGCCCCGCCCCGGTCACCGCTGCCGGCGCTGCTCGCCGAACACCCGGCTCTGCGAACGGTCGTCGGCGGGGCGATCCAGGACGCGGACCTGCGGGCCGCCGCCGCCACCGTCGGAACCGCCCGGTTCGCGGTGGTGGTGGACGACGTCGAACATGTGGCCGTGCTTCCCACCGAGCAGGGCTTCGCCAGCACGCCGACCCTTCTGGAGGAGATCGCCCAGCCGGCCGCCCGGGGCAGCCGTGCGCTCGTGCTGGCCGGGGACGCCACCCCGGTCCTGACCGGCTTCCCCGGCCCCGGCGCGCACCTGGCCAACACGGCGGTGGCCAGCGGGGCCCGCCTCCTGCTGGCCCCCGAGAGCCGTACGGTGGCCCTGGCGCACCACGTCGCACTGGAACCGGACCAGTACCTCACCGGTCCACCTGGGCGCGGTTACCTGGCGAGCGGACGCGCGGTGCGCCTGCTCCAGGTGGCGATGCCAGCCGGTTCCTGACCGCCCGCCACCCGAGTCGGCGGGGGAGCGGTTACCTGAGGAATGCCGCCGGCTCCCGTGCGGCGCGTACCTGATCATCGCGACGCCGACGGCAGCTGGCCGCGCGGCCGATCAGAGGCCTGAAAACGGCGAAAGGCAAGGAGGAGAACTCCTTGCCACTATTAACGTATATCGCACCCCCGGGCTTGCGGCAAGACCCCCGTCGTGGCGCACAGTGGTCGGCCGGGCGCACGAATGCGGCACACCAGGGGGAACCATGTTCGATGTGATCGTCGCCGGCGGCGGACCCACCGGCATGATGCTGGCGAGCGAACTGCGTCTGCACGGCGTCCACGTGCTCGTGCTGGAGAGGGAGGCCGAGCCGCCGCCGTTCGTGCGGTCGCTCGGGCTGCACGTACGCAGTATCGAGGTGCTGGATCAGCGGGGGCTGTTGGAGCGGTTCCTTGACAACGGCACGCCGTATCCCATCGTTCCCGGCGCCGTCCGGGGATTCTTCGCGGGCCTGGAAAAGCCCGCTCCCGCCGGGCTGGACACCGCGCACGGCTATGTGCTCGGCATTCCGCAGACGCTCACCGACCGGCTGCTCGCCGACCATGCGGCGGAGGTCGGGGCCGAGATCAGGCGGGGCTGTCCCGTGGTCGGGCTGGAGCAGGACGACCACGGTGTGACCGTCCACGTCGGCGATGGCGCGGCGCCGTTGCGGGCGCGGTTCGTCGTCGGCTGCGACGGTGGGCGCAGCACGGTGCGCAAACTGCTCGGGGTCGGATTCCCCGGCGAGCCGTCGCGAATCGACACGCTGCTGGGCGAGATGAAGGTGACGGCATCCCCGGCCGACATCACCGAGGTGATGACCGAGGTGCGCAGGACCGAGAAGCGGTTCGGGATCGGGCCGTCGGGCAGGCCGGGGGTGTTCCGGGTGGTCGTGCCCGCCGACGGCGTGGCCGAGGACCGTTCGGTGCCGCCGACGCTCGAGGAGTTCAAGCAGCAGCTGCGCGCGTACGCCGGCACCGACTTCGGCGTGCACTCGCCCCGCTGGCTGTCGCGCTTCGGTGACGCGACCCGGCAGGCCGAGCGCTATCGGGTCGGGCGGGTGTTTCTGGCCGGGGACGCCGCGCACGTCCACCCGCCCATGGGTGGGCAGGGGCTCAATCTCGGGATCCAGGATTCGTTCAACCTGGGCTGGAAGCTGGCCGCCGCCGTCAACGGCTGGGCGCCGGAGGGTCTGCTGGACAGCTACGAGTCCGAGCGGCATCCGGTGGCCGCCGACGTGCTGGACAACACCCGTGCCCAGATGGAGCTGACGACCAACGAGCCCGGGCCGCAGGCGGTTCGGCGGTTGTTGGCGCAGCTGATGGACTTCGACGACGTGAACCGGTTCCTCATCGAGAAGGTCACCGCCATCGGCATCCGGTACGACTTCGGTGCGGGCCATTCCCTGCTCGGCCGGCGGCTGCGTGACGTCCGGCTGGAACACGGGCGCCTGTTCGAACTGATGCGCGCCGGCGGCGGGCTGCTGCTCGACCGGACCGGGCGGCTGTCGGTGGACGGCTGGGCCGACCGGGTGGACCGCGTCGCCGGCGTCGGCGACGAGCTGGACGTGCCGGCGGTACTGCTGCGCCCGGACGGGCATGTGGCGTGGGTCGGCGAGGATCAGCGGACCCTCGACGCCGCGCTGGCCAGGTGGTTCGGCGCCGAAGGACAGCCCACGGCGACCACCGGGGCGCGGGCAGCTCGATGACGGTGGCGCGGTGTCGTGGCGGCGACGCCGGCCCGGGTCCGGGTCCTGTGGGGCCCCGTCCGGCGCATTCGTGACCTATCCTCCGGGCAGGCGATGCCAGGCCCGTGCGCGGCGTGGGCCGGTGACGAACCCGGGGGCGGCCACATGTCCGGTGCGCAGTTGTACGACAGCATCGGCGCCACGTACACCGTGACGCGCCGGACCGAGCCGCGGATCGCCGCGCAGGTCTGGGCCGCGCTCGGCGCGGCGCGGACGGTCGTGAACGTCGGGGCCGGCACGGGCTCCTACGAGCCCACCGACCGCGACGTCACTGCGGTGGAGCCGTCGGCGCTCATGCGCGCGCAGCGCCCCGCGGGGGCGGCGCCGTGCGTGGCCGCCGCCGCGGAGAGCCTGCCGTTCGAGGACCGGTCCTTCGACGCGGCGATGGCGTTCGCCACCATCCACCACTGGCAGGACCCGGTCGCGGGCCTGCGCGAGATGCGGCGCGTCGCCCGGCGCGTGGTGGTGTTCACGCACGACACCAGCGACGCCGGGTGGCTTCACCGGTTCTGGCTCACCCGCGACTACCTGCCCGAGGCCGCGGACCTCGTCGCCGGCCGGCCTTCGTTGACCGAGCTGGCCGACGCGATCGGAGCCCGCGTGGAGCGGGTGCCCATCCCGTGGGACTGCGTCGACGGCTTCTTCGAGGCGTACTGGCGCCGGCCCGAGGCGTACCTGGAGGAGAGCGTCCGTCGCGGGGTGTCGGTCTGGGCCAGGGTCGGGCCGGACGCCGAGCAGCGGGCGGTGCGCAGCCTCCGCGCCGACCTCGCGTCGGGCCGGTGGGCGGAACGCAACCGTGACCTCGTCGATGCCGGCGTGGCGGAGCTCGGCCTACGCCTGCTCATCGCCTGAGTCGAGCGGAGCCCCTCGCCAGGCCCACTGCGTGAGCCGGGGGCGTCCGGGCAGCGCGATCCGGCCGGTGGACCACCGCAGCGCCGCCCACGGGTCGACCCCGGTGAGGTCCTGCGCCGTTTCCGGGAACAGCCGGGCGAGGACCCGGGCGCACACGTCGCGGGGCGGATCGAGGGCCAGACCGAGGCCCTGCGTGATGTCGTCGCCGTGCAGCAGCGTCTCCGCGCACCCCATCGCGGCGAAGCCCTCCGGATCGGCTCGGCCGCTGGGGTGGTAGGCCCGCACGGCCGGGCCGGACGTGCGGACGATGGCGGCCAGGATGCGGCCACCGGCCTCGGCGAACTCCAGTGTCTCGTCGGCGGATGCGTCGGTGTCGGCGCTGGCCATGAAGCGCACGTACCGCTTCTCGGGTTGGGCCACGAGCTGAGCGGCGAACGACAGCAGGCAGTCGCCGATGTGCTCGGCGGTGTGCCAGCAGTCCCACTCCACGGTGCCCGCCCGCGCCGACCAGTCCCGGCCGGTCGCCGGTCGTAGGACGGCGACGACGCTGGACAGTGCCGCATCGAGGTCATCGGCGGTGACCGCCACGGTTGCCCTCCCGGGTTCGAGCCCGGCACGCGCCGGCGCCACCACCCTGCCTGACGGGTGTGACGATCTGGCGGACGCGATCCGGGAGGGCCGCCGGCACGGTGACTCTCCCGGATCCGGATCGTCAGTACGCGTACGTGACGGAGATGGTGGCGGCGGGGCAGTTGTTCGCCCAGCTGGTCAGGGCGCTCTTCTCCGCGCTGTCCACGCTGAGGCGCCACCGCACCTTCACCGCGACCCACTCGCCGATGTAGCGGCAGCGGGCCGAGGCGTACGACGGCATCCAGGTGGCCGGGTCCTGGTCGCCCTTGGCCTGGTTGACGTTGTCCGTGACGGCGGCAAGTGCGCGGGAGTCACCGAGGTCGTTGGTGTACGCCTGCCGGCGGCTGGTGGTCCAGTTGCGGGCGCCGGAGTCCCAGGCCTCGGCGAGCGGGACCATGTGGTCGATGTCGAGGTCGCCGGTGAGCGTCCAGTAGGCGTTGTCGTAGTAGGAGTACCAGCGGCCCCCTGAGAGGGTGCACGTGCCGCTGATCGTGGGCTTGGTGGTGGCCTCGGCGTAGAGGACCTCGTTGCGGGTGTTGCAGCCGTCGCCGTCGGCGTCGATCCAGTGTGGGAAGAGGTCACGGCTGTAGCCGGTGCGGACCTCGGTGGCGACTGGGAGGCCGGCGACGGCGGTGGTGAGGGAGGCGGAGTAGCCGGCGGCCGAGGCGGAGTGGGTGAGGCCGAGGGTGGCGGCCAGGATCGCGGCGAGGCTGATGGCCGTGGCGCGCAGCGTGCGGGACATGGGACTCCATCCGGATGGGATTGCCAGGTGTTGGCATCCATATAGACAGAGATGGAAGTGACGGTCTAGATCAAGTTCCGTGAACAGTGGATGACCGGAACCGGACGGACGCCGCTTCCCGTCCCTTACCGGGCGAGCCGCCGGGGTGGTCAGGTGTGTGGCGACGGGACCGGGGTAGACGCCGGGAGCAACGGCGAGACGAGGTGGGAGGTCCCGGTGGACTCGTACCCCGCGGTGGAGGACCACGGCCTCATCGGTGACCTGCAGACGGCGGCGCTGATCGCCCGGGACGGAACGCTGGACTGGTTCTGCGCACCCCGGTTCGACTCGCCGAGCATCTTCGGCGGCCTGCTCGACCGCCGCCGCGGCGGCCACTTCCAGATCACACCGGACGGTGTCGCCTACACCAGCAAGCAGCTCTACCTGCCGGGCACCCCGATCCTCATCACCCGCTTCCTCAGCCCGGACGGGGTGGGCGAGCTGCTGGACTTCATGCCCGTGGCGGGCGCTCAGGCCACCGACCACCACCGCCTGGTCCGGATGGTGCGGGTGGTCCGCGGCAGCATGCGGTTCAGATTCGAGTGCCGCCCCCGGTTCAACTACGGCCGGGACCGGCCCGAGCTGGAGAAGCACCCGTCCGGCGTCGTCTTCCGCGCTCCCGGGCAGGCCCTCACCGTGAGCCCGATCCGGTACGCCGAGCGTCTGTCCGACGAGCACGAGCGCGAGAGCACCGCGGACGGTGTCCACCTTGTCGCCACCCTGCACGAGGGGGAGGCCGGTGGCGTCGTCGTCGAGACGGGATGCCCGCACCCGCCGCGTCCCTACCCGCCGGAGGAGGCGCGTGAGCTGCTCGAACACACCCGCGACTTCTGGCGACGCTGGCTCGGCCGCTCCTGCTACCACGGCAGGTGGCGGGAGATGGTCGAGCGCTCCGCCATGACCCTCAAGCTCATGACGTACGCGCCGACCGGCGCGCTGATCGCCGCGCCCACCGCCGGGCTGCCGGAGCGGGTGGGCGGCCAACGCAACTGGGACTACCGCTACACCTGGATCCGGGACGCGTCCTTCTCGGTGCACGCCCTGCTCAGCCTGGGCTTCACCGACGAGGCCTGGCGCTACCAGCACTGGGTCGAGGACCGGATCCGCGACGCCGAGGCAGATGGCGTGCCGCTGCAGGTCATGTACCGCGTCGACGGCTCACCGGACCTCGCCGAGGAGGTGCTCGACCATTTCGAGGGCTACCGGGGATCCGCGCCGGTGCGGATCGGCAACGGCGCGGCGGACCAACTGCAACTCGACATCTACGGCGAGATGCTCAACTCCCTGCACCTCGCCAACGAGCACGGCCTGAAGGGCTCCTACGAGGGCTGGCGGAACCTGGTCCGGATGGTGGACTGGCTCTGCGCGCACTGGGATCAGCCCGAGGACGGGATCTGGGAGACGCGCGCCGCCCGCCGGGACTTCACCTACGGGCGGCTGATGTCCTGGGTGGCTCTCGACCGTGCCGTCCGGCTGGCCCACCGGCACGGTCGGCCCGCGGACGTCGGCCGGTGGACGCAGACCCGCGACCGGATCTACGAGCAGATCATGACGTGGGGCTACCACCCCGGACGCCGGGCCTTCGTGCAGCACTACGCCACGGACACCCTCGACGCGTCGCTGCTCGCCATGCCGTCGCTCGGCTTCGTGGCGCCCACCGATCCGATGTGGCAGTCGACGCTGCGGGCCATCGACGGCGAGCTGGTCTCCGACAGCCTGGTCTACCGGTACGACCCGGGCGCCACCGCCGACGGCCTCGCCGGCGAGGAGAGCACCTTCACCATGTGCACCTTCTGGTACGTCCAGGCTCTGGCGGAGGCCGGCCGGCTCGACGACGCGCAGCTCACCTTCGAGAAGATGCTCACCTACAGCAGCCAGCTCGGCCTGTACTCCGAGGAGATCACCCCGGCCGGGGAGCAGGCCGGCAACTTCCCGCAGGCGTTCAGCCACCTCTCCCTCATCAGCACGGCGTCGAACCTCGACCGGCTCCTCGACGCCCACGGCTGAGCGCAGAAACCCGCTGTGCCGCCCGGTCCCGCCCGCTACGGTGACCGGAGTACGGGTTACCGGCCCGGCCCCGGCGGGTAAGCGCCCCCGACCAGCAGTCGGACCCGGCCGCCGTCCACGGCGGCGCAGCCCGGGAGATGCGGCTGTGACGTCCGAGGACGAGCATGGGGGTACGACGAAAGGGGCGGAGATGACCGACGACATCGCTTCGAAGGTTCCGCCGGACGAGGCCCCCGTGCTGAGCACGCCGGCCGGTCCACCGCCCGTCGGCCCGCCGAGCAGCCTGGACCTGTGGGCCCGGGCGCAGACGCTGCACCGCTGCTTCGGCGACGACGACGGCGAACCGCACATCATGCGCGGCCTGGACTAGAGGCCCGCCCACACCGCAGGCGCCCCACCCGGAGCGCCCGCCTCAGTGCGCCGGCGATTCGTGGAAACCGACGGTGGACCGACCGCCCTTCAACCGCCGAGCCGGGCCGCCCGGGCGTGCAGGTAGCGCTGCTGGGCCAGGTTCATCGACCGGCGGGCCGCCGTCAGGTAAGCCGCCCGGGCCGCGTCCGGCTTTCCGGCCAGCTCCAGCAGGTGCGCCCGGGCCGCGTGGCGGCGGTGGTCGTCGGCGACCCGGCGGTCGGTCCCCAGCGCGTCGAGCAGCGCCAGGCCGGCCCGTGGACCGCGCGCCATGGCCACCGCCACGGCGTGGTTCAGCCGGACCACCGGGTTGTCGTGCAGCGTCAGCAGCATCTCGTAGAGCGCGACGATCTGCGGCCAGTCCGTCGCCTCGACGCTGGGCGCCTCGTCGTGCAGCGCGGCGATCGCCGCCTGGAGCTGGTACGGCCCGGCCGCGCCCCGGGGCAGCGTCGCGGCGACCAGCGCCGTCCCCTCGGCGATCCGGTCGGCCCGCCAGCACCGGCGGTCCTGCTCGGCCATCGGCACCAGCGTCCCGTCCGGACCGGTCCGGGCCGGGGTACGCGCGTCGGTGAGCAGCATCAACGCCAGCAGCCCGGCGACCTCCGCGTCGTCGGTGAGCCGGTGCAGCAACCGGGCCAGCCGGATCGCCTCGGCGCACAGGTCCGGACGGTGCAGCCGCTCCCCGGCGGTGCTCGCGTATCCCTCGGTGAAGATCAGGTAGAGCACGTGCAGCACGGCGTCGAGCCGGGCGGCCCGCTCCGGGCCGGCCGGCGGGGCGAACGGCAGCCCGCTGTCCCGGATGCGCTGCTTGGCCCGGGTGATCCGCCGGGTCATGGTCGCCTCCGGCACGAGGAACGCCCGGGCCACCTCGGCGGTGCTCAACCCGCCCACGGCCCGCAGGGTCAGCGCGATCTGGCCGGCCGGCGGCAGCGACGGGTGGCAGCAGAGGAACAGCAGGACGAGGCTGTCGTCGGCGTCGTCGGGCGTGCTGTCGGCCGGCGGCGCCACCCAGCGGTCCGCCGGCGCCTCCCGGGCCACCCCGTCCTCCCGGCGACGCCGGGCCTGCTCGGCGCGCAGCAGGTCGGTCAGCCGGCGGGACGCCACGGTGATCAGCCACGCCTTCGGGTCGTCCGGGAGCCCGTTGGCGGGCCAGCGGGTGGCGGCGGCGAGCAGCGCCTCCTGGGTGGCGTCCTCCGCGGTGTCGAAGTGCCCGTACCGGCGCACGAGCGCGCCGAGGACCTGCGGCGCGAGGGCGCGCAGCAGGTCCTCGACGCTCCCGGTGGGCACCGGTCAGCCCTGGAGTTCCTCGATGCCGTCCACAACGGGCCGCACGTCGACGTACTCGCCCTCGGCGTCCGGGTTGACGAACCGGGCGGCGATCTCGGTGGCCCGGTCGAAGCTTGCGCACTCGACCATCGTGTAACCGGCCAGCACCTCCTGCGTCTCGGCGTACGGGCCGTCGGTGACCACGGGCGCGCCGCCGCGCAGCCGGACCCGGCGGGCGTGCACCGGCGCGGACAGTCCCTGCGCGTCGACGAGTTCCCCGGTCTCGGCAAGCTCCTTGTGGATCGCCTCCATGTGGGCGTGCATGGCGGCGAGCTGCTCCGGGCTCATCGAGGGCTGGTCGCCGGGCCGGCCGGCCATGGTGTCGTAGTCGCGCTGGCTGCCGTAGAGCATGATCAGGTACTTCACGGTGTCTCCTCTCGGCCGGCGCCCCGCGGCGCCGCTCACCCGGGACGTCGGAGCCGCGGAGCCGCCCCGGACACCACCCTAGGGGCGGATCAGCCGACCCGGGCCGAGGCGAGCAGCGCGGCGGTGGGAAGCGTCAGGCTGCCGTCGGTGTGCCGGTAGGGGGCGACGAGCCGGTCGTACTCCCGGCGGATGCGCTCGCGGGTGGCCGCCGGCTGCCGTTCCAGCGTCAGGCCGATGGCGCTGAGGCCGGCCGCCGGCCCGGTCCACCAGTCCTCCGGGTCGGTGCGGTGCGCCCAGGTCAGTGTCACGCATCGGGCATCGGCCAGACCGGCCGCGGTCAGCAGCCCGGCGAGGCCCGCCTCGGTGCGGGGGAAGTCCCGCTCGGGCGCGACCCGGGGCAGGTCGGGCGGCGTCGCGACGCCGGCGGCGGCCAGGGCCGCACCCCAGAGCCCTTGCAGCGGCGGGTGCGGGACCGGCCAGACGGTCACCGCGACCCGGCCGCCGGGGCGGACCACCCGGCGTAGCTCGGCCACCCCGGCGGCCGGATCACCGACGTGGTTGAGCACGAAGTTCGCCACGGCCGCGTCGAAGCCGCCGGCCGGGAACGGCAGGTCCGGCAGCGCCGCGGCGCGGACCTCGGCGGCGGGGGCGGCACGCCGGGCCGCGTCCAGCATGCTCGGCTCCGCGTCGACCGCCGCCACCTGCGCGCCGCGGCCCAGGGCCAGCGCCGCGACGGTGCCCGGCCCGGTGCCGACGTCGAGCACCCGTCGTCCGGTCCGCACGCCCGCCGCGTCCAGCAGCGCTTCCGCCGGGTACGCGCAGAGCCGGCCGAAGCTGCGCGCGTACGCCTCGGCCCGGCCCGCCCAGCGGGACCGCTCGTGCGCGTCGAAGTCCGTGTCGATCACCGCGGCAGCGTAGCCGTGACCCGGGGGCGCGCGGACGCCCTATCGTCGTGGGCATGACGACGGTGCTGGTGACACTTGCGGTGGTGGCCCTGGTCGTGGGTGCGGCCGTGGCGTACGTCTCCTGGCGGGACCGGCAGCGGTCCACTCCCGACGAGGACCGGGTCGCGGGCCGCGACGCCCGGACCCGGCAGTTGCGGTACGAGGGCGAGCGCCACGGCGTGCAGGGTGACGCGGTGCAGCGCGCCCAGCGGGAGAACGGCGGCTACTGATCCCCCTCGCCGACGGGTCCGTCAGCGCACCCCGGCCCCGCCGGCGGTCAGGGCGTTGCGCCACGTCCGGGTGTTGAAGGCCGCGGCGCCGTTGAAGAGCTGGTCCAGAAAGCCCGGTCCGTCGCCGGCCGGCGGTGTCCGGTGCGCCCAGAAGTCGACGAAGCCACGCTTCTGCTGCGGGCTGGGCTCCGGCGAGACGGTGGCCCCGCGGCCCACCAGCGCGTACCGCCGCCCGCCGACGGTCAGCAGCAGCGTGCCGAGGCGGGTCAGCCGGCCGCCGACCTGACCGGCCGGGACGGCGAACACCTCCGCGCCGGCCCGGTCGCGCGCCCGCAGCCAACCCTGGTCGAGAGTCATCAGCACCGGCACGCAGCGGCGTCCGTTCCAGATGCTCCGTCGCCAGTAGACGATGCTGGCGTGGGCCACGTGGTGAGTCACGCCCGGCACTGTATCGGGCCCGGCCACGGTTGGCCGGCGGCGGCTACCCTGCCGGCGTGAACCGTGGATCGCTGTTCGTGACCCTCGGCGCCGTGACCGGCGTCGTCCTGCTCGCCGCCTGCGGCGGTGTGTTCTGGCTGACGCGGGCCGAGGGAGGCCAGGAGCGGGACTGCGCGGCGCAGGTCACCGCCGAGGAGGCGAAGGTCCGCACCGACCGGCGCTGGACCGCGCAGGACGTGCCGGGCATCGGGGCGTATGCCGAGATCCACTGGCAGGTGGACTACCCGAGCTTCGCCTGCTCCCGCGCGCCGGGGCCGACCGACCTCCGCTACCAGGGGATCGTGCGGCTGGCCCCGGCCGACGCCCGCGCCCTGGCCGCCGGCTACCCGTGGGCGCCGGTGACCGGCGGGGCCGAACAGGTCTGGCCGGGCCTGAGCGCGTACGTGCCGCCGGACGTGCGCTGGCGGCGCAGCCCGGCGTACGACGCGGGCACTCGCGCCGGCGTCCAGTTCGACCCCGACCGGGCGCTGCTGCTGTTCGTCGCCGCCGACTGATGAACGACGGCCCGCGCCGGCACGTGATCCCCGGTGGGCATCAACGGCGCGGGGTCGGGGTACTGCGCTGACACAGCGACTCAGCCGGGAGGCAACGGTGGGGGAGAAGGCAGGACGTCGGCGACCGGGACCGCTCGCCGGGCTGCTGGTGGCCGTGGTCGTGGCCGCCGGCTGCATGGGCGGCGGGCTGGACCAGGGCGAGCCGGAGCAGCCCCGCCCGCGGCAGAGCGGCCAGCCGGCCTCCCCGGGGTCGGACACGAACCGGGCCGACGGCACCACCAGCGTGGCCGAGTTCAAGCAGGACTTCTCCGACGCCGTCGGCATCGCCGAGCGGTACTGGACCGACCAGTTCCGCAGCTCCGGCGAGCAGTTCCGGCCGATCCGGCGGGTCGTGCCGTACACCAGGGCCGGTGAGGTGTCCTGCGGCGGGGAGGGGCTGCCGCGCAACAACGCGGTCTACTGCTCGGCCGGTGACTTCATCGCCTACGACGTGAACTGGTCGGTGGCGGCGTTCCGGCAGGTCGGCGACGCCTTCCTGTTCTACCTGCTGGGCCACGAGTACGCCCACGGCGTTCAGGTCCGCCTCGGCATCCGCTACAACTTCACCATCCAGAAGGAGTTGCAGGCGGACTGCATGGCCGGGGCGTACATCGGCGACAACGTGCGCTCGGGGACGCTGACCCTCGCCGACGGTGACCTGGACGAGTTCCGGGAGGGGCTGCTGGCGGTCGGCGACGACCCGGACCAGCCCTGGTTCGCCGAGGGCTCGCACGGCACCGCCGAGCAGCGCACCGACTCGTTCTTCCGCGGCTACGAGAAGTCCCTGGACGCCTGCGGCCTCAGCTGATGCCGCACGTCACCCTCAGCGGGGACGGTGACCGCCCGGCCGGGCCCGGCTGAGAGGATCGGTGGGTACCCGCACCGAGGGAGGCCCCCGCTGAGCAGCAGACACCCCGCCGCCGTGCTCTTCGACATGGACGGCACCCTGGTCGACAGCGAGAAGCTGTGGGACGTCGCGTTGCAGGAACTCGCCGCGGTCTACGGCGGCACGCTCTCCGAGGCGGCCCGCAGGGCGATCATCGGCACCAGCATGGCCGTGTCGATGCGGATCGTGCACGACGACCTGGGCCAGCCGGAGCGGGACCCGCAGGCCAGCGCCGACTGGATCAACGCCCGAATCCTGGAGCTGTTCCGCGACGGGCTGCGCTGGCGGCCCGGTGCGCTGGCCCTGCTGCGCGCGGTCCGCGCCGCCGGCATCCCCACCGCCCTGGTCACCTCCAGCACCCGGCCGCTGGTCGAGGTCGCCCTCGACACCCTGGGCCGGGACAGCTTCGACGCGGTGGTCTGCGGCGACGAGGTGGACGCGGCCAAGCCGCACCCGGAGCCGTACCTGACCGCGGCGCGTCTGCTCGGCGTGCCGATCGAGCGGTGCGTGGCGATCGAGGACTCCCCGACCGGGGTGGCCAGCGCCCTCTCGGCCGGGGCCGCCGTGCTGGCCGTACCCGCCGAGGTGCCGCTGCCGCCGACGGACGGCGTACACCAGCTGGAGAGCCTGACCGCCGCGGACCTGGAGCTGCTGTCCGCCCTGCTCGGCGAGCGGGCCGCCTGACCGGTCAGCGGGTCTCGCCGAAGACCGCCACGGCGACCTGGTAGCTGTCGAACGCCCGGGCGGCGCCGGCGTAGGCGGCCAGATGGATGAACAGCTCGACGATCTCCTCCCGGGTCACCCCGGAGTGCAGGGCGATCCGCAGCTGTCCGCGCAGCGGCTCGTGGGTGCCCAGCGCCGCGGCGATGGCCACCGACACCAGGCAGCGGGAGCGCACGTCCAGGCCCGCGCGGGGCCACACGTCACCGAACGTGTGCAGGGTGGCCAGCCGGCGGAAGTCCGCGCCGACGGCGGGCTCGCCGGGGCCGAGCGGCAGGGTGAGCGGCTGGCCGAGCAACCCCTCGGCGTTCTCCAGCGCCCGCGCGTAGGCATCGTCGGTCACACCCTCACCCCCGTGCGCCGAGTCTGGCAGCGGGCGGGCAGCCGGCGGGCACGAAACGGCCCCCGCCACACTCCGGTGGCGGGGGCCGTCGCGCGTGCCGTGCTCAGTCGTGCGCGATGGCGCCCAGCACGTTGATCCGGGCGGCGCGGATGGCGGGCAGCACCGCGGCCACCACCCCGATGATCGCCGCCAGGACCAGGAAGGTCACCATCTGGCTCCACGGCAGGACCAGGTCGGTGATGCCCTCGTCCTTGAGCGCCCGGACCACGGCCGCGCCGAGGCCGGTGCCGACCACGACACCGAGCAGCGCGCCGAAGATCGAGATCACCACCGCCTCCACGGTGATCATCCGCATGGTCTGCGCCCTCCGCAGCCCGATGGCCCGCAGCAGGCCCAGCTCCCGGGTCCGTTCCAGCACCGACAGGGCCAGGGTGTTGATGATGCCCAGCACCGCGATCACGATGGCCAGCGCCAGCAGGATCTGGATCATCCGCAGCGGCGTGTCCAGCTGGCTGGTCTGCTGCTTGATGAACGCGGCCCGGTCCGCCACCGACACCTCGGGGCTGTCCGCGAGCAGCCGCTCGATCTGCGGCTGCACCGCGGCGACCGAGGTGCCCGGGGCGAGCTGCACGAAGCCCTGGATGGGCTGCGGGATGGCGAAGTCCGCGGCCGCCTGCGGCGGCAGCACCACCGGGTTGGTCAGCTGCGAGCTCTCGTAGATGCCGCTGACCGTGTAGGTGCGGGCGTCGCCCCGGGACAGCTGCACGTTCACCGTCGAGCCGACCGACAGGTTGCGGGACTTCGCGGTGTCCGAGCTGAGCAGCATCTGGTCCGGGTTCAGCCGGCTGATGTCACCGGCGTTGGCCTTGGCCCCGAAGATCCGCTCCAGCGCGGCCACGTCGCTGGACGCGGCCACCCAGGTCCGCTGGCCGTTCATGGTGGCCATGTCGCCGTACTCGCCGTCGACCAGCTGCACCCCGGGGATGGCGGCGGCCTTCTCCAGCACCGCGGGGTCGAAGCTCGCCGGGCGGGGGCCGGCCTGGGCGCCGGAGATCACCAGCTCCGCCTTGATGGTGTCCTCCGCCAGGGCGCTGATGCTGCCCTTGGCCGAGTCGAGGATCACCGTCACCCCGGTCACCAGCGCGATGCCGACCATCAGCGCGGCGGCCGTGATCGCCGTGCGGCGGGGGTTGCGGCCGGAGTTCAGCCGCCCCAGCTTGCCCGGCACCGACCAGGCGAAGATCGTGCCCAGCAGGGCGACGACCGGCCGGCTGATCAGCGGCGTCAGCAGCGCCACGCCGATGAACGCGAACAGCACGCCGCCGAGGATCGTGGCCAGGGTGTTGTCGCCGGCGTGGCCGCCGAGCCCGAGGAAGAGCAGGCCCGCGCCGATCGCGGTGACCACCGACCCGCCGACGGTCACCTTGGTCAGCGGCCGGTCCGGCGTGGCGACGTCCTGCATGGCGGCGATCGGCGGGATGCGCGAGGCGCGCAGCGCCGGCAGCAGCGCCGCCACCACCGTGATCAGCAGGCCCACGGCGAAGGCGCCGATGACCGCGGCGGGCGGCACGCCCAGACCGGCGAGGGTGAGCCCGCCGGCGAGCTTGCCGAACAGGTACGCCAGCAGCGCGCCGACCCCGATGCCGGCGGCGAGCCCGAGCACCGAGGCGATCAGGCCGACCGCCACGGCCTCCAGCACCACCGAGCCGATGACCTGCCGCCCGCTCGCGCCGATGGCGCGCAGGAGCGCCAGCTCGCGGGTGCGCTGGGCCACGATGATCGAGAAGGTGTTGAGGATCAGGAAGGTGCCGACCAGCAACGCCACCGCGGCGAAGCCCAGCAGGATCTTGTTGAAGAAGGACAGGCCCTCCTTCAGGCCGGCGGACGCGTCGTCCGCGAGCTGCTTGCCCGTTTTCACCTCGTAGTCCGCGCCGAGGGCGCGGGACACCTCGTCGCGCAGCGCCTCCGGCGTGGTGCCGTCGGCGGCCTGCGCGGTCACGTTGGAGAACACGTCCGGCTTGCCGAGCATCAGCTGCTGGGCCACCGGGGTCGTGAACATCACCTCGTTGACGCCGCCGACCGAGTCCCGGCCGCCGCTGTAGCCGAACACGCCGACGAGGGTGAACTCCTTCTTCGGCGCCAGGGTCAGCACGCCCACCCGGTCGCCGACCTTGACCTTGGCCGCGTCGGCGAGCGCCACGTTGACCACGATCTCGTCGTCGGCCTGCGGCGCGCGTCCCTCGCGCAGCTTCAGCAGGTCGCCCTCGCCGAGCCAGTTCTCGCCAAGCTGCGGCGGGCCGAACGAGGTGACCACCTTGCCGTTGCTGCCGATCAACCGGGCCCCGTCGGCGTTGACCACGCCGCGGACGTCGGTGACGCCGGGCACCGCCTTGACCCGGTCGACGACCGACGCGGGCACCGGGGCGGCCACCTGCTCGCCCTCGACCTCGGACAGGGCGACCTTCGGCTTCGCGGCCACGTTGACGTCGACCTCGGAGAACGCGTCGGCGAAGACCGCGTCGAAGGAGCGGCCCAGGGTGTCGGTGAGCACGAACGCGCCGGAGACGAACATGACGCCGAGCACCACCGCCAGGCCGGACAGCAGCAGGCGCAGCTTCCGCGCCAGCAGGCTCTTCAGAGTGGCGCGGAACATCAGTTGCCCACCTCGGCCGGCGCGTCGAGCTTCTTCATGGTGTCCAGCACCGTGTCGGCGGTCGGCTCGATCAGCTCGGAGACGATCTGGCCGTCGGCGAGGAAGACCACCCGGTCGGCGTACGCGGCGGCGGTCGGGTCGTGCGTGACCATGACGATGGTCTGGCCGTGCTCGCGGACCGAGTTGCGCAGGAAGTTGAGCACCTCGGCGCCGGAGCGGGAGTCCAGGTTGCCGGTCGGCTCGTCGGCGAAGATCACCTCGGGGCGGGCCACGAGCGCGCGGGCGCACGCCACCCGCTGCTGCTGGCCGCCGGAGAGCTGCGCCGGGCGGTGCCCGAGCCGCTCCCGCAGGCCGACGGTGTCGATCACGGTGTCGTACCAGGCCGGATCGGGCTTGCGGCCGGCGATCGACAGCGGCAGCAGGATGTTCTCCTGCGCGGTGAGCGTGGGCAGCAGGTTGAACTGCTGGAAGATGAAGCCCACCTTGTCGCGGCGCAGCTTCGTCAGGCCGGCGTCGCCCAGCCCCGTCACCGTGGTGTCACCGATCATCACGGTGCCCCGGGTCACCGAGTCCAGGCCCGCCAGGCAGTGCATGAGCGTCGACTTGCCCGAGCCGGACGGGCCCATGATCGCCGTGAACCGGCCCCGCTCGAACTCCGCGCTCACCCCCCGCAGCGCGATGACCTGCGCCTCGCCGCTGCCGTACACCTTCCACACGTCGCTGGCCCGGGCCGCGGCCTGCGCCTGCTGCCCTACCGTCGCGGTCACGTCATCTACCTCTTCCGTCAGCCTGCTGATCCGCAACCGCCCCCGCTGGTCGGTGCGGCAGATCCCATCCTCGGCGCTGCCGGGCCCGGATCCGTCCACCCCCGGGCGGAACCGTCGCCGGAATTTCCGTTGGGGTCGCCCCCGAGGCCGGCTCAGGGTCATCCCTGACCGGCCGGCGCCGCCGACGCTAGGACCTCACGTCGCGTCATGGTCAACCCCGCCGCGCCGCCGATGGTCACGGTAGGTGACCGGCGCCACCTCACCCGCCGGGGCGGACCAGCCCGGTCTCGTACGCCAGCACCACGGCCTGCACCCGGTCGCGCAGCCCCAGCTTCGTCAGCACGTGCCCGACGTGGGTCTTCACGGTGGTCTCGCTGACCGACAGCTCCCGGGCGATCTCGGCGTTGGACAACCCGCGCGCCATCTGCACGAGCACCTCCCGCTCCCGCTCGGTCAGCGCGTGCAACGCCTTCGGCGGGGTGGCCGCCGGGTCGGGCAGCACGTCGGCGAAACGGTCCAGCAGCCGGCGCAGGATCCGCGGCGCCACGACCGCCTCCCCGGCCGCCACCGTCCGGATCGCGGTCACCAGGTCCTCGGCCGGCACGTCCTTGGCCAGGAAGCCGCTGGCCCCGGCCCGCAGCGCGCCGACCACGTACTCGTCGAGGTCGAACGTGGTGAGGATGAGCACCCGCACGGGCAGCCGGGCGTCCACGATCGCCCGGGTGGCGGCCACCCCGTCCATCCGTGGCATCCGGATGTCCATGAGCACCACGTCCGGCAGCAGCCGCCGGGACAGCTCCACCGCCTCCA
The DNA here is from genome assembly GCF_040609975.1 of Micromonospora sp. NPDC004551. NCBI lineage: Bacteria > Bacillati > Actinomycetota > Actinomycetes > Micromonosporales > Micromonosporaceae > Micromonospora > Micromonospora sp. NPDC004551. The sequence goes on along the minus strand of NZ_JBEXLM010000050.1, from coordinate 5,435 downwards.
CCCCGTCGCCGGCCTCGGCCACGATGTCCAGGTCGTCCTCGGTGCCCAGCACCATCCGGAAGCCGGTGCGCAGCAGCGGCTGGTCGTCGGCCAGCAGGATCCGCACCGGTCGGCCGGCGGTGCTGTCGGTCATCGGTCTCCCTCGCTCGCCCTGGTGCCGGTCACGCCGGAACCGCCTCGGACGACTCCACCGGGATCCGCGCGTACACCCGGAAGCCGCCGCCCGGCCGCGGGCCGGCCCGCAGGATCCCACCGTAGAGGGCGACCCGTTCCCGCATGCCGACCAGCCCGTGCCCGATCCGGTCGGCCGCCGGCGCCGGGCCGCGCCCGGTGTCGGTGACCTCGACGGCCAGGAAGCCGTCGGCGAGGGTGAGCCGGACCAGCGCGGTGGCCCGGCCGGCGTGCTTGAGGGCGTTGGTCAGCGCCTCCTGCACGATCCGGTAGACGGTCAGCGCCACCCCGTCCTCCAACCGCCCGGGCGTGCCGTCGACCCGCAGCGTGACCGGCAGACCGGCGTCGCGGACCTGCTCGACCAGGGCCTCGATGCCGGTCAGCCCCGGCTGCGGGGTCAGTTCGGCGGCCGGTTCGGCGTCGGTGCGCAGCACGTCCAGCAGCCGGCGCAGCTCCCGCAGGGTGGCCCGGCCGGTCTCCTCGACCGTGGCCATCGCCTCGTCCGCCGCGTCCGGGTCCCGCCGCAGCACCCGGCGCGCCCCGGTGGCCAGCACGCCCATCACGCTGACGTGGTGGGCCACCACGTCGTGCAGTTCCCGGGCGATCCGGCGGCGCTCGTCGGCCACGGCCTGCTCGGCCAGCGACCGCTGGGTGGTCTCGGCGATCCGGGCCCGCTCCCGCAGGATCCGCGTGGACTGCCGGCGGGCCTGCACGGCCCGGCCCACCGCGTACGCCACCGAGGCGGTGAGCAGGTTGTTGAGCACCAGCACGCCGGGGCCCATGTCGAGCACGCCGTCCAGCGGCGCGACCAGGTTCGCCAGCATGACCGGCACCCACAGCAGCAGCGCGGCCAGGCCGGCCGCCCGCAGGGGCCGGTGCGCCGCCATCGTGTAGGTGAGGACGACGAAGGTCAGCCCCTGGGTGGTGGGCGCGAGCTGGAACAGCACCGGCACGGCCAGCGTGGCCACCGCCGCACCCACGGCCGGCCACGGGGCGGCCCGGCGGACGGCCACCGGAGCGGCGCAGACGACGCTCCAGCCCAGCGCCGCCCAGAGCTGATCGGGCCGCAGCTCCCGCGGTGTCAGCAGCAGGAACGCCGCGTCCACCAGCGCCAGCGCGACGGCCGTGCCGGCGTCGACGGCCAGCGGCCGCTCCCGCGCCCACGCGCGCAGCCGGTTGCTCATGCTCCGACGCTAGCCGCCACCCGGCGCCCTCCGGTCGTCGCCGATGCCGAACCCGGTCTCCTCCGCGAGGAGGAGATCACTCGTCCGCGCCGGGCGCGGCGGGCCGGGACCGGGCGTCGGTGAGCGGGTCGGCCGGACCGGCGACCGGGAACGGCGGCGGGGTGCCGCCGAAGCTCGGGCACAGCGCCTGGTGGCTGCACCAGTCGCAGAGCCGGCTCGGCCGGGGCCGGAAGTCCTGCCGGGCGGTGGCCTGCTCGATGGCCTGCCAGAGCGCCACGATCGTGCGCTCGAAGCGCAGCAGCTCGTCGGCGTCGGGGGAGTAGTCGCAGACCTCGGCGTCCTTGAGGTAGAGCAGCCGCAGCACCCGCGGCACCACCCCGCGGGTGCGCCACAGCACCAGGGCGTAGAACTTCAGCTGGAACAGCGCCCGGGCCTCGAACGCCTCCCGCGGGGCGCCGCCGGTCTTGTAGTCGACCACCCGCAGCGCGCCGTCGGGCGCCACGTCGAGCCGGTCGAGGTAGCCCCGGATGAGCAGCTCGTCGTCGACCACCGCGGAGATCAGGGCCTCCCGCTCCGCCGGCTCCAGCCGGCGCGGGTCCTCCACGGCGAAGTAGCCCTTCAGCAGCGCCGCCGCCGAGCGGAGGAACCCGTCGACCGCGGCCGCGTCGCCCTCGGCGAACAGCGTCGCCAGCTCCGGCTGCTCGGTGACCAGCCGGTCCCACTGCGGGGCGACCAGGTCGCCGGCCGACTCCGGGGTGCGGGCCGCCGCCGGCAGGTCGAACAGCCGCTCCAGCACGGCGTGCACCAGCGTGCCCCGGACCTGTTCGACGGTGGGTCGCTCGGGCAGCCGGTCGATGCTGCGGAACCGGTAGAGCAGCGGGCAGGTCTTGAAGTCGGCCGCCCGCGACGGCGACAGCGACGCCCGAACCCTGGCCGTTGCGTCGGGCTGCGTGTCGATCACCGGTTCCGCCGTCATGCCCGGAAGGTTAGGGCACCGGTGTGACAGGCCGGCCGTCGCCGCACCGGGGCATGATCGGCGCTGTGCCGTCTTTCGTTCGCGACTGCGGGGCTCGCAGAACCGGCTCACTCCTCGCGCTCACGTAGCATCGGCCCGGTGGAGCAGCGGACCCGACCGTCGCGCCGGCCGGGGCTGCCCCTCGGCCGGGTCTTCGGGGTGCCGCTGCGCGCCGACGCCTCGATGCTGCTGCTCACGGTGGTCGTCACGGTGCTCTACGCCGCCCTGGCCCGCCGCCAGCTCGACCTCGGGCACCTCGGCGGCTACCTGGTCGGCCTCGGCTTCGTCGTCTCCCTGCTCGGCTCGGTGCTGCTGCACGAGCTGGGCCACGCGCTGACCGCCCGCCGATACGGCATCGGTGTGCGGGGGATCACCCTGGAGCTGCTCGGCGGCTACACCGAGATGGACCGGGACGCCCCCAGCCCCAAGGTCGACCTGCTGGTCTCCCTCGCCGGCCCGGCCGTCTCCGCGGTGCTCGGCGCCGGGGCGGTCGCCGCCACCCTGGCCCTGCCCACCGGCACCCTCGCCCACCAGCTCGCCTTCCAGCTCGCGGTCAGCAACGTGGTGGTGGCCGTCTTCAACAGCCTGCCCGGGCTGCCCCTGGACGGGGGCCGGGCGCTGCGCGCCGCGGTCTGGGCGGTCACCCGGGACCGGCACCGGGGCACCGAGGTGGCCGGCTGGATCGGGCGGGCCGTGGCGGTCGCCACCGTCCTCCTCGTGGTGCTGCTCACCCTGCGCCGGGCGCTCGCCCCGCTCGCCCTGCCGGTGATGCTGCTGGTCGCGGTGACCCTCTGGCGCGGCGCCGGCCAGTCCATCCGGATGGCCCGGATCGGCCGCCGCCTGCCGCTGGTCGACCTGGCCCGGCTGGCCCGACCGCTGCTTCCCGTTCCCGCCGGCACCCCGCTGGCCGAGGCGCAGCGCCGCCGCGCCGAGGGGCTCACCCCGGACGCCGCGCTCGCCGTGGTCGACTCCGCCGGCCGTCCGGTCGCCCTGGTCGACCCGGCCCGCGTCGCCGCCGTACCCCCGGAACGGCGGCCGTGGCTCGCGGTGGACGCGGTGGCCCGCGGCCTGGACAGCGTGCCCGCCCTGCCGGTCGGCGCGGACGGCGAACGGGTGCTGGAGACCGTGCGGACCCACCCGGGCGCGCAGTACGTCGTGACGGCAGGCGAAGATGTGGTCGGCGTGCTGCACATCGCGGATCTCGCCCAGCTCCTCGAACCCAAACGGAAGACGAACACGTGACCGCAGATACCTCCACCGTCCCGGCGCTGCCACCTGTGCACCGGGGGCCGTTCCGCCCCGGCGACCGGGTCCAGCTGACCGACCCGAAGGGCCGGATGCACACCGTGACGCTGGAGCCCGGCAAGGAGTTCCACACCCACCGGGGGATTCTCAAGCACGACACCCTGATCGGCCTGCCCGACGGCAGTGTCGTCACCACCGCCGGCGGCGGCACCGCGTTCCTGGCCCTGCGGCCGCTGCTGTCCGACTACGTGCTCTCCATGCCGCGCGGCGCCCAGGTGATCTACCCGAAGGACTCGGCGCAGATCGTCGCCATGGGCGACATCTTCCCCGGCGCGAAGGTCCTGGAGGCCGGCGCCGGCTCCGGCGCGCTGTCCTGCTCGCTGCTGCGGGCCGTCGGCACCGACGGCGAGCTGCACTCCTTCGAGGTGCGCGACGACTTCGCCCAGATCGCCCGGCGCAACGTCGAGGCGTTCTTCAACGGCCCGCACCCCGCCTGGCGGCTGCACGTCGGCGACGTCGCCGAGTGCACCGAGACCGGTTTCGACCGCATCATCCTGGACATGCTCACCCCGTGGGAGATGCTCGACATGGTCGAGCGGGCCCTCGTTCCCGGCGGCGTGCTGATCGGCTACGTGGCCACCACGCCGCAGCTCTCCGAGCTGGTCGAGGCGCTGCGGGAGCGCGGCGGCTGGACCGAGCCGCGTGCCTGGGAGTCCCTGGTCCGGGACTGGCACGCCGAGGGCCTGGCCGTCCGGCCCGACCACCGCATGATCGCGCACACCGCCTTCCTGGTCTCCGCGCGCAAGCTCGCCCCCGGGGTCACCGCCCCGCCGCGGCGCCGTAAGCCCAGCAAGGGCGCAGAGGCGTACGCCCAGCGCCGGGACGCGCTGCGCGCCGCCGAGGCGGCCCGGCGGACGGCCGCCGAGGGCGAGGAGCCGGACCGGGCGTGACCCCGCGGCGCGGACGGGTTTGAGCGGGCGGATCATGGGTCCCGGCGTGGACGACACCGAGCGGGTGGAGACGGTGGCATGAGCGAGCGGATCGGGGCACGCGGACACCGCGCCCGCCCCGGCAATCCGGACCGGCGGCGGCGTACGGGCCGGGAGGCGGCGGCATGAGCAGCCCCGGCTACGGCAATGGTGACCTGCCCGCCGTCTTCCCCGACTGGTCGCCCTACGCCGACCTGGAGTCGGCCGCCCGGGCCTACCTGCGCGACCCCGACATCGCCCTGGACGCCCTCGGCGGGGTGCTGCGCGGCGCCTCCGTGCTCGGCTTCACCCTGGAACGCTTCGTCAACGAGGTCAACGGGGTGTGGCAGGAGGTCGTCGTCTGCGACGGCAGCCGGCTGGTGCTCTGGCACGGCGAGGACGTCCCGCCGGGGGAGGGGCCGCCCGGCTCGATGACCTCCTCGCTGCGGGTGGTGCCGGTCTCCACGGTCACCGAGGTCGGCTGCCGCCGGCGGCTCACCCGCTCCGACACCGGCGAGGTCCGGGTCGACAGCATCGACGTCTACCTGCTGCTCAGCTCGCTGGACGAGGCGCCGCCCAGCGACGAGACGGGCGGCGCGCCCCGGCACGACGCCCTGCGCTTCGGCAAGACCCTCGACGACGGCGGCGCCGGGCAGATCGCCCGGCTGGAGGAGTTCGCCCGGCTGGTCGCCTCGGTCGTCGGCCGTCCGATGCTCTGAGAGACGCCGCGGGGCGGGGGGCCCCCCCCCCCCCCCCCGCCCTGTGGTTGGGGCTTGAACGGCCACCGGGCCGGGCCCCAAACGGAAAAGCATACAGGGAGAAAGAAAAAAAAAAAACCGCTGTATCCGAGTA
>NZ_JBEXLM010000049.1:0-30825 GCF_040609975.1 Micromonospora sp. NPDC004551 | reverse complement strand
CTCGCCTTATCCGTGGCGCCGTTGGCCGCCGCCCCACTTCTCTGGGCGGTTTTTGTCTATCGCCCCTACTGATCACGAACAGCACGGGCCGTGGGATTGCACACGAACGCACTGATCTGCCGTGACGCAGGCGCTGCGCCCTGTATGTCGAGCAGGCGGGTGTTGTCAGGCCGCTCTGGCGGGTTCGCGGCGCACGGGGGAGCGGGCCGGGCCGGATAGGTCGCCGCGCGTGACGGCGGCGGCCACGATGCGTTCGGCGCGGCGTCTGCGCATGCGCAGGACCGCTGCGGTCACGCCCTTCTCGGCGGCCAGTTGCTCGATCAGCGCGTCGCCGAACCGGGTCGCGCTGATGAGCTCCGCGGCTTCGGCGGTGATCAGGCCGGCGGCGGATGCTCGGCCGAGTAGCAGGTCCGGGTGCCCGTAGGGCATCCTCGGCGACCGTGAGCCGCTGGACAGGTCCGGGGGCAGCTCCTCGCCGTTGTCGGTCTTGACGACTGCGGCGCCGGCGCGCCATGCCGCCCAGCACAGCCGCAACCATAGCCTGGGTGGCGCGAGGTCCGCCGTGCGCAGCGCTTGAAGGAAGCCGGCCAGGAGTTCGGAGTCCACGTCGTCGGCGTGCCCGGGGTGTCCGCGGCTGATCTTTGCCGCGAGGTGCGTCAGTGCGGGCAGTGCCACGCCGATTGCGCCGACGACCCAGGCTGGGCCCCGTTCGCGGGCGTGGTGGGCCAGTTGCCGCCACAGCTCGTCGGTGGTGTCGCTGTCGTAGCGCTCGTACACCAGGAGGTTACGTAGTTCGTCGAGTGGCATCGTCGTGTCCGGTAGACCAGGCACTGGGCGGGCGTCGAACGCCAGCGGCGCGGGTTCGCAGGTCAGCAGCTCGAATGCCTTCTCGGCCGTGGTCAGCGCCGTGTCGGCCGTCCTCGTGCGCGTGGTCGCTGCCATGGTGCTCTCCCCTCGACGGAGCGCTTCGCCCTGCGCGAAGGCCGAGGTCTCGATTGGGACAGCCCGACCTGACACCACGAGCGATTGTCCTACCGGGACAGGTTGTGTCCGCTGGCGTCAGGTTCGCGGCGTGGCGATCGTCCGTACGTCGGCTGACGCGTCCGCCAAGAGACTGCGGTGACCGCTGCTGTCAGGCGGAAGGGGGTTCGATCAGCCTGTCAGCGCCGCACTGGGGATCGTCAGTACGCCCGCCGGTCCGGGGGCCACCATGCCCATGACCGATACCAACCGCCACAGCGCGCCACTGCCGGTGGGGGACGTGGTGCCCGGCGACCCGCCCGTACCGATCACCGTCTGGCCGGTTCCCGCCCCGAAGCCTGGCGAGACCATGTCCAACGCGATGGGGGTGCGGCTGGTCCACAACCTCACTCACCCGTCCGACCTGATCATCGACCTGGCCGAGGGACCGCAGATGGCCTGCGCCATCATCGCCGCCGACCGCCGCAGCCACCCGCAAGCAGCTCGCCAGGGCGGCTGGGGCCGCGAGGCGGCGACGCTGATCATCACCGGGTGGCCGGTCGACGACACCGCGTCACCGGTTGAGTTCTTCGTCCGCTGCCACGCCAGCCTCGTGCCGGGTGGCTGCGTGGCGGTGCTACTGCCGCACGCCGACCTCATCGCACCGGTCGACGTCGTCGTTGCCGCAAAGCGGGCCGGGCTGGCGTACCTGCAGCACATCGTGGCGGCCGACCGGCCGCCCCGACGTAACCAGCACGCGCAGCTGGACATCCATACCGACGTGCTGATCCTGACCCGCAGCACACACCAAGCACAGGCGGGAGGCGGCGGTGCCTGAGTCTCTGCCGATCACCTCGGTGTGGCTGACCTGCCAGCAGCCCTCCCGTGACCAACGCCGCGGCCGGTACGTGCCGGAGTCGTCCACGCACCCAGGGAAGATGCTGCCCCACCTCGCCGCGCACGCCATCGCCGCCTACACCGCCCCAGGGGATCTGGTGCTCGACCCGATGTGCGGGTCGGGCACCACGCTCGTGGAGGCCATGCACCTCGGGCGGCACGCGCTCGGCGTGGACATCGAACCGCGGTTCACCGCCTTGGCGGCGTCCAACGTCGCCCTCGCCGCGTCCCAGGGCGCCGCCGGCTCGGCGACGGTCATCACCGGCGACGCGACCGGCCTGCTGAAGCTCGCCCCCGCGTCGGCGGTCGGTGAGGTCGGGCTTGTGCTCACCTCCCCGCCGTACGGGCGGTCCACCCACGGACTTGTCCGCGCGACCGGAACCGGAGTCAGGAAGCGGGCGCACCTGTACGGCGACCGCCAGCGGGGCAACCTCGCCTACGTCGGATGGTCCGGCCTGCTTGACGGGTTCGCCGCGATCCTGACCGCCAGCTACCAGCTGCTGCGCCCCGGCGGCACGGTGGTCATCACGTGCCGACCAGTACGGCGCCGCCCGGACGACTTCATCGACCTGCCCGGCGAGTTCCTGGCCGTCGCCCAGTCGGTAGGGCTGATCCCGTTCCAGCGGTGCGCGGCGATGCTCGCCGCCGTCCGCGACGGGCAGATCGTGCACCGCGCCTCGATGTTCGGCCTCATGGCGGTACGCAAGTCCAGAGCCGAGGGCGTGCCGGTGCACCTTGTCGCACACGAGGACGTGCTGATTCTGAAGCGATCCCAGGCGAACTCCCGCGTCACGCCCGCCTCTGACTGACACCAGGTGGGCTGGGGCTGTCAGGTCCTGCCAGGACCGCGAACCTGACAGCCCCAGCCACACCAGCAGGGCCCGCGGTTAGCTTGAAACCTCTTCTCCTTATTACTGCTGCTGATCTGCTGCGTCCGCGACGGCATCGCGCCCACCCTTCACGGTCGGCCGCCGTTCACCCCACGCTCAGACCCTCAGCGCTCATACCCGCCTCTCGCCTCAGCGGCGACCGGGGCACGCACCCTATCCCTGCAGGCGGCCACCATCCGGTGGCCGCCTGCCTTCATGTGCCACGGAAGGCACAGGCTTCGCGCCGCGACCCCGCCGCCTCCGCCGGCGGTGACCGCAACCGCTGAATGCCCCGTCCGCACAGACCGGACCCTGCGCTGGCCCGCGTTGAGCACCCGTTGATCACGCCGGCCGTCAGCGACGGGGGCGTCGGTGTCGACCGGTACCTGGACCCGACCGCGGCTGAGCCGTCGAGCGCGCCGAGCGGCTGATCGGGCGCCCGGCAGGGGAGACGCAGGGTCCCGGCGCCTACCCGACGCGCACATGCGGCTCGTCCGGCTCGCCGACCATCCGCATCCCGCCCCCGATGCCAACCTGAATTGGAGATCGTCATGTCGTTTCCCGACAACAAGTTGACCGTGCGGTCCCCGGCCGACCTGGTGGCCGCGGTGCCGTACCTCCTCGGTTTCCGACCCGACGACGGCAGCATCGTCGTCATCGCGAGCAGAGACCGGCGGATCGTCTTCGCCGCCCGGGGTGACCTGCCCGCCCCCGGCGCCCCCGCACGCCAGGCCCTCGAGGTAGCCGCCAACCTGGTCACGGTCCTGCGGCGGCAGCAGCCGATCACCGACCTGATGATCGTCGGATACGGAGCCGGGCACATCGATCCGGCACTGCTCTCTGTCAGCGAGGCGCTCACCGGCAGCGGGATGCCGGTCCTGGAGTTGCTGCGGGTCACCGGTACGCGGGTCTTCAACCCCACCTGCGTCAACCCCGACTGCTGCCCACCGCAGGGAACCCCATTCGATCCCACCGCCTCGCTCATCGCAGTGCAGGCAACCGCCGCAGGGCAGGTCGCGCTACCGAACCGGGCAGCCGTGGCCGCCCGGTTCGCACCCGTCGACGGCGCCGCCCGTGACGGCATGAGCCGCGCCACCACCGCGGCGGTCACCCGCCTCACGGCGCTGTGCGCCGCCGGCGCCGCCGCTGCGGACGAGGCCGGCGCCCTGGCGGTCCGCGACGCGCTGCGCAAGCACGACGACAGCAAGCGCATCACCGACGACGAGGTCGCCTGGCTCACCGTGCTCCTCAGACGTCCGTCGGTGCGGGACCTTGCCGTAGACCTCACCCAGCCGCACGACCCGCACGTCACGTTCTGGGCCGACATCACCCGCCGCGCCGAGGAGGCGCTCGTGCCAGCACCGGCCACCCTCCTCGCCATCACCGCCTGGCGCTGCGGGGACGGAGCCCTCGCTGGTATGGCAGCAGACCGCGCCCTGCAGGCCGACCCCGAATACCAGCTGGCCCGCCTGCTGCGGCAGGCGCTACACGCCGGCCTCCCGCCATCGGCGTTCGAGCAGGCAGCCGACACCGACCGAGCCAACCCATCCGACAAGTAGCCGGAACCACTCAACGACAGGAGGCACCAAGTGGATCCCACCCGCAGCATGCTGCTCGCCCTCGCCAGACACGCCGAAGAAGCCCGGCTGCGCTGGCACGCCGAACGCGCCGCCATGCGAGCCCGCGGCGAAACGCCGGCCCGCAGCGAGGCTCACGGCTACCACGTCCAGGCCAACCTGTGCCTGATCACCGCAATCGGCGCCGCGGACCTGCCGGCGAACTTCCGCATCTACGACATCACCCTGTCCCGCGACCCCCTCGCGGCGGCCGAGCAACTGGGCCAGGCCGCCACCGCCTACGACCACAGCGGCCCGATCGAGGCCGCACACGAACCCGCACGCCTGGCCTACAAGGCTGCCTTCGCCGCACCCGTCACCGCGCAGGAACAGCAGTACATCGACCTGCTCGCCGGTCTTCCCGCCGCCCGCCGCGACAAGATCGTCGAGCTGGCCGAGCAACGCGCCCGCCACTCCGAGGCATGAGCCCGAGCGTCCGGCGACCCCACCAGCCCCCATCTGCCGCTGGCTGCGGCACCAGCCCGCGCAACTCCTGCCGGACCGGCTTCGGCCGCAAAGCCCCGCGAAAGGGACCGATGAGCCTCTACACCCTCACACCCAGACCCGGCTTCGACCGCTACACCATCCAGGTCGGCTGGAACCCACACCGCACCTACTTCGGCACCGTCGTCGACTTCTCCTGGGACCCGGTCACCGACCCCGACAACCAACCCGACACAGTTCGGATCGGCCAGGTCGAGACGATTCTCGACCCGACCGAAGTACTCCTGGCCGTCGCACCCTACGCCGACATCCCCACAGACCTGGCCGCCACACTGCGCGCCGACCAGGTCGCACGCCCCGCGCGCCGCTAACAACGGACACCCGCGGCCCACCCGTCGCCCCGCGACGCCACCGGCCTACATCGCGCCTGCGACAGCACTCTCTGAATCGCCGGTCATCGCCCGGCCGTCTCGTGACGGCTCCCTGCCGTCGGCCTTATCGCTTCAGCCGGCGCCCGGGCTCTACCGATGTCCCCACAGCCGTGCCGCCAACGAGCGGCGCAAGCAGCAAACGGCCCGCCATAAGGCGGGCCGTCGTCGTATCTGGACCCGGGACGCCTCGCCTAGGAAACGCCGCGTCCCGGGTTCTCCAAATGGAGGACTCCAGTGTCCCTACCACTGATCATGATCGCCACCGCCTTGGTGGCGTTCACCCTCGGCGGCCTCACCATGTGGCCACTCGTCCGCCGGCTCCGCAACCGGCTCACCGACGCCATCTGGCAGCTGGAACACGACCCGGTCACCGGCATGCTCAACCGCGCCGGCCTGATCGCCGCGCACGCCACCCTCACCGCGGCCGGCACCGCTGGGCCCGTCATCGTCGTCCTGATCGACCTCGACGACTTCAAACCGGTCAACGACACCCACGGCCACGACCGCGGCGACAACATCCTGGCCGCCATCGGCCGCCGCATCACCGACATCGCCGCACTACACGGCGGCACCGCCGCCCGGCTCTCCGGCGACGAGTACGCCGCACTGCTGCCCGTCCGCACCCCGGACCTGGACCGTATCGCCGACACCTTCGTCGCCCTCATCGCCCAGCCCGTCGAACTCACCACCGACGGCACACCCATCACGGCCACCGTCACCGCCAGCGTCGGTATCGCCCTGGCTGAGAGCACGGACCCGTTCGAAGAGGTGGCCCTCCGCCGCGCAGACATCGCCATGTACCACGCCAAACACCACGGCCGGAACGGTCACGCCGTTTACGAGCCGGGGATGGCAATGCCCGCCGGCGGGTGCCGTCGCCGACCGCGCCTGCGCGACCGCCGCCTGATCGACGAGGCGACGGCATGACCGCGCCGCGCGAGGAGATGGCCTGCCAAATCTGCCTCTCCCCACTGAACACCCTCGGAACACCGCCCACCTACGTACACCCGATCCAACTCACCACCGACGGACATGCGCCCGTCCCTGTCCCGGTCAGCCAGCTCGACACCGTCCAGCGCACCTGCGACTTCTGCGGCGACCCGTACCCGACTTGGACACTCGTTGGCGGCGAAGTCACCGCCCTCGCAATCGGCGCGGCCGCAGGACTCGTGCAGAACTTCGGCCAGGCGTGGGCGGCCTGCGCCACGTGCCAGACGCACATCGACGACGGAAGAATTTACAAGGTCGTCGACCGGGCGGTGCAGGCGTTCGGCCTCGGCGACCACTCGCAGGCGCGAGAGCGCATCAAGCAACTGCACCAGGCGTTCCTGAACGCTCGAGGCCCGGGACGGACGCTCATCACGACCACCGCCTGGCCCGCCACCGCCATCACCGCCCGCGAGCTGCCCAAGATTCGCGACCGGCTCGCCCGCTTCTACCGGAGCGAGGACGGCCTCCCAACCGCGCTCGCTACCGCTGAAACGCGCCAAGACATCGCAGCCGGCCTAGACCGAGCAGGCTTGTTCTGGATCGACAGCGACTTCACCGACCTGGCCGAGTACGCCGCAGAGAAACTCCCCGACGTCACCACCAGCCGCGACCTCATGCCCTCCACCGACGGACTGCTCGTGTGGCCACGACCGGTGACGCCTCGGCAGATCACCGCCGCTTCCTGGACCACCACCACCGAGGGCTGGCACCTGGTCAGCTACCGCACAATCGGCGGAGGCCTGGACGGCACGCCCCTCCAGCGACTACGCGAACAAGTCGGTTGGCTCGCCCCGATAAGCACCGTCCAAGTACACGAGCGGCACGCGCTGCCCGTCGATCACCCAGTGGCAGCGCTAACCGCAACCTGGCTGCTGATCGCACAGCAGGCCGCCCAAGTCACAACAGCAGAAGTCGACAAAGTCGTCCGCAAGACCTACGCCCGCACCAACCGGCCCGCGCCCGAAGTTCGGGTCGTGCGAATCGGAGCCAACGGCGGCGGCGCACCGTCCAGCGCCCGATCGGCGCCGGGTGACCCAGCGCCCTCCCAAACCAGCCGGTTCTGGGTGTCCGGTCACTGGCGTAACCAGCCGTATGGACCAGGACGAGCGCTGCGCCGCCCCATCTACATCAGCCCCTTCCTTAGAGGCCCGGACAACGCGCCGATCAGACTCGGCACAACCGTGCGGATCCTCGGCAGCCAGAAGCCGAAGTCGGAGAACCAGAATTAGCTTGTAATGATTAGGGCTGTGGCAGGGACAAAGCCCTGCCACAGCCCGACCCTCGAGTAAGGGAGGCTGGCGCAATCGACCTCGACGGCGGTCCCAACGCCCTCGCCGAAGGCACTGCTCTAGCCTTGCGGGCCCACCTGCTTGCCACGGCTCGACCGAAGCTGTTGGTAACCGCCGACGTGAAGCGTAGTGGAGGTCCGGACCTCGTGTGCTGGCAGTGGCAGCCCGGCCAAGTCTGGGTCTGGCAGCTCCGCTACGTGCACGACCCGAGAACCCACAGGAGCGGCCCCTCCGCCGCTGTGCTCGCCGCAGTTGCCGCTGATCCACTGTCGGCTGGCCTCGAGGTCGTCCCCGGACCGTCAATGCAGGCACTGGGGTTACTCGCCGAGCAGGTGGCCAGCAACATGGCGGAGCCAGACGAAGCCGTGACGGTCTGCGACGGGCGGGTTCCAGGGCTCCAGCTTTACTCCACTGCCCTTCAGGAGGTGGAGGGCCCAGACTTCACCCGGCGGGAGGCGTCGATGCGGACCGCGAAGTACAGCGCCTCCCGGAGCAACCATAAGGTGGCCGCTGCACGGGCAGCCACAGAACCTAAACGGCACCCAGGATCGTGCCGCTGGCGCCCGGAAGGGGGCCAGCGGCCGATCGGGAGCAAGTGACGGCCAATACCTCGGCTCGCTAGTGGTTGACCTGGTCCTGCGGGACCAGCAGGGTTGGGACAGGCTACACAGGGACCCTGGGGACGTGCGGCATCAGGACGTACCCGTCACTTAAGGATCAGGTGGCCGAGGCATGGTGGACTTCGACCTGACATCGACGGATGTGATCCACGCGCTGGAGCGGGAAACGGCCGACCGGCATCCTGTGGTTGACAGACTTCGACGTCAGGCTCCCGTTCGTGCCCTTGCTCAGGCGCTCAGAGTTGCTGGACGTCCTCTGACGCGCCAGTTGCTGTGCGACCTGCTTGGTTTCCGTGCCGCGAGGTCGGCTCTGCCCGAGTTGCTGCAGGCCGTTGAGGATGACAACCGGGCCGTCCGCTGCTCCGCTCGTGACGCAATCACCAAGGCCCTGGGATATGGCGGGACGCAGCCCCCTCCAGGTCGTCTCGTTCGGCGTATCCTCCCGGCGCTCTTGACCTAGTGGGAGATGGCGGCGGGGTAGCCGGAGCACATCCGATGGTGCCATGCCCGTTGAGTGACTAACCGAGTGACAAACGACGCGAACATGGCAGGACGTTTCTGAACAGCGAGGGACCATTCGAGCAGGAGGGTGCCGGATTGCCGCAGGCCAGACAGCATCCCACGGCTAACGCCTGGCTCCATCGTCCGCGCTGCAGTGCACCAGACACACCGGTCGGAACCTAGGGCGCCACGGGCAGCAAGGAGGAAGTAATCCCTCTGATTCAGGTCGGTGCTCTGCCGAGGCTTGGTTGACCCCTATGCGTCCTTGGACGCGAAGTCATCCGAGACCTCGCCGGCTGGCCGCAGTCCATGCCGGAAACTGGGTCAGTCACGCTCTTGCCTGTTGAGCCTCGTGGCCGCTGCCGATCAGCCATGAAACGACCAACGCGGTTCCTGCCTCTGCGCTGAATGTAAGGCGGGTTCAGCCCTGATTGGTGCTGTTGGCGGGCGCGCCGCTTGCCATGCGGGTTGCCGCTTCTAATGCCGCCGCCCAGGGAAATGCCCGCTGGCGACTGCTGCCGGTGCCGGGCGGGTGAGGCTCCCATCCGTGGTCGGTCCCGAGGAAGACCCTCACGCGCTCGTCGCGGAGATTCGCCACCGCGCGCTGAAAGGGCGGGCGGGCTGCCAGGGCGGCGTTGACGAACGGGACGACCACTGTCGGGACCTGCCGGCCGATCAGTTCGGCGACTGTTGTCAAGGCGTAGTTGTCGGCGATGCCGAGGGCGATCTTGTTGACGGAGTTGTAGGTGGCGGGGGCGATGATGAGCGCGTCCGCTGCCGGGAGCGAGCGGCGAGTCCGATCGGACAACCGGTAGGTGGACCGGACCGGGTGGCCGGTCAGCTGCTCGATCGCTTCTGCGTCGATGAAGTCGAGGGCGCTGGGGGTGGCGGTGACGGCCGTTGTCCACGACTGTTGGGTCGCGTTGGTGATCAGTTGAGTCACGTCTGCGGCGGGCCCGGCAGCGCAGACGACGATTTGCAGGTGGCGGTTAGTCATACGTGCATCCCGGCTTGCTGGGCGAAGTCGATGACGGCGGTGCGGACGTGCCCGCGGGTGAGGACTGCCAGGTCGTTAACGGTGCGCTGCACGGTCGGCCGACACCGGATCTCTTCGGGTGCCACCTGGTAGGCGCTGCGTAGTGCGTTCAGGCCGTGCTCGTAGCGACCCCACTGGGTGTAGGCGCGGGCCACGTCGACGAACAGGGACGCCTTCCGTTCGGCGAGGCTGATCTTGTCCAGTGGTACCTGGCGGGCGAGGGCTATGGCGGTGCCGGCGTCGCCGAGGGTCAGCGCGATGTTGACGCGGTGCAGCAGCACGTTGGTGGCGCCGAAGCCGGTCCATCGGTCGTTGCCGTCGTAGCCGAGTTGTATGGCGGCGCGGGATGCCTCGTCGAGCATGGCCTGTGCGTTGTCGCGGTTGTCGTCGCGGGCGGCGGCGATAGCACCGCGGAGCAGCAGGGCGCCGTAGACGGCGACTGCGTCGGTCGAGGCGAGTCGGGTGTCGAGTTGGAGGTTCTTGGCCGCGTCTTCAGCGAGCTGCTGTGCCTGTCTGCTGTGGCCGTTGCTCATGAGAGCGTGTGTCATGATCCGGGCGCTCGTAGCCATCGCCACCGGGTCCTGACTGATCACAGCGGCACGGGTGCTGCGTTCGGCAGCGACCAGGGCCATGCCTTTGTCACCGACCTTGAGCAGCATGCTGCCGACGACGTGGTAGAGGTCGCTGGCGAGGGCTTCTACAAGCGCTCGCTGCTCGCCTTCGGTGTCCGCACGAGTCGGTTCCAGCGCGGGCAGCAGGGCCGAGAGTCTGGCTAGAACCTGCTCGTACCGGCAGGCCTGGTAGTCGGTCTTAGCCGCGCCGACGTCCTGAGCGAACTGCCGGAGCGTTAGGGCAACCCGCGTTGTGGTTCGAGAGGGTGGTGTGACCAGCGCGTTGAGTAGCGGTGCGACGGTCTGCGCGGCCATGCCGCTGATCGTCATGCCCGTCAAGAAGTCTCTGCGCCGCACGTCGCCGTCCGAGTCGATGTCGCGAATGCTGCCTTCGCCAGTATGAATCTGCGTACTGGTGGCGAACGGCTTCGCGGGATCCGCAAGTGCACCGCTGGTACCTGCTCTTACCAGTGCCTCAAAGCGTTCACGGACATCTGGGGCGGCCCGCGCCAGCACCGTATCTAGGGCAGCCTGCATATCCGCACGCAGGTAGATCCTGTCACCCTGGCTGCTCCACTTGGCCACCGTCCGTCGGGCGGCGCCGAGGTGTTCGGCGAAGCTGGTGACGCTCATCCGCAGTGCCCGGCGTAGCGCGTTTGCTTCCCGGCCGGTCCAGGTCGTCACCGCGGCCATCGCACGTCCTTCTCCTTGGGAACAGTTGTCGGCCGGACGATTTTAGCGGCAGCTGGCGTGCTTGCCAGTGCACCGTAAGTGCACCACGAGGACATCCCCATCGGCGCGTTCACCGAGCGAACCTAATCGTGCCGGTCGCCGCTTTGATAAGTGGGCGGCTGGCACCGATTCACAGCCTCACGCCAGGGGATTCAAGATGGACGTCGGGACCGCCGAACGGCAACGGTATGGGCGAGTGCTTCGCGAGGCCCCATTGTGTGACGCCCTCTTACGCGTGCGGCTGATGCCCCGCCTGCGTACCGCCATCAGGGCTGCGTGGGTGGGTGATCGGCGGTCTGCTCCCAGCCGCCGCGATGTGGCGGCGGGCTCGCCCTTCCCCGCGGAGCCCGCCGCTCATTGTCCCTGGTGATGTGGGTGGCCGCACCGCGAGCATGGCTGGGCGACCCGACGCCCAATCTGCCTGTCAGCGCGGCCTCTCACCTCGGCCACATCGGCGAGCGAAGGACGACGCAGGTTGATCGGCGTTGTGACGGCGCCATGGCTACGAGGTAGACGCCGAGTCAAGGCCCGGAGAAGGAGGTAAAGAAGGCCGCGACGAACATCATCGCTCGTAATGGCGGCCCTGCCAGCCGGCTAGCTCAGCAGGACCGCCGGACCACCGCAATCGGTGACATCCCACTTCGAGAGGAATTGCCACGATGACAGTAGCCACTGCCGACGTTATCAAGGTCGACCTGCCCACGCCGTTCACCAAGACCTGGGAGCGGATCCCCGGCATCACGGTCGCCGGATCGACGTTGACGATCAAGCCGGAGGAGTTCTTCTTCCGTTACGAGAACCCGAGCTGGCTGCTGTGCGACTGGCAGCGGGTCCGGGCCGAGCTGCTTCCGGCCGCGGAGAGCGAGGATCTGACGATCGAGCAGCTCGTGCTGGACTTCGTCAAGGAGCACGGCTACGCCACCACCGATCCGGCCGAGGTGCTGCGCACCGCACATGACGTGTACGCCTACATGTTCCGCGAGGAGCACCTGCATGACCCTGGCCTGGACTTCGTGCCCGACGGGACGCTGCGGATGCTGCGCGAGTGCGGGACCCTGATGGCCCTCAACCGGGTCGAGCTGGACGGGCAGATCAGCAACGTTTCCCCTGCCTGGATGCTGTGCGCTGCTGCCCAGGTGGTCTACGATCTGGACAAGGCGACCGCTGAAGTGCTCGACGAGCTGTATCACGGCACCTGGTTCAACGAGTCGCGGCGGCGCGAGAGCATCCTCGCGCACGCGGCTCTCGGCGGCAGGCTGGTCCATGCCTGCCAGGGCGCGCCCAACATGTCCGGTGGCTGCGTCGTGCCCTTCGGCACCGACGTCGAAACGATGCGCCGTGAGCTGGCCGGCATGCGCGTGACCTGGATCGATCGGACCCTGGCCCGCTGACCTGAGAAGAACCGGTGGCCGCGCGGCGCCTGCGCCGCTTCATCCTGTCCGCGCAGCCACCGTCATCCGAACCAGTGGCCGCGCCCACATGCCTTCCGCGCCGTGCGCGGCCACCCCAGGACATCCGAGGAGTGGCAGTGGCGATCGCCAGGGACACCAGCGGCCGGGTCGTGACCGTCCGGGACATGCTCGACGGCATCAGCACCTCGCTCAAGTACACCAACTACCAGCTCGACACCGCCGGCGTCGGCCATGAGCCCCACCCATGGAACTGGACCGAGTCCGCCGGCCACTTCCGCAGCGTGGTCACCAAGGAAGCCGAACTCGCCGAACACATCGCCCGCACCATCGACCGCTGGATCAAGGCCAATGCCGACACCGACGCGGCGAACCTCGCCGCAATGCGCGCCGCATCCAAGGACCTCAAGGCATCTGCCCGAAGCCTTGTCACCCTGGGCAAGAAGATGCGCAACGTCCAGTCCTGCCTCGACGTCACCCAGTCGTAGACCCATGAGCAGCAGCTACGTCACCGCGATCAACCGGCACGCGTGGGACCGGCAAGCACGCCTCGCGCTGCCCGACGACCGACCGATGACTCCCGGCCGAGTCGAGTGGACGCAGTATCCGGGCCACGGCCCGGGGATCGAGTTGCTTGGCGAGGTAAGCGGGCTGGCCGTCGCCGAACTCGGCTGCGGCAACGGCGACAACCTGGCCCCGCTGGCACTACGCGGCGCTGACTGCGTCGGGGTGGATGTCGCACCGCTGCAGATCACCCGGGCGCGCACCCGCTGGGGACACCTGCCGATCCGCTTCCACTGCGCCGACGCGCGGATCTTCCTCGCCCGCACGCACCCGCTGGATATCTGCTTCTCGATCTTCGGGGCGGTCGGATTGTGCCCGCCTGACCAGCTCCTGCCGCTGATCTCACGACACCTGCGTCCCGGCGGCCGGCTGCTGTTCACCGTGCCATACCCGCGCTGGCTCGGCTCACGTCGGGCCATGATGCGCCTGGCGGACGGGAACCGGATACCCGTCGCCCGCTGGACGTCAGGGCCGCAGGGCTGGAAAGCCGCTGTCACCGCATCCGGGCTGAGATGCCTAGACGTAGAAAACATCGCCAGCCCGACCGGTGACCCCTGCTGCCTGCTCGTACGCGCGCAGAGGGCCGGCGGAGGTTCCGATGCCTGAATCTGCTGGTCACGCGGGATCGCAGACGCTGGTCACCCGGCACGGGGCTCAACGCTTCGGCTTGATGACATTCAGTAATTTCTCGGCCCCGACCTCACGTCCGGCATCCCCGTTGACGTGGTCGTGCACTGGACTTGAACCGACATCGCAAAGCCCAGCGACTGGTGGTTACGGGCGCTCCGGCAACGCCCCGAGTGCGAGTACGTCGCTCACGACCCAGCACCCGCCCTGGATCAAGATGGGTGGCACGGCCTTCGCCCTACGCCGCACGGCGAGGCCGCGATGAGCCCGATCGACGACAGCCACCACCCCGCCAATGTCTTCGACTCGGCCCGGCGGACAGCGCAACAGCACGCCAACGGCCGAACCTGCTTCAACTGCACCGACAGCAAGACCTGCACCCAATACTCCTGGGCCCTGGGTGAGCTCCGCCGGCATCCCGGTGGGCGCGACGTCCTCAAGCAACTCAAGATCCCCGTCCCCGTAGAAGCCCCGACCGAGGAAGGCCAGCAGCGGTGATCCCCACACCCCCTGGCGCAGAAGATCACCGTCCGGCGGTGCAGCTGCACCTCGAGCCCACACCCGCGAGACACCGGCAGGCCCGGGGGACTGGCCCGAACCGGCCGATGCTGCTGGCTGACGAGTTCTTCCTGATCGCCCACGACGACCAGACCGGCCGGCCCCGCCTGCACCACAGCGCAATCACTCACGGGCTGGCCGCCGCGCTGCTCGGTGAGCTGGCCGCCGCCGGTCGGATCTCGATCGACCGGGGACACCTCCACGTGCTCGACCACCGGCCGCCCGCCGACCCCCTGCAACACCTCATCCTGGACCGGCTCATCGGCGAACCCCAGCACACCGCCACCCGCACGTGGCTGTCGTACCTCGCCGCGACCGCCCACGATGAGGTCACGCGACGGTTGTGGCAGGCCGGCAAGGTCGAACCGCAGCAGCAGCGCAAGCTCTTCCGCACGGTCACGGTGCACGTTCCGACGGACATGAACGTCGCCGCTTGGTCGTGGGCCCGCATATCAACGAAACTGCGCCAGTACGAGGAACTCGATGGCTTCGACCTCGCCTTGGCCGGCATCTGCGTGTCCTGCCGCCTGGACCAGTTCATCCTCGACGGCGCACCCTACTCGGCCGGCGCGCACCTGAGGCGCCTGCTGGCAGCCGCACCGCCACCGATGCGTGAGCTCCTCGCCGACCTGGACACGGCGATCGGTCACACCGTTCTGAGCCACCGCACCTGAGCACAGCTGCGGTACACCACCCGACCGTTCACCCTTTAGCCCTTTGAGAGGGGCAGCTTCCCCATGCCCAGACATCACCCTGACACCGTGTCCGCGGTCCTGGCACGCGGCCGGCTCGGCATCCCCGCCGTGGTGTTCTTCGTCGTGGCCGCCGCCGCGCCACTGACAGCGGTCGCCGGCGGCGCGACCACCGGATACGCCGTCACCGGCGTACTCGGCATCCCCCTGGCCTACCTGGTGGTCGCCGGAGTGCTCGCCCTGTTCGCCGTCGGCTACGTGGCCATGTCCCGCCGGATCGTCAACGCCGGAGCGTTCTACACCTACGTCACCCGAGGCCTCGGCAGACCAGCCGGCGTCGCCGCCGCACTCGTCGCCCTGCTCGCCTACAACAGCATGCAGATCGGCCTGTACGGCGTCTTCGGCGCAGTCCTGTCCGGGTTCCTCAACGACCGGTTCGGCATGAACACCACCTGGTGGCTGTGCGCCCTCGCCGCCTGCGCGGTGATCGCCGTGCTCGGCCTGCTGCGCATCGACCTCAACGGCAAAGTCCTCGCCGTCCTCCTCGTCGCCGAATGCGCGATCGCCCTGGTCTACGACGCCGTCATGGTCACCCACCCCGCCGACGGGCGCGTCCAGTTCGACACCCTCGCCCCGTCCCACCTGGTCGGGGCTGGCATCGGCGCCGCCCTCGTGACAGGCATCGCCGGGTTCGTCGGCTTCGAAGGCACCACCGTGTTCGCCGAAGAGACCAAGGACCCCAAACGCACGGTGCCCCGCGCCACGTACATCGCCGTGGCGGTCACCGGCCTGCTCTACGGGCTGTCGGCGTGGGCGATGTCGATCGCCACCGGACCCGACCAGATCGTCGCAGCCGCCCAGACCGAGGGCACCGACCTCATCTTCAACCTCGTGTCCCCACACCTCACCTCGTCACTGGTCACCACCGGCCGGTGGCTGTTCATCACCTCCCTGTTCGCCGCCCTCCTGTCCTTCCACCACACGGTGGCCCGGTACGCGTTCGCCCTCGGCCGCGAACGGGTCCTCCCCAGCGTCCTCGGCCGAACCAGCCGCCGCACCGGCGCGCCGAAAGCCGGCTCCATCCTCCAAACCGCCCTCGCCCTGGTGGTGCTCACCGGATACGTGCTCGCCGACGCCGACCCGATCGTGCACCTGTTCTTCTGGCTCACCTCCCTCGGCGCGCTCGGCGTCCTGATCCTGATGACCGCCACGTCGGTCGCCGTGGTCAGCTACTTCACCCGAATCGCCCACCGCGACGGCATGTGGCGCACCACGGTCGCGCCGTTGTTGTCCGCCCTGGCCCTCGGCGCGATCCTCGTCGTCACCGTCGAACAGTTCGACGCCCTCCTCGGCGTCGACCCGATCTCCCCGCTGCGGTGGATGTTCCCGGCCAGCTACGCGGTCGCCGCGGCGATCGGGCTGGCATGGGCGCACGTGCTGCGCGCCGCCCGGCCCGACGTCTACCAGACGATCGGCCTCGGCGCCGGCAGCGCGACCGCACCCCTTCACGCTCCCGATCCCGTCCGCCAGCCCGCCTGAGGAGCCCCACCATGGTCACCATCCGCCCAGACCTCACCGTCCGGCAAGCTACGGCCGACGACGCACCGGCGCTACTGCCCATGCTCGCGCACGCCTTCTCGACCGGAACGGTCGCCGAGTGGGCGGTACCGGACCCCGCCGACCGCCTGAAGGTGTTCACCGGCTACTTCCAGTTCATGCTCGCCCTCGGCCTGTACCACGGCAGAGTCGACACCACCCACGACCTGTCCGGAGCGGCGATCTGGTACCGGCGCGACGAGACACCCCCGCCCCACCCTGACCACCTATACGGGCTGGAAGAAGCCACCGGCCCGTATGCGCCCAAGTTCCTGCTACTCGACGCGATGTTCGAAGCACGCCACCCCCGTCTCCCGCACGCCTACCTCGCCTACATCGCCGTCGACCCCGCGGTCCAGGGCCGGGGCGTCGGGTCAGCGCTGCTCACCCACGCACACCAGGCACTGGACGCCGAGAACCTGCCCGCCTACCTGGAGGCCAGCAACCCCCGCAACCGCGACCTGTACACCCAACACGGCTACGACGCCGGGCCGCCGATGCAGCCGACATCATCGGGGCCACCCTTCTGGCCGATGTGGCGCGGCCAAATCAACGGCGGTGTCCGCTCGTCGTTCCCGCCGCCAGATCCGTACTACCGGCCGTCGCGGTGAACGCCGCCATGACCCCGCCCGTACGCCGGGCGGGACCGGCCGACGTTCCCGCCGTCACCGCGCTGCTCGTCGACGCGCTCATTCGTGACCCGCTCGCCGAATGGCTCGTGCCCGACGTGCAGGAACGGCCGGACGTGCTGCACCGGCTGCTCGCGGTCGACATCGACCACGCCATCGAGACGGGCAACGTCGATGTGACGCTGGACTGGTCGGCGGTAGCGGTGTGGCGGCGGCACGACCTGGACGCACAACGGTGGACGCTCGGGGACTACCACCTGACGACGTTCACGGGCCGAGCGGCTCCCCGCTTCGGTGAGATGAACGCCGCGGTACGCAGCTACCGGTCCGACGCGCCGCACCACTGGCTGTCCTGGCTGGTCGTCCAACCTGGCTACGGCTGGCCGGTCGCAAGCGACCTGCTGCGCCAGCACCACGAGGTGGTCGACCGGACCGGTCACCCCGTGTATGCCGTCGTCACGACCGAAGCTGCCCGGGATCTGCTGTGCCAGCACGGCTACCGGCCGGATCTCCCGCTGCACCTGCCCAGCGGTCCCCGCCTCTGGCCGCTGCACCGCAGCGGGCGGCCGAAGCCACCCAGCCGATGACCACCGGCGTCGTGGCCGTCTCAGAGGCGCGGCGGCCACGACGCAGGCCATACCTACCACCACAGCACCAGGGCCGCCGACAGGGGCAGCCAGCCGCACACCCCACGGAGACGGAGTACCCAATGCCGACGTGGACGCCCACAGTCACATGGAGCCCGCCGCAAATCGCCAACGCGGTCGCCTCGACACTGGAGCGCGCCGCCGAGCAGGGGCTGCCTCGCGCGATCGGCGACGTGGCCCGCACCCTCGGCCTGTCCAGCGGCACCGTCGAGGAGTGGGTGTCCCGGGCCCGTAACGTGCAAACCGCGCCAATGCCACCAGGGCTGCTCTCGTGCCAGGGGTGCAGCGAGCTGATGATCCTCATTCAGCGTCCGTCCCATGCGCAGGAGTACCTGTGCGCGCCGGCCTGCGGCCGCGCGCCCGTGCCAGCGGAGGCGATCCGCGAAGCGGTCGCCGCCGCGGTGCTCCGCCGCACCCCTAACCATGGTGCCCATGGGCGAGACCGGGCGTGCGGCCGACTATGCCCCTGGCGCCATGCACCGTGTCAGCGTCGGCGTCACCGGCAATGACTTGGAGATCGCCTGGCGGGTCGAACCTCAGCAGGTCGTCGGGCCTCGGTTGGTGATGGCGCAACGGCTCTACCAGGCCCGGCAGCATGCCGGGGCCGGCAATCAGACGCGGTCGATTGAGTTCCTCCGCGCTGGCCTGCTGCAGATCGACCCCAACGGCGATGATCTGGCTCTGGATACCGCTACCGCCCAGGTCGCCGCCCTCCTGGCGCGACTCACCCTCACCGGTGGTGATCCGTACGGCGCGCTGCCCTGGGCCGCGTGGGCGCATCGTTCATTGCGCCGCGTGCTGCGTAGCGCTCTCGGTCCAGAGACCCGGGCCGCGCTGAAGGTCCTCGCCGCCGCCCACCGCGCCGTCGGCGATGTCACCGCCGCCGTGCACAGCTACAGCGACCTCACCCGCCACCAAGCCCAGGCAGAGGGCCCCACCGCGTTGCCGACACTCGCCGCACAAGCCAGCCTCGCTTTGGTCCTGTATGAAGAAGGCCATTGCGAACAGGCGCAGCAGCTCCTCGCCCGCACCATCGCCATCCACCGTCGCGCCCACCGCGAGCACCCCGCGAGGGCGCGCATGGCGGCGGCGCTGGACCACATGCGCGCCACCTGCGCAGGCCACCCCCATGAACACCCCGCAGGCGTGGAGGACGCCGTGCGGACCTGAGCTACCCGTTCCCCTCCGGGTAGGCAGGCCCGGAAGGTGTGACCGCGCGAGGTTCGCAGAGGGTGCGGACCCGCCACCCGAGGTCACCCTTCCGGACTGTTCGGCGCTTGTGCCCCTCCGTCACGGAAAGCCGCCGCCCCTTACGCCGTCAGACACACGCCGGATGACGACCGAGACACCATCGAGCAGCCGGCCGTGGAGCCGGTGGGCGCAGTCACGGATGAGCATCTGATCGCGGTGCTGGTCGATCGGGCTCGTGGTGACGGACCGAAGCCCGCCGGCGAGGTTGGGCTGCCGCAGCAGCTGACCAAGCGCGTCCTCGAATCAGCCCTGGACGGGGAGATCACCGACCACGTCGGCTACGACAAGCACCACCCGGCCGGTCTCGTTAGCGGGGCTCTCTGCAGCCCGCACGACCTATGCCGGCGGCATGCTCGGCGCGGGTGCGATCATGTCTACCCGCCCCGTCGACACGATTCGGCTGTTCCCGGGGGCCAACCCGATCCCGGGGTGGGCTGGGAAGAGTTCGTCTGGCATGCGGATCACAGGCTAGGTCCGTACGTCGGGCCGCCAAGGTACGACCGAGCGTTCTCGGCGCTGGCGGGATCTGACCTCGCCAACTCAGGAGCAACCGGCAGCGCCCCGTCAGCTGACGGCGAGGGCGTCGGATGTTGGCCACACGCCGCCTGCTGGCATTTCCAGCTGTTCCCCGAGCGGTTGCCGCCACTCGGGCGCGGTGAACGGCTCGCCCCAGTAGTCGGTAACGCGGACCGCCTCGCCGTCGCGCAGCTCAGCGATCGAGACGTTGCGGTAGACCCGGCCGTCGCCGTAGTCGTTGCTCCACTCAACGACCAGCGTGTTTCGGCAGGCGTGTCGCCGCCCGACGGCGAGCCGCAGGCCGACGAAATGCGACTCCACCTCCGCTATCCGTGCTCGGCCACGGATCAGCTCACCGGACTGCGGCCACTGGCGTACCGCATCCTCGGCGAGCGGTACGCCGAGGATCCGCTCAAGCCGCGTATTCACGTCGCTCTGCACCTCTGGAATCTCACCGACAAACCGGATGCGCTCTGGCGGACTTCCACAGTTGGGACAGAAGGGCAAGAGCAATGGAGTGTGCGGAAACAGAGCCGCAGCAGGCGATCTGAGCCCGAACCGTGCCATTTGATGCCCCGAGCAGCCGCTCTGCCCCGAGCTACGGAGCACAGGTACCGCGTCAGCAGAAAGTCACTACAAGATCCGGGGCGGTTCAGTACAGGCTGAGGTGGCGTTCGTAGCGGATGGTCAGCCGGCGGTAGCCGGTGAGCCACGCGAAGGTCCGCATCGATGACCCAACGGTGCCGGCCGAGACGGTTGGCTGGTTCGATGCCACGTCGACAGGCGGAAACCAACGTCGCCTCCGGAACGTGGTTGCGGCGCGGGGCTCAGCGGTTAGGGAGGGCGCTCGGCTTACCAGTCTGCGGCGGCGTGGCGGCGGGCGCCGACTTCCGCGCTGCAGCTGGCGGCGTCGCCTGCGGCTTCGTTTTCGGCGTCGGCTTCGTTTTCGGCGTTGGCGACTTGTCTGGAACCAGGGCCAGGCAGAAGTGCTCCACCCCGTGGGCGCCGCCGGCGGCGGTCACCAGGTCGGCGAACCCCGGGCTCTGCAGCGCCTTGGCCCGCTGCTGGTCGGACTTGGCAAGGTAGGACCGGCAATGCCCGGCAAGCTTGCCTGCGCTCGCTGGCTTGCCGCGACCATCGGGACCGGCGAAGCCGTCTGGCGTCGGCGCGGTGGACGCGGCGCCGCTGGATGCGCCGCCGGACGGAGTCGCGCCCAAGTGGGTCGGCGTGCCAGGGCCGCTCGCGCTGGTGCTGCCGGCGGGGACCGAGGCCGGCGGGGGCGCCGGTGCCGGAGGCCGATCGAGGCTCACGGCGGCGAACGCAACCCCGGCGGTAGCGGTGGCGGCGAGCCCGGCCAGCGCCGCAGCGACCCGTAAGCGGTGTCGGGGTCCTGGCACCGCGCCCGGGCCGAGGTTCGGGTTGGCCCGGGCGGCGCGGAACCCGGCGAGCGCCCCCTCCTCGCCCGCGAGTTCGTCCCGGTCGCTGGGGGCGGCTGCTGTGGCAAGCAGGCGCGCCAGCGGGTCGGCTGACGGCTCCAGGGGTGTCCCGGCGCGGGCCGCGTCGAGGAGACGCTCCGACTCGGCCTGGTTGGCGGGCCCGTGGAAACGGTGAGAGCTCATCCCGTTTCGCTCCATGTCAATCGTCCGTCGGCGCGACCGTGGGCGCCTGCCGTCCCGGTCCGGTGCGGGGACGGGGCGGGGGCGCTGCCGTCACCTGATCCACATCGGCGCGCTCCAGCATGGCGGCCAGCCCGCGAAGGCCCCGGTGCGCGGCGACACGCACCGCGCCGGCCCGCCGGCCGAGCACCCGCCCGGCGGTCTCCGCGTCGAGCCCTATCACGGCCCGCAGCAGCACCGCCTCCGCCTCCTTTCGTGGCAGGCTGTTGATCAGCGCCAGGGCGCTCGCGGTGCCGATCGTCTCGCCGGCCCGCTCGGCGGTGTCGGCGTCGCCAGCCAGTTCATTGAGCGCCTGTGTGGGCACCGGCACGGCAGGTGTGCGCCGCCGCCGGCGCAGGTGGTCCATGGCCCGGTTACGGGCGATGGCAACCGTCCAGGCGCGGAACTGGCCGCCGGTGAACTTGGGCAAGTCACGGGAAATCTGCAACCACGTCTCCGAGGCCACGTCCTCGGCGTCGGCGCCGACCAGGGCGGTGAGGTACCGCAGCAGGCCGGGCTGAATGCTGCGGTAGAGGAAGCGGAAAGCCGCCTCGCCGCCCGCCTGCGCGGCGACGACCGCCCCGTTCAGCTCACCAGTCATGGGTCCACCGTCCCCGCCGTGCCTACACCCTGGACCGGTGTTTCATCGTGCCGGTGTTTCGGATGGTGCCTGGTCAGATGACCGGACCTCCACCTGCACATCAGCCTCCACGGACCTGATCGATGCCAACTACGGGAAGTGTCGGCGCGGGATCTTGACGCCATCCAGAAGGACGACCACGGCGACCTACCATACCGTCGTTACGGCATGGCCGGGGCGGGGCGACGCCGCCAAGTTGATCGAGGCCATCAGAGCAAGCTCGTCGGGTGAGGCAACCCCGAAGGTGAACTCTGCCATGGATGAGCCGCCTGCCGGGACGATCTTTGGCTCAGATCGGGTTCGGAGCCCTGAGAGCCCGCTTGTGGCGAGGGAATGGGTGGTGCTGTGATCGCCTGCTGAAGATCAGCCGAAGCACGAAGGATGGACCGGAGCGTGGCAAGGCCGACGATCAGACTGTTGCCTAGGTGGTTGAGCAGGCTCGTGCGGGGAGTCGACCCAACTCGAACCCGCGCCGTGGCTTTGCCAGGCCCTGCCCGCGAGCCCCGTGAAACGTCGAAGAGCCCGGATCAGGTCTTCAGCAAGATTTCAGGGTCGGCGGTCCAAGCTCTCGTCAGAGTCCTTGACGAAGGGGAAAATTGTGTCAGTTGCCACTGACCGGCTGGTAAGTACGCGAGGGTGGTTGACGAAAGTCCCGGCGATCACCATGACGTTCTGGGTCATCAAGGTGTTGTCTACGACGATCGGAGAGGCGTTCGCGGATTATCTGGCCGTGAACGTCGGCCTCGGTCCTGCCGTCACCGACGCCGTCATGATCGCGGCGCTCGTCGTCGCGCTTGTCATCCAATTCCGGACCCGCGCATACACGCCGTGGATCTACTGGTTATGTGTGGTGCTGGTGAGCATCGTCGGCACGCAGCTGACCGACTTCTTCACCGACACGCTGGGCGTGAGCCTGTATCTCAGCACCGCCGTTTTCGCGGTAGTCCTCGCGGTCGTGTTCGCCCTCTGGTATCGCCAGGAACGCACCCTCGCGATCACCTCCATCGACACTCCGCGCCGCGAGACGTTCTATTGGGGCGCGATCCTCACCACCTTCGCGCTCGGCACCGCCGCTGGCGACCTCGCAACCGAAGCGCTCAGCCTGGGCTTCCGCAACGGCGTGCTGATTTTCGGGGGCCTGATCGCGGCGACGTGGGTGGCCTACCGCCTGGGTGCCGGACAGGTGCTGACGTTCTGGATCGCCTACGTGCTCACCCGCCCGCTCGGCGCCTCGCTGGGTGACCTGCTGACGCAGGACAAGGATTTCGGCGGCCTGGGGCTGGGCGCGAGCGTGACCAGTCTGCTGTTCTTCGGCACGATCGTCGTCCTCGTCATCCGCGAACAGGTTCTGGTCAGCCGCCATGGCGTGGCTGTGAAGGGCGCGGGGCCGCTCGGCGGCCACCGGCAGGACTACCTGTGGGCCGCTGCGGCCGTCGCAGCTGTCGCGCTGGTCGGGTGGGCGCTGCGGCCGGCCGCGGACACGACGCCAACCGCCGAGCCTGCGCCCATGACGACCGCACAGCCCGGTAACCAGGCCGGTGCCCCGCCCGGCGCTCCCGCAGCCCTCCCGCCGCAAGCTCACCCGGCCACCAAGCTGGGTAATCTGGGCAAATTCGCGGTGATCGTCACCGACGTCAAGGAGAAGGTCGCCAAGAACGACCTGGTGGGCGGGAAGGCCCGGGCGAAGGATCTCGAAGTGGCCTGGGACGACGCCGAGGCTGGGCTCAAGCCGCGCGATTCCGCCAAATGGCACCAACTCGACGACCAGATCGACGCGGTCCTGACGGCCCTGCGGGCGTCGAATCCGGTGCAGGGCGACTGCGCCTCGGCGGTGGACACCCTGATGACGACCCTGGATCAGTTCGACGGCGTCAGGTGATTCCCTGTCCGGGATCGCCTGTCAAGGCGGTGTCTGGGTTTCCCGTGTAGGTCCGCTGGTTGAAGGATCGTAGGTGGGGAAGGTCACCTCGTGTGTCGGGGCTACGCGCGTCCGACCTGTCATGGGGGTCACCCGAGTACGCCAGCAGCCGGCAAATAGGACGATGAATGCGCAGGGAAGCGGTCGGTAAGGACCCTGTTGGTGGCGGCTCGCGGTCGGCGTCGGTGGGCAGGCTGTACGCCTGGGTGATTTCGAGGCGGGCGTGTCCCATGGGTTCGGCGACCAGGACGATGTCGTGGCATTCGCGGACCAGGCGGGCACCGAAGGTGTGGCGTAGCACGTGGCCGCCGGTGAAGTCGGCGGTGATGCCCGCCTCGTCGCCGATCGTGCGCAGGATGTCGTGGGCGCCGCGGTCGGAGAGCCGGCAGCCGCGCTGGTTGAGCAGCAGCGCGGCTGCCGACGCCGGGCCAGGCGGGCCGTTCGTCGTTGATCCACAGTGTCAGGTGCTCGTGCAGCCGGCGTGGACGGGGATCTGGCGGTATTTGTGGTTCCTGCCGGCTCGGAGGTGATGACGCTGTGGTGCTCAAACGCCTCATACGCCGTGCGGCATCCGCGGAAACGGCACCGCAGATCCGCTGGGTACGTCTGCGGCCGGCAGCGCGACGTGCCGACGCAGGGACACGGCTGCACGCCGGCGGGCTGGCGCGGGTGGCGCACTAGTGGAAGGCGACGCCGCAGCGACGGGCTTCGCGTTATCTGAAGTGGTTCGGGCCCTCTTGACTTGGGAGCGATGCGAGGGGTGCCGTGTCAGCGCCCGGCGCCGGGGTGTGCCGCTGTCGGTGAAGCTGGGACGACGTCGAGATGCGGGTCGGCGAGGAGCGCGTCGATGGCGGCCTGTTCGGCGCCGATTCCGGCCCAGTGCGGGTCGACGTCGCTGGCCAGGCACCAGCGGTGGTCGGCCGGCCAGACGAACGCTGGCGGCGCGATGTCCTGCCCCCGGCCGAGGTCGGCTTCCCAGGCGTCGATGTCGGTCAGCGCGCCGCGCAGCAGGGCGTAGCGGCGGTGGGGCAGCTCGACCAGTGGACCTTGCCGTGCTTCTGGGGGCAGTGGGGCATCGGAGTACCCCTCCCAGAGGCAGAAATAGCACTCCTGTGGGGTGGACGTGAACGCGGCGAGCAGGCGCAGTGCACGTCGCGTCTGCGCGATGTCCGAGGGGTGATCGTCGGCAACGTCGGCGTATCCCTGATCCTCCTGGCCTGGGCCAGGAGGATCGGGGATGAAGCGCAGCCGCGCGAACGCTTCGAACCCCGAGGGCCCGAAAGTGATCAACTGCTCGGCGGGGGTGTCCGATTCGACGAGCCAGTCAGCGGCGCTCGTGTCCGAGCAGTAGCTAAGTTTCATCGTCGCTACCCCACCGTGTCTGCATCTCATCGGTCAGCCATCCGGATCACCGATGTCTATGACGCTCGCGTGACCGGCCTGGCCCGGTGCGGGCGAGGCTCAGTTGACCACGCAGTTGATGTTGGCCTGATTGTACGGCTGCTCGGAGGTGTCGATCTGGACGTCGACGTCGACGTGGTTTCGCAAGGAGATCGTCTGGGTGGTCGAGTTGCGCGTCGCGCGTGCGACGGTCCGGTCGCCGCTGCCGGTGTAGGGCCGCAGTTGCCTCGTCGTTGTGCCTTCTGCCGCCAGGTGCCGTCGGTGTAGAACTCGTAGAGGCAGTTGAAGACATGTGCCGTGTCCGCGGTGCAGTTGCCCTTCTTCCACCATCCGTGGCCCGACACGTCGCCGGACGAGTAGTGCGGGTTGTCCCGACCACTCTGCGGGGTGCACCCCAGCAGGGTCGCCTGCTGCGACTCTGTCGAGCCCGGCGCCGGGATGCGGCGACCCTGACGATCCAGATACACCGCGTTCGTCACCCTGCTGGCGCCAGGCCAGGAACAGCGTCCTCCTACGAGACCGCCGCACCCGCGGGCGGCGACGCCCCACTCGGCGACGGCGAAGCGGCCTGTGAAGGCGCGGCGACAACCACCGTTGCGGCAAGGCCGGCGCTGAGCACTGCCGTGGCTCGGACTGCCTTCTTGATCACAATCGTGTCCCCTCACGATTCTGACGCCAGCGCGTCGCTTGGCACCACGACCCTGCCAGCGTCCACCAATAGAACTGCTCGACGTAACCATGCGACTACGCGATCGTCTACGTATTTGCGGGCATGGAAGTGAGGATGGTCAGCCAAACAGAGCCCCATCAATGACCAGGGTCTCGATCGTTGTCGGGAGCCCGGGGCGCCCTCCCGCGGGGCTCGGGGTCATGACCGGTCAGAACCTAGCCGGCCATCGCGAGCGCGACGTGCCCATCGGCGATCTCGGCAGTGTTGCCCGCCCGCTGACGGCTCGCGTTCAGTTGGTGCTGGATGCGCCTCTGGACGCCGTCGCGTCGGCGGCGTTGGTCGCGGAGCGGCGGCGGGAGCGCAGGAGTTGGATGCCGATGGGCAGGACGGAGATGAGCACGATGGCGATGAGGATGAGCTCGATGTTCGATTTGACGAAGCTGATTTGCCCGAGGAAGTAGCCGAGCACGGTAACGCCGGTTCCCCACAGGACGCCGCCGAGGATGTTGTAGGTGAGGAAGGTGCGGTAGTGCATGCGGCTAACTCCGGCGATGATGGGGGTGAAGGTCCGCACGATCGGCACGAAGCGGGCCAGCACGATAGAGCGGGCGCCGTAGCGGGCGAAGAAGGCGTTGGCCCGGTGCACGTTTTCCTGCTTGAACAGGCGGGAGTTGGGGCGACGGAACAGGCTTGGGCCGACGCGCTTGCCGAACAGGTAGCCGACCTGGTCGCCGATGATGGCGGCGACTGCGACGAGCAGGCAGACGAGCCATAGCGGTTGGTGCAGGTAGCGGCCGTCGGCGACGAGGAGTCCGGCGGTGAACAGCAGCGAGTCGCCGGGTAGGAAGAACCCGATGAGCAGCCCGGACTCGGCGAAGACGATCGCGAGGATCCCGATCAGCCCGAAGGTGGAGATCAGCCATTCCGGGTCGATGAAGCTGGGGCCCACGGCGAGTAGCGCCTGAGGCGTGGACATGGCAATGACCTCCGGGACGAGGGGACGGGGGCGATTCTCAGGCGGTGGGGTCGGGGCGGTGGCGACCGGTCCGACGGTTGTAGACGCGGCCCGCGATGTCGATGGTGGCGACTGCCGCGGCGGCGATGAGGGCGCCGACGAGGATGTCCCCGGGGTAGTGCACGCCGGTCCAGACTCGGGCGAAGCCGATGATGGTGGCGATCAGGCTCAGCGCTACCCCCCATCGACGGGACAGAAACGCCCCGACGGCGAAGGCCACCGCGAACGCCGCGGTGGCGTGGTCGCTGGGCAGCGATGCTCCGGCGGCGTGCGGGATCAACTGGTGCACGGGGTGCGTCTGGAAGGGCCGTACCTCGGTGCTGAGCGCGGCAACGGCCTGCCCGACGGCGAACGCCAGCCCGAGGGACGCCACGACGCGCAACAGGCCGGCCCACCCGCGCCGCAGGTGAGCCAGGACAGGTATGGCCGCGGTGGCGGCGAGGACGTAGATCAGCCACACCGCCGACCATTCGAAGAAATCGTCGACGAGGTCACTGCGGCCGGCGGCACCGTTGACGACCTGGAACACGTGATAGTTCATGTCTCCCCGGGAATGCTGGACTCCGCCCCCTGCGGGCCGCTTGGCGTCCAAGCTTGCTGCCCGTCACCTGAGAGGAGCCTGAAACGGCCGGGGCCGGGGGTCAGCCGTGTTCGGCGTCGCTGTCGTGGGGCAGAAGGATTCGGACGGTCATACCTGGGCCGGGCAGCACCTGCACGTGTCCGCCGTGGGCCGTGACGACCTCGCGGGTGATGGCGAGGCCCAGGCCGCTGCCGCCTTCCGGGCGGGTGCGGCTGTCGTCGAGACGGACGAACCGGTCGAAGATGCGCTCACGGTCGGCATCGGGGACACCGGGTCCGTCGTCGGTGACCTCGACGCACCCCCACCCGTCGGACACCGACACGCGCAGGACCACCTGGGTGCGGGCGTGACGGGCGGCGTTGTCGGCCAGGTTCCGCAACGCGCGGCCGAGGTCGTGGGCGTCCCCGGCCACCCGTACGGGGGTGAGGTCGGCCCGGACGGTCAGGTCGGGGCGGTGCGCGGCGAGCCGGTCCCGCTCGATGTAGGCCAGGTCGTCGAGGTCGACGTCGTCGCGTCGGCGGGTGGCTCCCCGCTCGTCGATGCGCGCGAGCAGCAGAAGGTCCGCGACGAGGCCACCGAGCCGGCTGGTCTCGCGGCGCAGCAGCTCGACCAGGTCGTGGTGGCCGTCGGGCGAGGGTGCCAGGGCCAGGCGGTCGAGGCCGGCGCGCAGGGTGGCCAGGGGGCTGCGCAGTTCGTGGCTGGCGTCGGCGACGAACCGGCGTTGACTCGCCGCGGCGGTCTCCAGGCGCTCGAGCATCCGGTTCATCGTCTCGGCGAGGGCCGCGACCTCATCTCGGGCGGCCGGCACGGGCACGCGGGCGTGCAGGTCGCGGGCGGTGATGCCGGCGACCCGGCGGCGGATCGCCTCGACCGGGCGCAGGGAACGTCCGACGAACCAGAACACCGCCGCGCCGACCACCAGCAGCATGGGCGCCAGCCCGGCGGCCAGGATCGCCGCGACCGCCTCGGTGCTCTCGTTGACCGGCCGCAGCGACTGCGCGACCAGCACCGTGCGGGTGCCGGAGCCGGTAGCCACCCCTTCGGCGGCGATCCGGTAGGGGTCCTCGTCGGCGAACAGCAGCAGCCGCTGCTCGCGCAGCAGCTGACCGGGCCGGGGCCGCAGCGGGGACATCGGCGCGGCCTCGCCGAGCGCGGCCGAGGCCGCCGCGACCCGTCCGGACGGGTCGAGGACCAGCACCAACGTCTGTTCTCCCGGGCTGGGCTTCAGCGTCTGGGCGAGCGCGTCCTTATCGTCGGCGGCCACCGCCGCGACCACCTCGGCCGCACGTTGCCTCGCGGCGGCGTCCACGTTGCCGGCGAGATCCGCGCGGGCGAGGTAGACAAACGCCGCCGCACCGACGGCGAAGGCCGTCGCCACGACAATGGCGGCAGCCAGCGCCGAACGCAGCCGTACCCCCAGATGCAGGCGCATCCACCGAATCACGCGCATGCGACGCTTTGAACGATTCGTGACGACGGCTGCCGAAGCAGCCCAGAACGGGAACCACGGGCAGCGGCAGCCGGTGAGCAGACCTTAGGGCGGCAGCTTTCGCTCGGCGAGGACAGTTGAACGACCATGCTCAGCCGCCGTCGGCTGCCAGGCGGTAGCCCATGCCCCGCTCGGTCTGGATCGCCTGGCGGCCGAACGGCTGGTCGATCTTGCGGCGGAGGTAGCCGACGTACACCTCGACGATGTTCGGGTCGCCGTCGAAGTGGGCGTCCCAGACGTTGTCGATGATCTGCCGTTTGGAGACCACGTCACCGCGGTGACGCATCAGGAACTCCAGCAGCGCGAACTCCCGCGCGGTGACCCGAACAGCCCGGCCGGCCCGACTGACCTGCCGACGGGCCGGATCCACCGTCAGGTCCCCGGCGGTCAGCACGACCGGCCGGGCGGGCGCGCCCCGGCGCACCAGAGCCCGCAGCCGAGCCACCAGCACCACGAACGAGAACGGCTTGACCAGATAGTCGTCCGCCCCGAGGTCGAAAGCATCCGCCTGGTCGTACTCGCCGTCCTTCGCGGTCAACATCAACACCGGCGTCCACACGCCCCGCGACCGCAGCCGCCGGCACACCTCGTAACCGCTGAGGCCGGGCAGCATGATGTCCAGCACGATCACGTCATACGGATTCTCGGTGGCCGCCCACAGCCCGTCGGTCCCCGTGTGCTGCACATCCACGGCGAAACCCTCGTCCGTCAGGCCGGCGCGCAGCACCTGCGCCAGGGCGGTCTCGTCCTCGACAACCAGCATTCGCACCCCGCCCGCCCCCTCCCGCATGTCGACTCCCGCGCCCTGCGTCACAAGCGTGTCGCCCCCGATCATTGCGCAGACAGGTGGGCCAGCGGCAGGAGCCGTGCCAAAGGAGCGCCGTGTCACCGCGGCGGCGCCGGGATTCGCCCGACAGGATGCTGATCAAGACGACCGCCGGCCAGTACGCCCACGGGGACGTACCGGCGGGCCCAAAGCCGCGCGACGAGCGCAACGGCCGGCGTGAGGGCCATGACCGCCCAGGTGGCGGCCACACCCAGGCCCAGGCGCGAGTTGAGGAAGTCCGCGATGATCTCACCGACGGTGATCGGCAAGACCTTGATGATGATAATCCAGAGGTACCTGGGCTGGCTTCGCCACCTCCGTCGCCGTGCTCAGCTACTTCACCCGAATCGCCCACCGCGACGGCATGTGGCGCACCACCGTCGCACCGTTCCTGTCCGCCCTGGCCCTCGGCGCGATCCTCGTCGTCACCATCGAGCAATTCGACGCCCTACTCGGCGTCGACCCGACCTCCCCGCTGCGATGGATGCTCCCCGCAAGCTACGTCGTCGCCGCGGCGATCGGACTGGCGTAGGCGCCCACACTGCGCGCCGCCCGCCCCGACGTCTACCAGACCATCGGCCTCGGCGCCGACAGCGCGACAGCACCCCTACGCGCTTCCGACCCCGTCCGCCAGCCCGCCTGAGGAGCCCCACGATGGTCACGACCCGCACCGATCTCACCGTCCAGCCGGCCACCGCCGACGACGTACCAGCGCTGCTACCCATGCTCGCGCAGGCGTTCTCGACCGGAACGGTCGCTGAGTGGGCGGTCCCGGAACCCGCCGACCGGCTGCAGGTGTTCACCGGCTACTTCCGGTTCATGCTCGCCCTCGGCCTGCGCCACGGCAGGGTCGACACCACCCACGACCTGTCCGGGGTAGCGATCTGATACCGGCGCGACGAAACACCCCCACTGCACCCCGACCATCTATTTGGGCTGGAGGAAGCCACCGACCAGTACGCGCCGAAGTTCCTGCTGCTCGACGCGATGTTCGAGGCCCGCCACCCCCGTCTCCCGCACGCCTACCTCGCCTACATCGGCGTCGGGGCGGCCCCCGCCGCGGGGGGGGGCGGGGGGGGGCGGGGGGCCCCCCCCCCCCCACCCCCCGGCGCCCCCAACCGAACCCCCCACCCCCCGGCGCCCCAC
>NZ_JBEXLM010000048.1:0-34214 GCF_040609975.1 Micromonospora sp. NPDC004551 | reverse complement strand
CCCTGGCCTCCTACGCCGGCCAGACCGTCACCCTGAAGTTCACCGGCACCGAGGACATCTCCCTGCAGACCTCGTTCGTCCTCGACGACACCGCGCTGAACGTCTCCTGAGCCAACCTCTCCCACCGGCGTCCGGCGGTCCCCCTCGGGGTGGCCGCCGGACGTCGTCGCGGGCTCAGACGTCGAAGGTGGCGAGGCGTTCCGTGGCCGGGGGCGGCGGGGTGGCCTTCCACAGGCCGGTCTTCTGCGCGGCGAGCCGGGCCAGATAGGCCGGGTTGAGGATGAGGTAGCGGCGCCAGAGCCGCTTCGGCTCCAGGCCGAGCCGCCAGAACCACTCCAGGCCGGCGCGCTGCATCCACGGCGGCGGGTTGCGCAGCAGGCCCGCGTGGTAGTCGAACGCCGCGCCGACGGCCATCAGCGGCATGTCCAGCAGCGGCCGCATGGCGTACGTGAAGATCTCCTGCCGGGGGCAGCCCAGCCCGACCAGAACGAGCCGGGCCCCGCTGGCCCGGATCCGGTCGGCGATCTCGGTGTCCTCGCCCGGCTGGAGCGACCGGAACTTGGACGGCTCGACGCCGGCGATCTTCAGCGCCGGGAACTTCCGCTCCAGGGCCGGGACCAGGCGGGACAGGGTCTCCTCGGTGGAGCCGTAGAGGTAGACGGGCAGCCCCTCGTCGGCGAAGCGGGCGAGCACCCGGAGGGTGAGCTCCGGCCCGTAGACCCGGTCGGTGAGGCCGGTGCCGTGCAGCAGGTTGAGCGCCCAGCGCACCGGCTGCCCGTCGGGGGTGACCACGTCGAAGGAGTTGAGCCGGGCGTTGTGCGCCCGGTCGAGCACCCCGGTCATCACCCCGTGCACCGCCAGCGCGGTGAGGGCCAGCGGACGGCGGTCGTGCGCCGCCGCCACCACGGCCTCGGTCGCCCGGGCGTAGTCGGTGGCGTCGACGAGTACGCCGAGCACGTTCCGCTTGGTGCCGGTGATCATGCCTTTGGCACCCACTTGTCGACGTTCGCCTCGTAGATCTCGCGGAGGATCATCGGCACGTCGTAGGTGATCTTCCAGTTCGGGTAGTGCTCCTCGAACCGGGCCATGCTGCTGACGTACCACTGGTGGTCGCCGGTGCGGGCCTGCTCGACGTAGTTGATCTTCGCCACCCGGCCGGTGATGTCCTCGGCGATCCGGAACGCCTCGATGTGCGAGGTGTTCGAGTGCCGGCCCCCGCCGAGGTTGTAGACCTGCGCCGAGCGCGGCTCGCGGAAGAACGCCTCGAACGCGGTGAGCACGTCCCGCGAGTGGATCGCGTCCCGGACCATCTTCCCCTTGTAGCCGAAGAGGTTGTACGTGCGGCCCTCCATGACGCAGCGCATCAGGTAGGCCAGGAAGCCGTGCAGCTCGGCGGCGGAGTGTGCCGGGCCGGTCAGCGTGCCGCCCCGGAAGCAGGCGGTCTTCATGTCGAAGTACCGGCCGTATTCCTGAACCATCACGTCCGAGGCGACCTTGGAGGCGCCGAAGATCGAGTGCAGCGACTCGTCGATCGACATGTCCTCGGTGATGCCGTCGTACCAGGGGTGGTCCTCGGGCAGCTCGTAGCGCGTCTCCAGCTCGACCAGCGGCAACGTGTTCGGGCGGTCGCCGTACACCTTGTTGGTCGAGCAGTGGATGAACGGCGCGTCGATGGCGTGCCGCCGGGTGTTCTCCAGCACGTTGAGGGTGCCGCCCGCGTTGACGTCGAAGTCGGTGTACGGCTCCTTGGCGGCCCAGTCGTGGCTCGGCTGGGCGGCGCTGTGGATCACCACGGCGATGTCCGACCCGTACTTCTTGAAGACCTGCTCCAGCCCGTCCCGGTCGCGGATGTCGACGGCGTGGTGGGTGTAGGCGCGGCCCAGCTCGGCGGCGAGGCGGTCGAGGCTCCAGGCGGTCGAACCGTCCTCGCCGAAGAAGTACCGCCGCATGTCGTTGTCGATGCCGACCACGTCGAGACCGAGGCCGGCGAAGTGCCGGGCCGCCTCGGAGCCGATCAGACCGCCCGAGCCGGTCACCAACGCGACACTCACACGCCACTCCTGGTCCATCGGGGGCAGGGAAACCATCGGAGCATAGCGTGACGTCCGGCACGCCCCGATACGGCGCGAGGGCCCCGCGCAATGCGGAGCCCTCGTGATGGTGGGGAAGGGGGGAGTTGAACCCCCACGCCCTTTCGGGCACACGGACCTGAACCGTGCGCGTCTGCCATTCCGCCACTTCCCCGTGGCTTGACCTGCAACACCGTATCTCATCCCGCTCCCGCCGTCTGCGGCGGGTGCCCGGACATATTACGCTGATCCCGGTCATCGCCACGAGCGATCACCGTTCGTGGCGGACGAAACTTTAGCACGTCCGCGGGGCTGGTCACGAACGGGCCGCCGGCCCCCGGCCGAGCGGCGTGTGAGCTGCGGAGGCGGTGTCCGGATACCATCATGGCCTCGGAACCCGAGGAGGAGCCGGTGAGCGTGCTGCAACGCTTCGAGAAGCGTCTGGAAGGCCTGGTCGAGGGGGCCTTCGCCAAGGTCTTCAAAGGGGTGGTCCACCCTGTGGAGATCCTCAACGCCATGCAGCGGGAGGCCGAGGCGCACAAGGCGATCCTGGCCGGTGGGCGCACGTTGGTGCCCAACCGCTACGTGATCGATCTCTCGCCGTACGACCACAGTCGGCTGGCGCCGTACGCCGCCGCGCTGGCCCAGGAACTGGCCCAGTCGCAGGCGGAGTTCATCGGCGAGCAGGCGTGGACGGTCTACGGC
Organism: Micromonospora sp. NPDC004551; assembly: GCF_040609975.1. Classification (NCBI taxonomy): domain Bacteria; kingdom Bacillati; phylum Actinomycetota; class Actinomycetes; order Micromonosporales; family Micromonosporaceae; genus Micromonospora; species Micromonospora sp. NPDC004551. The sequence continues at coordinate 31,440 of NZ_JBEXLM010000048.1, read as the reverse complement.
GACGTGATCGTCGAGGTCGAGCGCGGTGAGGGGCTGGACACCGGCATGTTCCGGGTCACCGCGGAGGTCTACACCGGCGGCGACGTCGCCCCGGTCTCCGCGCCCGGTGGCTACGACGCCGGCCCGGCCTACCCCGCGTACGACCAGGGCGGCGGCTACGGCCCGCCGCCGGGGCACGGCGGCGGCCGCAACGTCCGCCTGGTCTCCGGCGACGGCCGCACCTACCCGCTCCAGATGGGCTCGACGGTGATCGGCCGCGGCGACCAGGCCAACCTGCGCCTGCCCGACGTCGGCATCTCCCGCCGCCACGCCCGGCTGGACTTCGACGGCGGCCAGGTCGTGCTGACCGACCTCGGCTCCACCAACGGCACGATGGTCAACGGCCAGCGCGTCTCCGCGGTCGCCCTCAACCCGGGCGACATGATCCAGCTCGGCACGACCACCCTGACCTTCCGCGTGGACGGCTGACCCGCCTTGCCGGAACTCGTCATCACCGTCGCGCGGTTCGGGTTCCTCATCCTGCTGTGGATCTTCGTGTTCACGGTGGTCGGCGTGATCCGCCGGGACCTCTTCGCGGGGGCCCGGTCGGGTCGCCTGGTGGCCGCGCCGCGTGCGGTCGGTGCCTCGACCGGGCAGGCGGCGAAGCCGGCGAAGGTGAAGCGGGGCAGAGCGGCGCACCAGCTGGTGGTCACCGCCGGCCAACTGGCCGGCACCCGGATCACCCTGGGCGAGGCTCAGATCACCATCGGTCGCGCCGAGGACTCGACCCTGGTGATCACCGACGACTACGCCTCGGCGCGGCACGCCCGGCTCGTGCCGCGCGAGGGTCAGTGGTTCGTCGAGGACCTCGGATCGACTAACGGCACCTACCTGGATCGCGCTAAGGTCACCGGACCAACCCCCGTCCCCCTCGGCGTGCCGATCCGGATCGGCCGCACTTCCCTCGAATTACGGCCATGACTCTGACCCTGCGCTATGCGGCCCACAGCGACCGCGGTCTGATCCGAGACGGTAACCAGGATTCCGTCTACGCCGGGCCGCGGCTCCTCGCCGTTGCCGACGGCATGGGCGGCATGGCCGCCGGTGACGTCGCCAGCAACATCGTCATCGGTGCCATGGCGCCGCTCGACGAGGACGTCCCCGGTGACGCCCTCGTCGACGCGTTGCGTTCCGCCGTGGGCACCGCCAACCAGCAGCTCCGCGACACCGTGGACGCCAACCCGCAGCTGGAGGGGATGGGCACCACGCTCACGGCGACCCTCTTCTCGGGCAGCAAGCTCGGCATGGTCCACATCGGTGACTCGCGGGCCTATCTCCTGCGCAACGGTGAGTTCGCCCAGATCACCAAGGACGACACCTACGTCCAGATGCTCGTCGACGAGGGCCGCATCAGCGCGGAGGAGGCGAGCAGCCACCCCCAGCGCTCGCTGCTCACCCGCGCGCTCGACGGCCGGGACATCGACCCGGAATACAGCGTCCGACAGGTGCTCCCCGGCGACCGCTACCTGATCTGCTCGGACGGCCTCTCCGGGGTCGTCAGCGCGGACACCATCGCCGACACGATGCGCGAATACACCGACCCGCAGCAGTGCGTGGAGCGCCTGGTGCAGCTCGCCCTGCGCGGCGGCGGCCCGGACAACATCACGGTGATCATCGCGGACGCCACCGACCAGGACATCGTCGAGGCGTCCCCGATCGTCGGCGGTGCCGCCGCCCGGGACCGCGGGATGGCCACCTCGGCCGACGTCTCCACCCCGGCGGCCCGCGCCTCGGCGCTGTCGGCTCCCCGCGCGCCCGCGCCGGAGGAACCGGCGGACAACCGCGACGACGAGCCCGAGCGGCGCCGGCGGCACCCGCTGCGCACCGCGGCCATGCTGCTCGCGCTGCTGGTCATCGTGGGCGGCGGCGTCTTCGGCGGGTGGAGCTACACCCAGCGGCAGTACTACGTCGGCGCGACCGACGACGGGCAGCTCGCCGTGTTCCGCGGGGTTCCGGGCCAGGTCGCCGGCCTCGACCTGTCCAACGTGCACGCCACCAGCGACGCCAAGCTCGACGACCTCACCCTGGCCGCCCAGGAGCAGGTCAAGCAGGGCATCCAGGCGCGGAGCGAGCCGGACGCCGAGCGCCGGCTGGCCGAGCTGACCAGCGACGACCCGGCCAACCCGAACCTGAAGCCGCTCTGCCCGCCCACCCCGGCGGCCGGTTCGGCGACCCCGACCCCGAGCCCGTCGGTGACCGGCGGCTCGCTGGCCCCGGCGGTCAGCGGCAGCGCCGTCCCGCCGGCCACGGCCACGGCGACGGCCACGGCCACCGCGGTGCCGACGCCGACGCCGACCACCACGCCCGACGCCGTCCCCTCCGACACGGTGCCGCCGGTCGACCCGACCGGCTGCCGGTCGCCCGAGTGAGCGCCGGCTCGACCCCGAGGACACACCCGTGACCGCAGCCGCCGTACCGGCCGCCTCGCCCGCCTCGACGGGCGAGCAGCCCGGCGTGCGCCTGGCCCGGTCCCGGCGTAACGCCGAGCTGTCCCTGCTCCTGCTCGCCATGGTCCTGGTGGCGGCGTACGCGGCGACGGTCGAGGCGAACGTGCTGGACACCGTCACCCCGGACTTCTGGATCCCGGCCGCCGCGCTGGGGCTGGTCTTCCTGGGCCTGCACCTGGTGATCCGCTGGCTGGCGCCGTTCGCCGACCCGGCGCTGCTGCCGGCGGTCGCCCTGCTCAACGGCATCGGCGTGGGCTTCCTGCGCCGCTACGACCTGGCCAAGGCCGCCCCCGAACAGCGGGAGACCCTGGCCATCTTCGCCGGCACCGGCGGGCGGCAGCTCGCCTGGACGCTCGGTGCGGTGATCCTGGCCGCCGCGCTGCTCGCGATCATGCGGGACCACCGCTCGCTGTCGCGCTACGCGTACACCCTGGGGCTGGCCGGCATCGTGCTGGTCATGATCCCGGCGGTGCTGCCGGGGCGGTTCTCCGAGATCAACGGCGCGAAGCTGTGGATCCGCCTCGGCGGGTTCTCCATCCAGCCGGGTGAGTTCGCCAAGCTGGCCCTGCTCGCCTTCTTCGCCTACTACCTGGTCCGCAAGCGGGAGGTGCTCTCGCTGGCGAGCCGCCGGGTGCTCGGCGTCGACTTCCCGCGCGGGCGGGACCTCGGCCCGGTCCTCGTGGTCTGGCTGATCAGCCTCCTGGTGCTGGTCTTCGAGAAGGACCTGGGCACGTCGCTGCTCTACTTCGGCATGTTCGTGGTGACGCTCTACATCGCCACCGAACGCGTGAGCTGGCTGCTCATCGGTCTGATCCTGTTCTTCGGCGGCGCCTACCTGGCATACGTGCTGGGCAGTACGGTGGGCGGCCCGTTCGCCAACTTCTACGACCGGGCGCAGATCTGGCTGGACCCCTTCGCCGAGCCGTACGACCGGGGCTACCAGCTCGTCCAGGGCCTGCTCACCCTCGGCACCGGCGGCCTGTTCGGGGCCGGCCCGGGCGGCGGCCAGCCCACCCTGCTGCCCGAGGTGCAGACCGACTTCATCTTCGCCGGCATCGGCGAGGAGATCGGCCTCTTCGGCCTCTCCGCGCTGCTGGTGGTCTACCTGCTGATCGTCGAGCGGGGCCTGCGCGCCGCGCTGGCGGTCCGGGACTCGTTCGGCAAGCTGCTCGCCGGCGGGCTGGCCTTCACCCTGGGTCTCCAGGTCTTCGTCATCGTCGGCGGGATCAGCAAGCTCATCCCGCTGACCGGCCAGACCACCCCGTTCCTCTCCGCCGGCGGCTCGTCGCTGATGGCGAACTGGCTGCTGATCGCGGTGCTGCTCCGGGTCTCCGACGGCGCCCGCCGCCCGGTGACCGGAGGCGGCCCGGCGGCCCGGCCGGCCGGTGGCCCGCCGGAGCAGCTGCACGGTGCCCCCACGGAGGTGATCCGGCCGTGAACGCACCCCTGCGCCGCGTCGGCGTCGTCGTCATGATCCTGTTCGGGCTGCTCTTCGCCAACCTGAACTGGATCCAGGCCTACAAGGCCGACGAGTACCGCAACAGCGACTACAACGGCCGGGTCCAGGTCGCGGAGTACGAGCGCAAGCGCGGCAACATCGAGGTCGGCGGCACCGCCGTCGCGCTCAGCAAGGAGACCAGCGGGAAGCTGAAGTTCCAGCGCAGCTATCCGGGCGGGGCCATGTACGCGCACGTGCTCGGCTACAAGCCGGTCAACCTGGGCGACACCGGCATCGAACGGCTGGAGAACGACTTCCTGGCCGGCACCAGCGACCAGCTCATCGCCAACCGGATCAAGGACATGTTCACCGGCGACCAGACCGGTGGCGGCAACGTGCTGCTGACGCTGTCCAAGCGGGCCCAGGAGACGGCGTACAAGCAGCTCAACGACAACCAGGTCGGTGCGACCCGGGGGGCGGCCATCGCCATCGACCCGCGGACGGGGGCGGTGCAGGCGCTGGTCTCCATGCCGAGCTTCGACCCGAACCCGCTGGCCAGCCACGACACCAGCGAGGCCACGAGGGAACACAACAAGCTCGACAAGGACAAGGACCGGCCCCTGGCGAACCGGGCGCTCGCCGAGACCCTGCCGCCCGGCTCCACCTTCAAGATCGTGGTGGCCGCGGCGGCACTGGAGAACGGCGTCACCCAGCAGACCGAGATCCCGGCCGGGTCGAGCTACACGCCGCCCACCTCGGGCCAGCCGATCCGCAACGCCGCCCCGTCGATCTGCCCGCAGGCCCAGGTCACCCTGCGCACGGCGGTGACCCAGTCCTGCAACACCGGCTTCGCCCAGCTCGGCGTCCGGCTCGGCGCCGACAAGATCAAGGAGAAGGCCCGCGCGTTCGGCTTCGAGCAGGACGACCTCGCCGTCGGCGAGACCGGCGAGAAGGGCGGCCTGCCGGTGGCGGCCAGCCACACCGGCGAGATGACCGCGCCCGGTGGCGGCACCGACCCGGCCGCCCTGGCCCAGTCCTCCATCGGCCAGCGCGACGTGCGGATGACCCCACTCCAGGGCGCGCTGATCGCCGCCACCGTCGCCAACGGCGGCAGCCAGATGCGGCCGTACCTGGTCAAGCAGCTGCTCGGCCCGGACCGCACCACCGTCTACGACGCCGCCAAGCCGCGCGAGCTGCGCCAGCCGGTCAGCGGCCAGGTCGCCGGCGACCTGCGCGACATGATGGTCAACGTCGTCAAGGAGGGCACCGGCCGGAAGGCCGCCATCGACGGCTACACCGTCGGCGGCAAGACCGGCACCGCCCAGTCCGGCCCGAACACGCCGGACCACGGCTGGTTCATCGGCTTCGCGCTGGACAAGAACGGCACCCCGGTCTCGGCCGTGTGCGTGGAGCTGGAGCAGGCGGGCAGCGGCGGCAGCGCCGAGGCGGCCCGGATCGCCGGCCGGATCATGGCGGCGGCCATCGCGGAAGGCCGCTGAGATGCTCAGCCCGGGAGTACAGCTCGGCAACCGCTACCGCCTCGACGAGCGGATCGCCAGCGGTGGCATGGGTGACGTCTGGCGCGGCACCGACCAGGTGCTGGGCCGCACCGTCGCGGTCAAGAGCCTGCTCCCGGCCCTGCTCGACGAGCCGGGCTTCGCCGAGCGGTTCCGCGGCGAGGCGCGCACCATGGCCACCATCAACCACCCCGGCGTGGTCGACGTCTACGACTTCGGCAGCGACCAGCACATCGCCTTCCTGGTCATGGAGTACGTGGAGGGCGACGCGCTCTCCTCGACGCTGAGCCGGGTCGGCCGGCTCACCCCGGCCCGCACCATGGCCCTGCTGGCCCAGGCCGCCGACGCGCTGCACGCCGCGCACGAGAAGGGCATCGTGCACCGCGACGTGAAGCCGGGCAACCTGCTGGTCCGGCCGAACGGCACGCTGGTGCTCACCGACTTCGGCATCGCCCGCTCCGACCTGGTCGGCCAGCTCACCGCCGCCGGCTCGGTGCTCGGCACCGCCTCCTACATCTCGCCCGAGCAGGCCACCGGCGCCGTCGCCACCCCCGCCTCCGACGTCTACGCGCTCGGCGTGGTCGCGTACCAGTGCCTGGCCGGCCGGCGGCCCTTCGAGGGGGACAACCCGCTCGAGATCGCCATGAAGCACGTGCGCGAGACGCCCCGGCCGCTACCCGCCGACATCCCGCCGCAGGTCCGGGCCATCGTCGAGCGGGCCCTGGCGAAGGACCCGGCGGCCCGCTGGCCCAGCGCCGCCGGCCTGGCGAGCGTCGCCCGGCAGGCCAAGCTGGCCCTGTCGCAGCAGGCGCGGGGTGGCCACCCGATCTCCGGCGTACCCGCCTCGCCGGCCGCGCCGGCCGCCCGCGCGCAGGTTCCCACGGCCACGCGGCCGCAGCCCCGCCCGCCCGTGGTGGCCGCCCGCCCGCCGATGGCGCCGCGCCCGGCCACCGTGGCACCGCCGGCCCCGCAGCCGCGCCCGCCGGTGGCACCGCGCGGCGCGGCGGCTGTTCCGCCGCCCCGGCAGCACAACCCGCTCGGGTACGCCCGCCCGCCCGCCGCTCCGCCGCCGGCTCCGCGCCGCTCCACCGCGGGTCGCTGGGTCGCCGCCATCGTGGTGGCCGTGCTGGTCGTGCTCTGCTCGGGCGTGATTTCGTACTACTACCGGAAGAACGCGGCGGCCGGTGACCCCGGCGCGCTCGTTCCGGTGGGCGTGACCTCCGGCGCGGTGCGGGCCCACGGGGGCGACTATCCGCTTCCCACGTCGTACCGTCGTGGGGTACGGCTCCAGCCGGCTGGCGGCGAGACGACGACGAGCGAAGGACGAGAGACGCGATGACAGCGCAGGCCCGCCTGCTCGGTGGCAGGTACCAGGTCGGCGAGCTGCTCGGCTACGGCGGCATGGCGGAGGTGCACCGCGGTCGCGATCTCCGGCTCGGTCGGGATGTCGCGATCAAGATGCTCCGCGCCGACCTGGCCCGGGACGCGACCTTCCAGATGCGGTTCCGCCGGGAGGCGCAGAACGCCGCCTCGCTGAACCACCCGGCCATCGTCGCCGTGTACGACACCGGCGAGGAGACGGCACCGACCGGCGAGACGCTGCCGTTCATCGTCATGGAGTTCGTCAACGGGCGGACCCTCAAGGAGGTGCTCGGCGCCGAGGGCCGGCTCCAGCCGCGCCGGGCGCTGGAGATCTGCGCCGACATGTGCGCCGCGCTGGAGTTCAGCCACCGGCACGGAATCATCCACCGGGACATCAAGCCCGGCAACGTGATGCTCACCCAGACCGGCCAGGTCAAGGTGATGGACTTCGGCATCGCCCGGGCGCTGGCCAGCGGCGCCACCACGATGACGCAGACCAGCGCGGTCATCGGCACGGCGCAGTACCTCTCCCCGGAGCAGGCACGCGGCGAGGCGGTCGACGCCCGCTCCGACGTCTACGCGGCCGGCTGCGTGCTGTTCGAGCTGCTCTGCGGGCACCCGCCGTTCGTCGGGGACAGCCCGGTCAGCGTCGCCTACCAGCACGTACGGGAGACGCCGCCCACACCGAGCACCATCAACCCGGACGTCAACCCGGCCGTGGACGCCATCGTCCTCAAGGCGCTCTCGAAGAACCCGCTGAACCGCTACCAGAGCGCCGGCGAGATGCGGGCGGACCTGCTCCGCGCCGCCGCCGGCCGGCCGGTGCTGGCCACCCCGGTCATGCCGGCCGAGGAGACCATGCCGATGGCGCCGGCCGCGGCCGGCGGCGGCTACCAGCAGACCCAGGTGATGGGCCCGCAGACCCGCCAGCAGGCCCCGGCCCGGGTCGGCGACGCACGCAAGCGCAAGAGCTCCTCCTGGGTGATCGCCACGTTCGCGGCGCTCGGCGTGCTCGCGGTGATCGCCCTGGCCACCGCGCTCTGGCTCAACCAGACCGGCGCCGAGAAGGTCTCCGTGCCGCAGCTACAGGGCCGGACTCAGGCTGACGCGCAGGCCGCGCTCACCCAGGCCGGTCTGCGGTTCACCGCCGGCGAGCCGGTGCAGAACGCCACCTGCGACAAGGGCACCGTGGTCGGTCAGAACCCGGCATCCGGCCAGCAGGTGGACAAGAACAGCGCGGTCACGGTCCAGATCTGCGGGGGACCGAAGCAGGTCACCATCCCGCCCGGCCTGGTCAACTCGCAACTCACGAATGTCCGGTCGCAACTGGAGGGCTTGGGCCTCAAGCTCGACGTCGACGAAGTGGACGACAGCGCCCCGAAGGGCATCGTCCTCCGGGTCGACCCCGACGAAGGCAGCAAGGTCCCCGAGAACTCCACGGTCAAGGTGAAGGTCTCCCTGGGCAATGTGAACGAGGTGCCCGACGTCTTGGGCTACACGAAGGAGCAGGCCACCAAGCGGCTGAAGGATGCCGGCTACGACGTCAAGGTTCGCGACGGTAACGAGGTCGCGCCCGACCAGGCGGGCAAGGTGAGCAGCCAGAACCCCCGTGCCGGCAGCAAGCTGGCCAAGGGCAGGAGCGTGACCATCGAGGTGGACGTGCCGCTGCCCGAGCCGACCGACAGCGCCAGCCCGGGCACCCCGTCGCCGGGCGCGACGCCGACCACCCCCGGCACCGGCGGTGGCGGCGGTGGCTTCCCGTTCCCGACCGTGACGCCGCCGACGAGGTTCAGCCAGCCCTGACCCCACAGCTCCAGACAGGCGAAGTGGCGGTGCCCGGTCGACCCGGACACCGCCACTTCGCGTAGCTGGGCGTAGACGAACCCTCAGGCGGCGGCGAACGCGGCCCGGCGGCGGGCATCCACCTCGGCGGCCAGCTCCGGAGCCCGCTCCAGCGCCTCCGGGTGGCCGCAGACGGCCAGCCAGTTGGCCAGCATGAGGTGCCCGCCCTCGGTCAGCACCGACTCGGGATGGAACTGAACGCCCTCGATCGGCAGCGTGCGGTGCCGCATGGCCATCACCACGCCGGAGGCGGTGCGGCCGGTGACCTCCAGCTCGTCGGGCAGCGTCTCGGGCAGCACGGCGAGGGAGTGGTAGCGGGTGGCCGTGAACGGGTCGGGCAGACCGGCGAGCACGCCCACGCCCTGGTGCCGCACCTCGGAGGTCTTGCCGTGCAGCAGCTCCGGCGCCCGGGTCACGGTCGCGCCGAACGCCTGACCGATCGCCTGGTGACCGAGGCAGACGCCGAACAGGGGGAGCTTGCCCGCGTACTCCTTGATGACGTCGAGGCAGATGCCGGCGCGGTCGGGGCTGCCCGGCCCAGGCGACAGCAGCACGCCGGTCGCGCCCACCCGGCCCACCTCGGCCACGTCGATCTCGTCGTTGCGCCGCACGTCGCAGTCCACGCCGAGCTGGCCGAGATACTGCACGAGGTTGAAGACGAACGAGTCGTAGTTGTCGATCACGAGGACGCGCATCGGGTCACCTGCTCGGGGTGGGGGGCGGGGCGTTGTTCGACTCGGTGCTGTACGGGATCTCCTCCTCGGAGGGCCGCTCGCTCGGCTCGGTGAGCCCGCCGCCGTCGCCCGGTACGCCGGAATCCTGGGTCACCTGCACGTCGTCGAACGGGAGGAGGGGTTCGGCCCACGGGAAGACCACGAACCAGAGCAGGGCGACCGTCGCGGCGGCCAGCAGCACCGAGCCGATCAGCTTCCCGGGCAGCCCGAGCGGGAGCTTCCGCCAGATCCATCCGTACACGTCTCAGCCCTCCAGCTCGGCCGGACGGCCCGCCGTCTTGGCCTGGACGTGGTCCAGCCGAGCGTGGATGATCAGCCGCTGGTAGTTGTCGAACTTGGGATTGCACGTCGTCAGGGTGAGCAGCTTCTCTCTGGGCGCCTCGTTCGGCTTGCCCGGCACCGGCGCGACGACCTCGACCTGGTAGGGCTTGACGATCCGCTGCTGGTAGACCTTGTAGATGAACCACTCGGTCTGGGTCTCGACCACGATGGCGTCGCCGGAGTCCAGCTCGTCGAGGCGCCAGAAGGTGGCCCGGATGCGGTGCCCGGCGACGGAGAAGTTGCCCACCTGGCCCGGCATGGCGCTCTTCGGGTAGTGGCCCGGGGCGTACCGGATGTCGTCCGGGGTGACCCCCTCGACCACCACCCAGTGCTTGTCGAGCTTCGGGATGTAGAGGCCGGCGACCGGCTTGCCCTCGGCGGGCGGCTTCGGCTTGGCGCTCGGCCCGGTGGTCGGGCCGACGGTCGGGTCCGCTCCCCACTCCTGGGCGAGCTGGCTGCTCAGATCGTTCTGATGGGCGTCGACGATCACCGTCTTGCCCCAGATCTCGTAGCCGGCGAAGAGCAGCACCACCAGGCCGAAGGTGATCAGCACCTCGCCGGTGCCCCGCACGATCGTCCGGAGCCGGGAGCCGACGGTGGGGCGGGTCAGCTCGGAGTAGACGCTCTTGTACCCCTCGCCGGTCTGCTCCGGCCGCAGCTGGACGACCCGCTCGCCCCGGCGGGGCCGCGGCGGCTCGGCCGGGGGGCCGGCCTGATCGTCGTCGCCGGTCTCCGGGGCCGGGGGCACCGCACCCATCAGCGCGGTGGAGTCCAGCGCCGGCGGGCGGGCCGCCGGGCGGCTCACGGCCGGGATCACGGCGGTCGCCCCCGGGTCCGCCGGGAGGTTCGCCGCCGACCGAGCCGGGCCGTTGGCCGCTGGCCGCGCTGGGCCGTTCGCCGCCGGGCCGTTCGCCGCCGGGCCGCGGTCGGCCGGGCCGGTCGGTTGGGGTACGCCGGCGCCCGGCGCGCCGGGACGCAGCCCCCCGCCGGCGGGGCGGCGTTCCGGCCGGTCGCCGAGCGGGGGGATGAACGCGGTGGGCGCGTCGGCCGGGCTGGACGGCCGTGTCTCGGCGGTCGGCGCGTCGAACCGGCGCCCGGGCTCGGCAGGTGTCCTGGCGGGTCCGTCGATGCCACCACCACTGCGCCGGTAGCCGTGCGGGGCGGGAGCGGGCGCGCCCGCGCCGGGCTGGTGCCGGTCGACCCGGCCGCCAGGGCCGTCGGTGGACCCGTGTGGCGCGGCGGGCGGACGCCCCTCGGGCCGGGCCGGGGCCGCCGGGCTCCGGTCGCCCGGCCGGTCACCGCCGGGCCAGGCAGGCGGCGGCTCCGCCGGCGGGCGTGGGCCGGCCGGCCGACGGCCGGCGGTCGCCGGGGGCGGGCCGGCCGGCCGGTGGTCGGCGGTCGGCGGGGGCGCGGGCCGGTCCGGCCAGGGCAGGTCGAGCGGGGGGCCGGGTGGCGTGGGTGCCGGCCGGTCGACCTTCGGGAGGAAGGCGGTCGCGTCGTCGCTCTGGTCGCGATGGCGGCCGTCCCGCTCCCGGTTGTCGTCCGGTGTCACCGGGGGACCTTCGCCGACTGCAGCGCGGTCGAGTCCTCGAACGCCGGCACGGTGACCGTGGAGATGGTCTCGGAGTAGCCGAGCTGGTAGTGGTCGACGGCTTCCCTGAACAACCGGACTCCCTTGGACGCGGCGAGTTCCCGCTGGAAGGCGGCGGGGTCGCCGATTGCCACGATCTTGAAAGGAGGGGAGTACACCCGGCCGTGCAGCAGCAGAGTGTTACCGACGCAGCGTACCGCGCTGGTGCTGAGCACGCGGACATTCATGATTGACATGGCCTCCGCGCCGCCCGCCCAGAGGGCGTTCACGACGGCCTGGACGTCGCCCTGGTGGACCACCAGGTCGTCGTTGCTCGCGCCCTTGGGCAGGGTCTGGTCGGCCCGCCGGGGCGCGTCGTTCAGTTCGATGGTGATGCCGTTGCCGGTGAGCGGCGTGAATCCGGCGGCCTGCCGGGTGGCGGCGGCCCGGTCCCGCTGGGCCTTGATCGGGCCGTCGGCGCCGGCCAGTTCGCCGGTCTGCTCCTCCACCTCGGCGCGCAGCCGGGCGGCCTTCGCCTCGCTGGCCGCGACCTGCTCGCGCCGGTCCTCGATCAACTGGGTGAGCTGAGGACGCCGGTCCTCCCGCAGCGCGGTGCCGCCGGCGGTGGTCGCGGTCGTGGTGAACAGGAGCCCGGCCGCGGCGGCGATCAGGGGTACGCCGATCGACCAGCCCGGGCGGCGCTGGCGCGGCCGGCGGGGCAGCAGGCCGACCACCGCGCGCCGGAGGACCTTCTGCCAGGAGGCGGCGCCGGACGTGTACTCCACCGGGCGTTCCCTTTCCCGTCGTCTCGTTCCGGCCCGTGACGGCACGGACCGGTGTGCTCGACCCGAAAAGTCCCACCCTTTTCGGTCACTCCGCGCACCGGCCTGACCCCATTCGTGGCCTGGACGGTCCGTCGGGACTACGCTAGCTGTCGAACATTATTGGCCATGGACCGTCGCCCCCGCGCCCGGTTGTCAGGCCGGACGAGGTCGTACCCCCCTCTGGAGAGCGTCGTGCCCAAGTCTCAGGTCCGCAAGAAGAAGGTGTACACCCCGCCGACGGACGTGCGTCCGACGGCGACGGCGGCGACGCGCAAGCCTAGCCCGGTCTGGCTGCCGATCACCGCGGTCGCGCTGATCGTGGTGGGCATCGGCTGGCTGGTCGTCTACTACCTCTCCGAGCAGGCCTACCCGGTCGCGTCGTGGGGCTACTGGAACCTCGCGGTGGGCTTCGGCGCGATGGTCTCCTCGCTGATCCTGCTCTCCCGCTGGCGCTGATCCCACCGGCTCCGCCGCCCGTGCCGCACCGGGCATGGGTCACGCCGGGACGCCCCTGACCGGCGCCCGGCGACCGCTGCCCATAAGGTGTCGGCAGGGCGGCGTGGCCGGATGCGAGATGACTCACGTTACTGATGGGTAACCTTGCGCGTAGGCTGCACTGACAAGCAGCAGACCGGGAGGCCAACTCGATGGGCAGCGTCCAGATCGTCACCACGATCCTCGCGGCCGCCATCACCGCCGTGGCGGTGGGGCTTGCGGTGCGCGCGGTCATGAAGATGACGGCCGTCATCCGGCTCGGCCAGCCCGCGCCCGAGCGGTTCGCCGACAAGGGCGCCCGCACGAGGAAGATGCTGGTGGAGACCGCCGGCCACACCCGCATGCTCAAGTGGAGCGTGGTGGGCGCGGCGCACTGGTTCGTGATGGTCGGCTTCATCGTGCTGTCGCTGCTGGTGCTCGAGGCGTACTTCGAGGTGGTCACGCCCGGCGGCGGGCTGCCGATCATCGGGCACTGGACGATCTTCGGCCTGGCCACCGAGTGGATCGGGATCCTGGGCCTGGCCGGCATCCTGGTGCTGATGGGCATCCGGCTGCGCAACCGGCCCACCCGGCCGGGCGGCCGCTCCCGGTTCACCGGCTCGACCATGTGGCAGGGCTACTTCGTCGAGTGGGTCGTGCTGCTGGTCCTGATCTTCGGCTTCGTGATCCGCGGCTTCAAGGTCGCCACCGACCACTTCGAGTACCCGGTCTGGGCCACCCCGCTGAGCCACGCGGTCGGCGCCGCGCTCCCCGCCTGGACGGCCGGCGTCAGCGTCGCCGCCCTCATCAAGATCGCCATCTCGATGACCTGGCTCATCGTGATCTCGCTGAACGTCACCATGGGCGTCGCCTGGCACCGGTTCCTGGCGTTCCCGAACATCTTCTTCAAGCGCGAGCCCGCGAAGGCCGCCGGCTCCGGCCTCGGTGCGCTGCGGCCCATGATGAGCGACGGCAAGCCGCTCGACTTCGAGGAGGCCGACCCGGAGAAGGACCAGTTCGGCGTCGCCCAGGTCGAGCAGTTCACCTGGAAGGGCCTGCTGGACTTCAGCACCTGCACCGAGTGTGGCCGGTGCCAGTCGCAGTGCCCGGCCTGGAACACCGCCAAGCCGCTGTCGCCGAAGCTGCTCGTGCTGAGCCTGCGCGACCACGCGTACGCCAAGGCGCCCTACCTGCTGGCCGGCGGGGGCAAGGACCTGACCGGCGAGGAGAAGGCCACGCAGGAGCAGCTGGCCGGCGTCGACGTGCTGGCCATGGCCGAGGCCGACCGGCCGCTGATCGGCACCGCCGAGGAGGGCGGCGTCATCGACCCGGACGTGCTCTGGTCCTGCACCACCTGCGGCGCCTGCGTCGAGCAGTGCCCGGTGGACATCGAGCACGTCGACCACATCGTCGACATGCGCCGCTACCAGGTGCTGATCGAGTCGAGCTTCCCGTCCGAGGCCGGCGTCATGCTCCGCAACCTGGAGAACAAGGGCAACCCGTGGGGCGCCCCGCAGAACACCCGGGAGGACTGGACCAAGGGCCTCGGCTTCGAGGTGCCGCGGGTCGGCGAGGTCGACGACTTCGAGTACCTGTTCTGGGTCGGCTGCGCCGGCGCGTTCGAGGACCGGGCCAAGAAGACCACCCGGGCGGTGGCCACGCTGCTCAACGAGGCCGGCGTCTCCTTCGCCATCCTCGGCGAGGGCGAGACCTGCTCCGGTGACCCGGCCCGGCGGATCGGCAACGAGTTCGTCTTCCAGATGCTCGCTCAGCAGAACGTCGAGACGCTGAACGAGGCGTTCGAGGGCCGGGAGAAGAGCAAGCGGAAGATCGTGGCCACCTGCCCGCACTGCTTCAACACGCTGGGCAACGAGTACGGCCAGCTCGGCGGCGAGTTCGAGGTCGTGCACCACACGCAGCTGCTGGCCCACCTGGTGGCCGCCGGCAAGCTCACCCCGGTGCAGCCGGTCGACGGCGGCGTGACCTACCACGACCCCTGCTACCTGGGCCGGCACAACCGGGTCTTCGCCGCCCCGCGCGAGGTGCTCGGCGACTCGATCCAGGGCGAGCTGACCGAGATGCCGCGTAACAGCGAGCGCTCCTTCTGCTGCGGCGCCGGCGGCGCCCGGATGTGGATGGAGGAGAAGATCGGCAAGCGGATCAACGTGGACCGGGTCGAGGAGGCCATGGCCACGGGCGCGAAGACCATCGCGGTCGGCTGCCCGTTCTGCTCGACGATGCTCAACGACGGGGTCAACGGCAAGGGCGCCGGCGAGCAGGTCGAGGTCGTCGACGTGGCGAGCGTGCTGCTCCGCTCGGTGAAGCCGGACGCCCCGGCGGGCGAGAAGGAGACCGAGGCGGTCGCCGGCTGAGGCGTACCCCGGAAAGAGCTGGACCACGACGGCGGCGGCACCCACCCGGGTGCCGCCGCCGTCGCCGGTCAGGAGACCGTGGTGGTCGCGATGGCGGCCGTGGCGGCGGCGGTCGTGGCGATCAGCACCGCGGCCTGTGTCTCCTCGATGGCCTTCTTCGTGGCCGCGGAGGCCCAGTCGCCCGCGGCGATCTCGACCAGGCGGGCCTTCACCCGCTCCCGGGGCAGCTCGCGGAAGAGCTTGCGGTCCAGGCCGACCGCCCGGGTCAGGGCGAGCAGCGCGCCCGTCCGCGCGTCCACCGGGCCGTCGCCGGCCAGCGCGGCCAGCATCCGCTCCCGGGCCGCCGTCTCCACCGCCGGCTCCCCGCCGGTGGGCGAGGGATAGCGGGTACGCGGGAACACCCACAGCACCCGGTCCGACTCCCGGCGCAGCACCTCGGCGTGGACGAGGCCGTCGAGCACCCGGTCGGGCAGGCCCTTGGCCAGCCTGCCGATCCAGTCCTTCGGCCTGCGCGGCCGGTCCCCGGCGATGGTGGCGAGCGCCTCGTCCAGCAGCGGCACGCCGATCGGGGCGTGGTCGGTCACCGCCAGCCGGCCGTCGGCCACCTCGACCCGGCCGGCCAGGGTCAGCTCCAGCAGGACGGCCCCGGCGAGGCCGTGGTCCAGGTGCGGACGGCCGAGCCGGTTGACGCCGCCGTCGTCGTGGGCGAGCAGGACCAGTTCGTCGGTGAGCAGCAGGCGGTTCATGCGATCAACGCTACGTCCGGGCCGCCAGCCCGCCGGTCGCCGGCTCGTGCCGGCTGCCGGCCCGTGGAACAATCACGCACATCGACGGCCTGCTGGTTACCACGCTGTTGCCCCTGGTCGGCTTCGTGCTGCTGACCGCCGGCAACGCGTTCTTCGTCGCGGCCGAGTTCGCCCTGGTCACCGTCGACCGGGCGGAGATCGACCGGCGGGCCGGCGAGGGCGACGGCCGGGCCACCACCGTACGCCGGGCGCTGCGCGAGCTGTCCTTCCAGCTCTCCGGCGCCCAGCTCGGCATCACCATCACCGCGCTGCTCACCGGCTACCTGGCCGAGCCGGCGCTGGCCCGGCTCTTCGCCCCGCTGCTGCACCCGGTCGGCGGGGCCGAACGGTTCTCCGGGCTGCTCGCCCTGGCGCTGGCCACCCTGATCTCGATGCTCTTCGGCGAGCTGGTGCCGAAGAACCTCGCGCTGGCCCGGCCGATGCCCACCGCGCTCGGCACCGCCGGGCCGATGCGGACCTTCTCCCGCGCCTTCGGCTGGCTGATCCGGCTGCTCAACGACTCGGCCAACCGGCTGGTCCGGCGGCTCGGCGTGGAGCCACAGGAGGAGCTGGCGAGCGCCCGCTCCCCGGAGGAGCTGGGCCTGCTGGCGGCCATCTCGGCCCGGGCCGGGGCGCTGCCGCCGGACACCGCGATGCTGCTGCGCCGCACCATCCGCTTCGGTGACAAGCGGGCCGCCGAGGCCATGACCCCGCGGGTCGACGTGATCGCGCTGCGGGCCACCGCCACGGTCGCCGAGCTGCTGGACCTGTCCCGGCAGACCGGCCGGACCCGGTTCCCGGTCTACGAGGAGACGCTGGACCTGGTCACCGGCGTTGCCGGGGTGCCGGACGCGCTCGGCGTGCCGCTGGCCCGCCGGGCCGCCACCACGGTCGCCGCGGTGGCCCGCGAACCGGTGTACGTGCCGGAGAGCCTCGACCTCGACGGTGTGCTGGCCGCGCTCAAGGACGCGGGCGCCGACCTGGCCATCGTGGTCGACGAGTACGGCGGGACGGACGGCGTGGTGACCGTGGAGGACCTGGTCGAGGAACTGGTCGGGGAGATCGCCGACGAGTTCGACCCGGCCGCGGTGGACGACCTCGGGCCGGTCGAGCTGACCGTGCCGGGCGGCGAGCGCACCGTGCTGGTGGACGGCGTGCTGCGCTCCGACGAGCTGGTCGAGCAGACCGGGTTCCGGCTGCCCGAGGGGCCGTACGAGACGCTCGCCGGCTTCCTGATGGCCCGGCTCGGGCACATCCCGGTGCCCGGCGAGACGGTCGACGAGGCCGGGTACGAGTTCACGGTGATCGAGGTCGACCGGCACCGGATCGAGCAGGTCCGGGTGGTCCGCCCGGAGGAGCCCGACGACGGTGAGTGAGCTGCTGGTCGCCCTGGTGCTGCTGCTCGGCAACGCCTTCTTCGTGGGCAGCGAGTTCGCCCTGATCGCCTCCCGCCGCACGGTGCTCGAACCGCTGGCGGTGACCTCGAAGCGGGCCCGCTGGGCGCTGTCGGCGATGAACCAGATCCCGCTGATGATCGCCGGGGCGCAGCTCGGCATCACCGTCTGCTCGCTGGGGCTCGGCGCGATCGCCGAGCCGGCGCTGGCCCACCTGCTGGAGGCGCCGTTCGAGGCGCTGGGCCTGCCCGCCTCGGCGGTGCACCCGGTGGCCTTCGTGATCGCCCTCGGCGCGGTGGTCTTCCTGCACACCGTCGTCGGCGAGATGGTGCCGAAGAACATCACCCTGGCCGGCCCGGAACCGTCCGCGCTCTGGCTCGGCCCGGCCATGCTCGCCTTCTGCGTGGGCACCAAGCCGCTGCTGCTGGCCATGAAGTGGTCGGCCCGGCAGGTGCTGCGGCTGTGGCGGGTCGAGGCCACCGACGCCGTGAAGACCGTGTTCACCGCCGAGGAGCTGGCCGGCCTGGTGTCGCAGGCGCGTACCGAGGGGTTGCTGGACGCCGAGGAGCACGCCCGGATCACCGGCGCGCTGGCCCTGCACAGCCGTACGGCCGCCGACGCGCTGCAACCCTGGTCGACGGTGACCACGGTGGCCGAGGACGTCTCACCGGCGTCCCTGGAGGTGCTGGCCACCCGCACCGGCCGGTCGCGCTTCCCGGTGGTGCAGCGGTCCACCCGCCGGGTGCTCGGCTTCGTCCACGTGAAGGACGTGCTCGGCTACGCGGGCGCCACCCGCCGGGCGCCGGTCCCGGCCGACATCTACCGGCCGCTGGCGGTGGTGCCGCCCGACCGTACGCTGGCCGATCTGTTGCTCTCGATGCGGCGCGAGCGGCGGCACATGGTGCTGGTGAGCGACGGCCGCCGGCCACTGGGTGTCGTGACACTCGATGATGTATTGACGGCGATCGTTGGCAAGTGAACGAATACCCTTGGTGTGCAAGCGGTTGCGCAGACGTGATTGAACCAAAGGTCGCCTTGATTCCACGGGGGTGCCTTCCCTAATGTGGGGCACCGACCGCCTCTGGGTCGTCTGCCTCGACCTTCCCTCTCGCGAGGCGCCCGGCGGTCGGTTGCAAAGGAGTCCGTGCCGGTGGCAACCATGCCCCCTGATCGTCACGCCCCGAGCCAGCCGCACGTCCGACCGGCCGGGATGCGCCGGGTGGTACGCCGTCTCCTCACCCTGGTCGCGGCCGTCGCGGTCGGCGCCGGGATGCTGACGGCCCCGGCGCACGCGGCGCCGTCGGTGGACGAGATCGACGCACAGATCGACAAGCAGTGGGAGCAGCTCGAGCCCACCATCGAGCAGTACAACAAGGTGCGCGCTCAGCTCAAGGTCAACCAGAAGAAGTCGGCCGACCTCCAGAAGAAGATGGTGCCGCTCGAACTGGAGTCGGCGCTGGCGATGAACAAGGTCGGCGACATCGCGGCCCGCTACTACATCCAGGGCCCGTCCCAGGACCTCGGCGCCCTGCTGGTGAGCAGCAAGCCTGGCACGCTCGCCGAGCAGTTGGTCATCCTCGACCGGCTCGCTGACGAACAGCGCCGGCAGGTCGCCGGGGTGCTCGCGGTGCGCGACAAGTACAACCGGCAGAAGCAGAAGCTGGACGCGCTGATCACGACCGAGCTGAAGCAGAAGACGGACCTGGAGACGAAGAAGAAGCAGATCAACGCCGAGATCAAGCGGCTGACCGCGATGCTGCCGGTGACCTCGATCCGTCCGGAGGGCTGCCCGGCCATCGACGGCGTCGTGAGCAGCGCCGCGCGGACCGCGATCAAGACGGCCTGCCTCCAGGTCGGTGACCCGTACGTCTGGGGCGCCACCGGCCCGAACTCGTTCGACTGCTCCGGCCTCACCCAGTACGCCTACAAGGCGGCGGGCATCTCGCTCACCCACTTCACCGGCGCGCAGTGGAACGAGGGCCGGAAGATCGCGTCGAGCGACGCCAGACCGGGCGACCTGGTCTTCTTCTACAGCGACCTGCACCATGTGGGGCTCTACCTCGGCAACGGGCTGATGGTGCACGCGCCGCGGACCGGCAAACCGGTCCAGGTCAGCAAGGTCTCCTACATGCCCGTCGCCGGCTACCGCCGCCCCTACTGATCCACAGCTGCACGAAGGCCCCCGGTCCCTGCGGACCGGGGGCCTTCGTCATCAGGTCGGTCAGGCGGGTGCGCCGACCGAGGCGGGCTGGATGTCGACGTCGTCGAGGTTCACGAACATCACGCGGTGCCCGAACTGGATCTGCACGTACCGGTTCTCGCCGCGGATGACCGTCCAGTCACCCGGTGCGGAGCCGTCGAAGGTGACGGCCCGGTAGTACTCGCCCGGCAGGACCCCGCCGACCACGTACCGCTGGCCCGCCGAGAGGGAGTACTGCAGCGGAGAGATGGTCTGGTACGGCACCCCGGCCGGGTAGGCCGCCTGCTCGGGGTAGGCGCGCCCGTACACCCGGATGGTGGTCTTCCCGGGCTTGGGGGTCACCACGAAGCCGTTCGCCCACTTGGCCGTCGGTGCGGAGGCCGGGTTGTAGAACCACGCCTTCTGGTTGAGGTACCAGATGGCGGTCCAGTCGCCCTGGATGTCCGCGAGGGCGTACGTCTGGCCGGCCGAGGCGCGCGCGCCGTGGTCGGAGATGTACATGGTGTCCGGCGTGCCGTTCGGTCGCAGACCGAGGTCGTTGACCAGCGGGGCGGTGGCGCTCGGCGCGGTCCGCAGGATCACCGCCGAGGAGCCGCGCAGCGGGCACGGCGCGGCCGGCGGCGTCGGCTTCGGCACACCCGGCGGCTGCTGGTTGCAGCCGGTGAAGGCCGGCTGGTTGGTGGCGAAGTCCGGGTCGATCGTGACCAGGCCGGTGTGCGGCGTGCCGGTGGAGTGGAACGGCGCCTTCATGAGATCGAAGTAGTGCGACCAGTCCCAGTAGGGGCCCGGGTCCCAGTGCATGCCGGCCACGGTGCCGGCGGTGGTGCCGGGCACGTTGTCGTGGCCGATGATGTGCTGCCGGTCCAGCGGGATCTGGAACTTCAGCGCCAGGTGCCGGACCAGCTTGGCCGAGGTCCGGTACATCGCCTCGGTGTACCAGGTGCCGTGGCCGGCGAAGCCCTCGTGCTCCAGGCCGATGGACTTGGCGTTGACGTACCAGTTGCCCGCGTGCCAGCCCACGTCCTTGGCCTTGATGTGCTGGGCCACGTACCCGTCCACCGAGCGCAGCGTGTAGTGCCAGCCCAGGTAGGTCGGGTCCTTCACCAGGTTCACGCTCGGGCCGAAGTAGCCCTCGGTGTCGTGGATGACGATGTACTCGATCTTCTGCTGGGCCGGCCGGTTGCCGAGGTCGTGGTTGCCGTAGTCGCCGGCTCCCGGGCCGTACTTCTGGTACGGGGCCGGGATCCACTCGCAGGCGAGGCGGACCGGGCACTCCAGGCCGTCCGGCCGCTCGGCGCGGCGGAGGCCCAGCTTGTGCAGCCCGGACTGGTCCGGCGTCACCGTGGTGGCGGCCAGGGTCACCCGCTGGCCGTCGTCGGTGGTGCGGGCCGCGCCCAGGCCGAGCTGGTCGTAGACCTCGTCGGCGAAGGCCGCCGCCGCGTCCTCGGTGTCCGCGCCGGAGTACCGGGCCACCGCGCTGTACCAGGCCGCCGGGTCGGTGCCGGCGCCGACCGGCGCACCCAGTTCCTTCTGGTACGAGGCGAGCAGCGCCGCCCCGCCCCGGATGTTCGCGGCCGCGTCGGTCCGCAGCGTCTCCTCGGCGAGGCCGGTGAGTGCCGCGGCGGCGTCGAGCGTCTGCAGGGACGCCTGCGGCAGCACGTCCTCCGCCGGTGCGGCCGCGATGGCCGGGTCGAGGGTGAGCGGGCGGGAGTCGTCGCCCCTCGGGTCCTCGCCCTCGTCGACGTGGCCGCTGGCCGGGGTCGCGAGGACGTGCTGGGCGTCGGTGAGGTGCATCGGGCCGTAGCCGCCGCTGGTGCTCGGCTGACCCGTGTGGGTGTCCCAGCGCGACTCCAGGTACGAGACGCTGAGCAGGACGCTCTGCGGCACGCCGTACTCCGCTGCTGCGGCGGCGTACTGGTCCTGGCGGTCGCCGGCGGGTTGGGTGAGCGGTTCGGCGGCGACCGGTCCGGTCGCCACCAGTGCGGTGGCAGCCGCGACGGCGGCTGCCAGCAGCATCCGTCTGCCCGACGGTGGGGGTGAGAGGTGCATCGAACCTCCAGACAGGGATGGGGGTCACTGCGATCCCCACCCTCACCCCGCACACCCTCCGGGTCAATACCTTTCCACAAAGTAATCTCGTGTGAAGAAAACCTTCACGTACGGAGTGTCACGGCCTGTTGGGTTGCGGAACGATAACGACGCTCTCTACTCTGGTCAATCGTCGACCGCCAGCTTCACCGTCCAGCCCGGGTGGTGACGGTCCGACACCGCCGAGTCGCCTCCGGGCGAGCCGGGGACCCAGGTACCTGGGGTGAATCCGCAGCCACTGCGGTAGGGCGGCTCCCTTCCCGCCCGAACCCGTCAGCTAACTCGGTAGGCGGCCAGGAAGAAGGAGTACGGAAGCCCGGTGGCACGCCATGCCCCGCGGCCACCGTCGGGCCGGTCGGTCGACCGCTCGACGGCTGCGCCGCGTTCCCGCTGGTCCCGCTTCACCACCGCCCTGGCCGCCCTGGTCGGCACCGCCGTCGTCCTGACCGGCGGCGCCACGGCGGCACACGCCGACCCGTCGGTCGCCGAGATCGAGCGCCAGATCGACCAGGACTGGAACAAGCTCGAACCGATCATCGAACAGGTCAACGCCACCCGCGAGCAGCTCGCCGCCAAGCGGAAGCAGGCCGCCGCGCTCGCCCGGCAGATCGCCCCGCTCGAGGCGCGGGTCGACGCCGCCCTCGGTCAGGTGGGCGGGCTCGCCGCCGACGCGTACAAGGGCGACAACAACCTCTCCACCGTCAACGCGCTGCTCGGCAGCCGGTCACCGAGCGACCTCGTGGACGGCCTCCAACTGCTCGACCGCTTCGCGCACCGCCAGCAGGAGCAGGTCCACGCCGTTGCCGAGCTGCGCGACGAACTGGCCGCCAAGAAGCGGCCACTCGACGAAATGATCACCGGGCTGGCGCGCACCGAGGCCCAGCTCGCGGCCAAGAAGAAGCAGATCGACGCCGAGATCGCCAAGCTGCAGAAGCTGCGCCTCAAGGTCTACGGCAACGGTGGCGGCGGGCCCCTGCGCCCGGCGCCCTGCCCCGCCGGCTACCCCGGTGGCCCGGCCGGCATCGCGGTCAAGTTCGCCTGCGCCCAGATCGGCAAGATCTATGTCTGGGGCGCCGCCGGGCCGGACCACTACGACTGCTCGGGCCTCACCATGGCGGCCTGGGCGAAGGCCGGCGTCTCGCTGCCGCACAACGCGCGGCAGCAGCACGACGTGACCAGGCGGGTGAGCCGGAGCGAGCTGCGCGCCGGCGACCTCGTCTTCTACTACAGCGACCTGCACCACGTCGCCATGTACGTCGGCGACGGCTGGGTGGTGCACGCCTCCCAGTCCGGCAAGCCGATCACGATGAAGCGCGTCGACGACGGCCAGATCAACAGCTACGGCCGCCCGGGCTGATGTGCGGGCCGGGGTCCCCGCGTGGCGGGGGCCCCGGTGCCGTCACTCAGGTGCGGGTCGGTCAGCGCGTCGGCCAGGTGCGCCAGTTCTGCCAGGACCGGCTCGGGGTGGGCCCGCGCTGGCCCTGGTAGCGGGAGCCGTAGACGGCCGAGCCGTACGGGTGCTCGGCCGGCGAGGAGAGCCGGAAGATGCAGAGCTGGCCGATCTTCATGCCCGGCCAGAGTGTGATCGGCAGGTTGGCCACGTTGGACAGCTCCAGCGTGACGTGCCCGGAGAAGCCCGGGTCGATGAAACCGGCGGTCGAGTGGGTGAGCAGACCGAGGCGGCCCAGGCTGGACTTGCCCTCCAAGCGGCCGGCGAGCTGGTCGCCCAGCGAGATCACCTCCAGCGTGGAGGCGAGCACGAACTCGCCCGGGTGCAGCACGAACGGCTGGCCCTCGGGCACCTCCACCATCGAGGTGAGGTCGTCCTGCTGCACGGACGGGTCGATGTGCGTGTAGAGATGGTTGTTGAAGACCCGGAACAGCCGGTCCAGGCGGACGTCGATGCTGGACGGCTGCACCAGCGTGGGCTCGAAGGGCTCCAGCGCGAGCGTGCCCGCCTTGATCTCGGAGACCAGGTCGCGGTCGGAGAGCAGCATCGGAACACCATAGCGACCGGTACGGGTGACCTGCGTGTCGGACTACATCTTCGTACACGTGTTCGATAGAATGTCCGCATGGCATCCTGGTCCGAATTCGCCGCCGACGAGCCCCGCCTCGCCGACGAGATCCGCCTCCTGTTGCAGCAGTACGGGCCGGGTTTCGGCTACCTCGCCACGGTCCGCGCCGACGGCGGCCCGCGAGTGCACCCGGTCTCCCCGGTCATCACCGACGACGGGCTCTGGTGCTTCGTCATCGACTCGCCCAAGCGCCGCGACCTCGAACGCGACGGCCGCTACGCGCTGCACTCCTTCCCGCCGGAGGAGCGCGACGACGAGGCCTATGTGGCCGGCCGGGCCCGCCCGGTGACCGACCCGGCGACGGTCGCCCGGGTGGCCCGCATCGGCCGGGCCGCGCCGCAGGGCGACTGGCGGCTGTTCGAGTTCACGGTCGACGTGGCGATGCTGACCCGCCGTGACCAGGTGGCCCGCCCCGGCGCCGGTCGGCCGGAGGTGCGCGTCTGGCTCGACTCGGGAGCCGCCGCGCCCGCCCGGCGTGACCCGCTCGCGCCCGAAGGCCGGCGGGGCCGGCACGGCTTCGACACCCGCCGCCCGGCGGCCTGACCGCGAAAACACCGGTGCCGGCCCCGTCCGAGGACGGAACCGGCACCGGTGTTGTGGTGCGGGGCGTTCAGGCCGCGCGGTAGGCGTTCCACGCGGTCAGCATGCGGCTCGCCTGACCAGGGGTGAACTGGTACATGCACGAGTCGTAGGTGTAGTCCATGAAGTTGGTGATCGGGTCCAGGCCGGCCGTGGTGCAGGTGTCGCGACCGGTCGGGCACTCGAAGGCCGGCGAGGCCTCGGCCGGGGTGTCGGAGACGCTGTCACCCGAGCCCGAGCAGCCACCCTGGAAGGTGTGGTAGAGGTTCAGCCAGTGGCCGATCTCGTGCGTGCCGGTGTCGCCCTGGTTGTAGTTGGTGGCGGTGCCACCCGGCAGCGACTCGCTCAGCGCGACCACGCCGTCCATGCTGTTCAGCTTGCGCTGCGGGAAGGTCGCCCAGCCGAGCAGGTCGTCGCTCAGCTCGCCCAGGTAGATGTTCAGGGTGTTCTTGCCGCCCTCGCGCAGCGTGCTCTTCATCGAGCGCTCGGCGGAGGAGCCCTGGACGATCGGGTACCAGGCGGCGTTGGTGACGTGGTGCACCTTCGTGAGCTGGAAGCTGAAGGCGGTCGCGGCGCCACCGGTGGAACCGGCGTACGCCTTGTTCAGCACGTCGATCTGCTGGGTCACCATCGAGTCCGGGATGTTGCCACCGGCCCGGGTGCTGTCCCGCTGGATGACGTGGACGACGACGGGGATGGTCACCGTGGCCAGCGTGGTGGCTCCGGCGCCGGTGCGGAAGTTGGCCCGCTCACGCAGCGCGGCCGCGAGGTCGGCGTCGCGCTCGCGGACCTGCTTGGCGGTCAGCTCGTTCGGGTCCAGCTTGGCGTGTCCGCCCTTCTTCACCCGCGCGTCCGAATGGACGTCGGCCGGCGAGGCGCAGGAGCCGGACGGCGCGGCCGAGAAGGCGGAAGCTGCGGGGACGACGCCGACGGCGGCGGTGCTGAGCAGCAGCGCGAGGGTCGTCGACGCGACGCCGGCGGTACGCCGGGTCAGCAGGTTGGGACGCAGTCCCATGGGCCCACCTCTTTCTGCGGGCATGGCAGGGGGTGTGTCACGCCCGGTCGGAGAACGTGGAGGAGACGTTACATCCCATCGACGGATTTGAGAACGGCCATATGTTGCCGGGAGGAAACATGCTGTGCTGGCCGATACCTGCTCCGCTGCGGGTGGCGCTTGATCGACACGTGGGACGGCCGCGGGGGTACCTGGGTGCACGGGGGTGGTGACCTCAGGTACAGTGGTGCCGCCTGCGGGTGTAGTTCAATGGCAGAACATCAGCTTCCCAAGCTGACAGTGCGGGTTCGATTCCCGTCACCCGCTCCACGCGAAAGGCCCTGGTCAGGACGACAGTCCCAGCCAGGGCCTTCGATGTTGCTGCGGCCAACAGCGCCCGGCGGGCCATCCACGGGCCACTAGCCACGCTTTTTGCCCTTGCCCTTGCCCTTGGCGGAGGAGCCGGCCGCCGGCTTCTTGGCTTTCTTGCGCTCGGCCTTCACTGCGTCGCTCACCGCCTGGGCGATGGCCCGATCCGCCTCCGAGGTGGCGTGCTGGTAGATCATGGCCGCTTGCGCCGAGTCGTGACCCATCCGGGCCATCAGGTCGCGGGTGCTCGCACCGGTCCTGGCCGCGATCGTGTTACCCGTATGCCGCAGATCATGGAAGTGCAGACCCGGAACGCCGAGCTTGCCGACCGCCGTCGACCAGCCGATGACCTTGTTGAGGTTGCCGCGCCAGATCGGCCGGCCGGAAGGCGTCGCGAAGACCAGCGCTTCCGGGTTGTCGTCGACGAACGCCGCCAGGTGCTCACGCAGGGCTGGCAGGATCGCCGCTGGCACCGACACGGCACGCCGACCAGCACGTGACTTCGGCGGACCCAGAACCATCCCGACGCCGCGCACCTCTGTGAACGTCTGCCGAATACGGATCACCCCGGCGTCGGCGTCAACGTCCTGCCGTTGCAACGCGGATACCTCGCCCCACCGCAGGCAGGCGAACGTGGTCACCAGGACCAGGGCGCGGTACTGCTCGTCCATCAGCTTCGCGAGCTTGAGCACCTGGGCGAGCGTGAGAACGGGTCGCTCGGCCGCCTTCTCCTGATCCGCGCCCGGAATCCGGCACGGGTTCTTGCTTCGAGTTCCTGCTCGCCGAGCCCGTGCTGCGGTGGCTTATCACCTCGCCCGAGGTCATGCGCGGCCAGCTCGACCGCCTGCAAACCGTCGTCGGCGTACCGAACATCCGCTTCGGCATCCTGCCGCTCGGCGTCCAACTCGCCACCACCCCGCAGAATCCTTCCAGATGTACGACGATGTCGCCATCGTGGAGACCTTCGTCGGCGAGACGACCTACCGCGACGTCGAAGCCGCCACCTACACCAAGGCCATCGAACGACTCTGGAACGAAGCCGTCACCGGCGAAGATGCCCGCAGGCTCATCGTCCGCGCGGCCCAGGACCTTCGGAACTAAACGCGCGGCCCACCATGCTTCCTGGGGGCCTTCCACGGTTTGGACGAGCGCGGCGCAGGATGGCTGTGCCGCGCTCGCGTGATTGCGCCTACTCAGGTAATCCCGCAAGCTCTCGGGCAGAGTTGAGAATCTTCGCTATGTGCGACTGGGCGGGTCGCTGTTTGTGGATGTCAGCTTCCAACGCAGCGGGCAGCCAGTCCTTGCCTTTCGCCACTTCCAGATCGCTGCCTGCGAATCGTTCAAGCTCTCCGACTTCTACTGGCACCACACCAACTTTGGACAAGGTTGCCAAGAGGCGCTTGGACGCCGGGCCGGATGCGCCCTTGTTAAATGCTTGGACTCCAAATTCCTTCAGCAAATTCCATCGGCTCTCCTTTGCGCGTATAATCCCCCCCAACTCTTTCTTAATGTCCGCATTATGGAGCGCGCCAGGATCTTCTTTTAGTTTCTCGTCTATCGCGCGTAGCAACTCCTTGCGAATCTGCGCAAGCAACACACTCTCTGTCGGTTGCCGGAATGGCTGAGCCGCAACCGTATAATCCTTATCTAGCGGACTCCACTCTCCACCTAAGCTCTTCACGAGCTGCTCGATCTTCGACCTCTCGTTGAGAATATCTAGGTCCGGAGTGGCAATCACCGGCACCGCCGCTGCTCTTAGCACCTCCGCAAGCCTAAACATTCCAGCCTTTCCATACGAGGGGACGAACAGCACATCGCTTGGCGGCGGAACGGGATATCGGCAAGCTTGGTCTCCGGCGTTCATTTCCGCATAGGCGTCTAATGCCGCCTGGTAGAACCGGCAGTCACGTTCCGCCTCCGCGAGTACAACGATGCGATGGAAAAGACCATCGAGAACATTGCTGTACTGAAGAACGGGATCGTCCCACAATTCCCGCAGCTGATCGTGAGAGAGTTGTGAAGCGCTAGCGGTGTTGCCCTCGCGATTCAGCCGAATTACCGACAGGGGCGCATTGGAGGCAACCAGCCCGCCCAGCAGGTTCCTGTCATGAGTAGCCAAGATGACTTGCGCATTCGAATCCCTGGCGAGTTCCCCTAGGGCCAGACCCAGCGCATAGGCTTGCGGAGGATGGAGAAATGCCTCGGGCTCGTCGACGATTACCGTTGAATGCGCAGCGGCGATAATCGGGATTACCAGCCCCAAAAGGCTCTTCATCCCGTCCCCTTGTTGCTCAAGAAGCGGAAGTTTCGCCAATGCTTCGCGATACGGTCGTTGACTCTGGTCACGCGCGGGCGCAGGTATGTCAACCTTGCCGACCCTCAGTCTCATCGTCGCGCTGAATTCATCCAAGGTCAAACTTTGCTGGAAGATGCGCTCGCTTAGCGCGTTGAGCTTGTGAAGAAGCGTGACGTCGTCTTGGAAGTGATGAAGTGGGTGTGTTGGCGGGTCCGCCGGGTTTTCTCGCTGCCCAACACCCCCCACAGAGCCGAATCTGCTCATCGCGTCGGCATAAAAGACCAAAGATTGGGCAGCAGGGCCGAGATGCGAAATGCGGATCCCGCCCTCCCACTCGTTAAGAAGCCCCCGCACCGACATGAACCAATTTGTATTGGGCTGGCGGAAGGAAGGTTCTGGGACGTCATACGAGGCGGGGAAGTACGTAGCTAAAGGGGCAAACCACGACAGAAAGTCGGGTCCAGTTCCGGCGCGAGCAGGAGTGATTCCGGAGACGATCTCAACCGGATCCAACGTCTCGGACCCTGGGCTGAGGAGTTGGTTATGCAGCTGGCGAAGAAAGGTCGACTTTCCACTGTTATTTCCGCCAACAATGGCGGTAACGCCGGGCGCCGGAAGATCCCAGGAAGGCTGATTGAATAGTTGAACAGACCTAACCCATACTCTTACCTTGCTTGGATCGCCGGGGCCGATCCCCAGTTCGCTCGCCCAAGTAGGTCCGGACTGCGAGTCATCAATCTGCATCTGGGCAACCTACCTGGCGGCCCAGAATTCGTCGATCCCTAGGCAACGCCCTGGGCACAACGCCCTAGGCAAGCAACTGCCGAATTGGCCTCTTAAGAATCAAGGCGGCGCCGGCCCGGCCCCGGCCTGCTGGCGACCTCCGGCCGGCATCGGCCGGGCCGGCCGGCCACATTGGCTGATGACAAGACCTCGAAGACCTCGGGGCTCCGCCCCGAACCCCGGCCCTCCTTAGAGATCGCCCCGGATCACCTCGCCGGGCACCACAAGGGCTACCAGCCTCCCCGGACGGTCTACGCCTGCCCGACGAGGAGATCCTCTCCAGCGAATTGCTTTCCCGCCGCCGCGGGCAGCCAGAGCAAGTATCGCTGTCCTTGGCACGGAGACCTCCGCTAATCACGCGGCGGCCTGCAACCTAACCACTTCATCGACAACGCGCCGCAAGCCAAATAGCGGAACGACAAGCAGATCACGCTCTCCTCTTGGAGTGGGGATTGCCTGAGTCGACAGCTGAAATGAGTTATGGGCCACCTCTCCACGGCTCTTTGCGAGATTGTTCATGGCAATGAGCCAACTATGGTCAAAGAAGTGAAGGTCGAATCCGAGCGGAACAAACAATTTGAGAATGTCCTTCTCGGACACACCGTTGTTTCCGCTGATGACGCTCTGGTGCCGGTTTAGGCCAGACGAGATGTTCTTAAGGGGATCCTTGTTCCCCGACGAGGGTCTAGGACGAGTTATCGACAGCGGCGGGTACTTGTCCACCATGCACAGGTTAAGCAGTAACGTGCGCTGGGTTCGCGCAGATAGAGTCGTCGACCACCTCTGTTGGTCTATCATCCCCGCATAATGGAGGGCCAGTCGTTCGGCGCACTCCTCGACAAACTGCTCAATCTCGGCGTGTGCAAGGAGCCTAAAACCAAGCATTCGGAAGACTTCGGCCTGGCTGTATCGGGCTGTCGGACTCTCGGGCGGAAGCATTGCGCCGGCGACTACCCGGATCCTATTAAGTAGCGCCCGATATTCTGCCCTCAATGCAGGCTCTCGATTCTGATCGAGCGACCCTCCGGAGAGAGGGTTGGACCCTCAAGTACCTGCCCAATCGCGGCGCCGAGTTCAACACCCCACCGTCCTAGCCGGTACGCAGTCGCTGGAAGTGTCTTAGTAGTTGACGCCAAAGATTCTGAGAAGCGCGAGTCCTGGATGCTGACGCGTTCGAATGCTTCCACAACGCTGTCCTTGACGGCCACGGCCGCATTTCGTACGTTCCGATCTGCGAAGTAATAAGTCATGACATCGAAGACGGCGCGGTTGAAGCGAGTTTCCCAGGACTTCCCCGTCCTGCGTCGGAATGCTCGGGAGCCGAAGATCTCCTCAGTTGCGCGGATCGCCTCGTCGCACTGTAGAGCGGCGTTTCGAATATCTTCTTCTTGCGCGCTCCAGCTCCTATTAAGCTCTACGCACGTTTCGTCCAGGAAGCGCTTAAGGTTTCCCTTATACTGAACAATCCGGAATCGATACGCTAGGTGGCGAACTAGTAGTTCCACATCCCGCATCCGAAAGTCTGGCTGCTGACTAGTGCCGAGTATGCGGTGCAGGTCCGCACTATCTCCCGCGTATTTGTCCGCGAACCTGGTGAATGGTCCCGGATGCAATGCTTGGCGAAGTTCTTGCGCCGACAGCGCCAGAGTTTGGTGATTGATCCGGTGAAATACCAGGTGAAGGAAGGACTCTTCGGGCCAACTGCGGATCACTACTGTGCGAATCGTTCGGTTCGTTAGCCTCTTGACATAGCGGCTGAAACTTGGATCCTCCAATATTTCAGCCCGCGTCCTGCCGCTCAGCGCGGGAAGTACGGTCAGGTTCGTCAAGCGGAGAGGCTGGGTGTCAGAATAGAAGGCATCGAGAGCCAGCAGCCGCTGTTTGCCGTCGATGACTACATAGTTCGGGTCTCCGCTCTCATCCTCTCGTTCGGCAAAGATTAGTTGCGGAATTGGAAGACCGAGCATGAGCGATTCAATGAACTTGCTTTTCCTTGAGTCGGTCCAAGCGTTGCGGCGTTGAAAATCAGGGTCTAGCTCAAATGAGTTTTCGCCTAGCTGGCTGAGGATTGTTTGAACGGTCCAGTCCGATGGCGCAAGGACAACATTCCGGAAGTTGATGTCGGGCGCATCTGCGATGTCGTCTTCTGTCTCAGTCCCCGCCGTTTCGAGGTCGTCCCCCTCAAGGCTGTACTCGTCCGCCTCGGGATCCATGCCGGGAAGGATGTTGTCCATGCCGATATTAAAACCGTGGCTGGCACCTCATGGCGAGCCCCAGGCACGCGGTAGCGGGCCGGGCTGCCGATGGGCAGGCCGGCGCGTAGGGATCCACCTTTGTCCGATCCAGGCGGTACCGGGCAACGGTTGACCCTGCTGCAGAGGCTGCGGTGGTGCAGTGCGGCCACGCGAGGGAGCCACCCTCGTGAACGAGGCCGGACGATCTCGTACAGATCCTATTGCCGAGAGCGCCGCGACCAGGGCGACGCGAACGTTCCGAACGGCTGCGGGCACGAGTCGTGGCCCACTCCCCTGCAGCCAGCAGGCGTTTCGGGCATCCCGGCGCGGTGATCTTTGGTCCTTCCAAACTGAGGCTCGCAGGGACAGCGGTGTTGGGAAGCCGTGCCTATCCTCTCGGCCATGGGAGCTCTCAAGCCGTGGCACCTGTTCGTCCTGACGCTCTGCTGCCTCTTGCCGACTGCTGCGGCGATCGTTGGTGGGGTCTGGGCGGTCCGCCGATCTCGTAACCGTCGCTGAACCAAATCCGCCAACCGCAGTCGAAGCTGCAGGGCCATCCACGGGCCACAAGCGGGTGCCACCAGGGGCCAAGTCAGGCCGTCCAGGACGGTTGCGTCCCGCCGGGTGGTGTAGAAGTTGACCTGCTTCGGCGTGCCTCGGGCATAGAGGTGGGTCATCGCGTGAGTCTCTGTGTGAACGA
>NZ_JBEXLM010000047.1:0-37991 GCF_040609975.1 Micromonospora sp. NPDC004551 | reverse complement strand
CCACCCGCTACGACAAGACCGCCACGTCCTACCAGGCAACGGTCACCATCGCCGCGCTACTGCAATGGTTGTGAACCTTTGAAGACATTGCCTAGCCAACGTCAACGGTGGCTGGGTGCTGTACAACTTCCCCCGCAGGAGCCGTCAGGCTGAGTTGCTGGCGCAGAGCGGCCATGTTCCCGACACAGTGATCGAACTCGTCCTGAGCGCGGATCAACTCCACCTCGCCGTTCACCGCCGGGTGGAACGTCACATCGAACTGGACCCCAAGCAAGCCGAGCGACGCCAGGAGCTACTGCTCAGCTACTCGCATGCCCAGGAGACCTATCAGGAGCAGCTCGAGCCGCTACGCGCCTACTACCGAAGCCATGGCCTGTTGCGAACCGTCAGTGGCTTCGGTGACTTCAAGGACGTAGCAGCCAGGCTCATCCCGATCGTCTCCGACGGTCAATAACACCGGCCAGATCGGGTAGGAGAGACGAGGCCAAATCCCGGCGTCGGTACGATCGCGATCCGATCTGTGGATCAAGCGAAGCGCCGGAGGAAACCACATGCAACTGCGCCTGAAGTACGCGCCTGTCCCGGAGAACGCAGCCCGCTTCGCGGGCGACATCACAGCGGCGGCGGCCCAGGTCAGCGACGTACATCTGGACTACACGCCGGACAGCCTGGCGCGCGTGGACACCATCTTCGACGACTTCCGCGCCGACGGACTCACCGGCGAGCAGCTTGCAGAAACCCTCTTCGGCTTCGGTTGCTACGTCGGCGAAGTGCTGACCCGCCACGCTGGCGGGCGATGGCGCGCAACGACGGACGATGAACGAGCCGTCGTCGGGTGGCCGCTACTGATCGAGCTCGGCGACCATCGCTGGTGCAACCCGATCGGCAAGGCGTTCAAGCGCCTTGAGAACGGCCCAGAGGACAGCCTTCGGTACTTCTACACGGTATTCGCCTCGGGCGGCACCCGATAAGGGAGACCGGGTCGCCGCCCGGTGCTTCGGTCAACATCGGGCACCAGCAGATCGTCACACGGCTCGACACGGCCGCCGCAATGCCGAATCACGCCGTCAGCGCGGTGCCGCGCCGGCGCGGGCGACCGACCCCCGGGCCTTCACCCCCTGGTTCTCGCGGCCGAACTGGCGGCGTCGCTCGCCCCGGGCGCGAGATGCTCGATCACTGCAGGGCCTGGCGCGTCGAAAAGGGGATCGGGTAGTCCTGATCCGCCAGGACCAACCAACGCCGACACGTATCTAACCCTCGGCCAATGCCGCAACAGGTCTTAGCGCGCGTCGCTGTAGTTGGACTGGTGCTGTTCGGGGTGGTGGCGCTCTGCGGCCCACGGGGCTCGCAGCACGGCCCAAGCGCCCCTGATGGCACTCACTTGACGACGTGAAAGCTGGGGTGAGCGATCCACGCGGTCATCGCCTCAGCGTCGAGATAGACGGCATCGTCGGCTCGAACGCGGCGGCCCGCGCCGCCCAGGCAGCGAAGCAGGTCTGCCGAGGGCGAATCGTAGAAATCGACAAACACCCAGCCGTCGGTCCGTCGCGCCACTTGCTGAGCCATCCGAGCCAGGGCAGGTCGGCCAGCAAGGTCGCTGACAAAGATGTGCAGCCCGATGGCGCAGCCCATCGTCACCGCGGTGGCTCGCTCAAGCAGGTGTAGCTCCTCCGGATCGACCTCGATGCCCGGGGCTTGGATGTCATAGCCGTACGGCAGGCCATCGGCGGAGTACCAGTAGTTCGGATCGCGTTCATACCGGGTCAGCCCCTCAGCGATCATCTCCTCAACCAGGATCGGCTCGACGCGCTCAGCGGCGTAGGGACTCAGGATGCTCAACGTTGTTCCACCCATCGGCAATGAGTAGACAGCGTCAACCTCGCTGCGGCCACACCTGGCCGCAAGACGTTGCCGAAGAGCGAACAGTCCGGCGAGCGACCGACACCCAGCAACGGTTCAAGGCATGGGAC
Source organism: Micromonospora sp. NPDC004551 (assembly GCF_040609975.1). Lineage (NCBI taxonomy): Bacteria > Bacillati > Actinomycetota > Actinomycetes > Micromonosporales > Micromonosporaceae > Micromonospora > Micromonospora sp. NPDC004551. Next base: position 36,021 of record NZ_JBEXLM010000047.1, on the reverse strand, counting down.
GAGCCCCTGGCTGCGAGGACCGCGGACGTTACCATCGACACCTCGCAGACGCCGCCAGACCGAGCAGCAAAGCTCGTCGGCCAGGAAGCGCGACCTGCGACGCCGTGAGGTGCGTGACAAGCCGGCGGCCGACTGCCCTCGACGTCAGGTCTCAGGACCTGGGTGACAGATCAGTCTCGAGACCGGGGTGACGCAGCCGGCTAGAGACCAAGTGCGCGTCAGCGGCTGATGCGTGTGTGTTGAGTGCAGCTTGGACGATCGGCTTCCATCGAGCGACGAACGCTTCGGCGAACCGTTCATGATCCGAGCGGCGTTGCACGCCGCCGGCCTTCCGGCTGCGGTGTTGAAGCACATGGTGTCCAAGCTCGTGCAGCAGTACGTCAAACCGCATGAAGTCCCGCAACGCCGCGGCTTCGGGTAGGCGGTGCTCGTAAAGGAAGATCTCGCCTGGTGCTCTGGTCCTGCCGTAGACGACGAATCCGGGGCGGAAGTCCTCGGTTTGCCGCAGCTCGATGCCGCGCAACCCGTACCACGCCCAAGGCCCGATGGCCTCCAGCACCTCACGGACGTCCCGTCCGCTTACCGGGTGCGCGAATCCGGATCGCGGTGCGTGAACTCGGATCCGCACCCGGTCGAGCCGGGGAGCGCGCCGGAGTGCCTGGCGGGACCGGAGATCTGTTCGGAGGCTTCGGCTCACCTGGGCCATGTTCGGCGGGCCGCACCGGATCCAACAACCGATTTCACAGTCCGATACCCCTGATCCATCACGCTCAGCTCCATCGACAATCGGCGGAGTGTCACGCAGGTCCTGAGACCGGACAGCCGGCTGCCGGCGAGGTCGGGCTTCACTTGAACGCGTCGGCGCCAGCTGTTGGGCGACAGGTCCGGGTAGACAATCTCGCCGCTGGGGCGTGAGTGACGGCAGATCGCTAGTAGGCGTCCGGGTCTGGTCGTGCGCGTCGCCAGGCGTGTTCAAATGCCTCCGCGCTGATCTCCATCGTGGCGTACTGCGGATCGCGTAGGTCGATGGGTGGGTTGAAGGGCCAGTCCTCGGTTTGGAGGGCGTCACCGTCGGGGCGCTGTTGGACCTGGCGGAGGCGGCGGCCGTCCGGTCCCAGCTCGGCCAGGTACGCAGTGCCGTCGTACGCAGCGCAGGCGTCGCGGAGGTACACCAGGCCGCGGTCGGCCAGTACGCCGTAGCCAGGGACATCGCGATGGGCCGACCGTTGGTCGCGGAGGCTGGCCAGTGGACCGTCGGGCAGCGCATCGAGGTGGACCTCGTCAAGATCCCACGAGGTCACCCGCCGCACGGTGACGTCATCGGTGACCACCTCCACCTCAGCGACGGCGTCGAGGATCTCCTCTGGCGACCGTGCCCAAACCCACCACCACAAGGCGCCCATGCCGTAGTCGTGGCAGACCAGGTACCGGTTCTTCGCGTTGCCGCCCCGCTCAAGCACGGCGACAGTATGTCCGGCCCGCCACGGGGACGGAACGTACGTCCTGGTGTAACCCATCTAGCGAAGCAAGGAGTAACCCGTCATCCGCAGTCCGACAGCCAGCCGCCGGCTGTGGACGCTCCTATCTCTGTCAAGCTTGTGACCCGAGCTCGCGGGGCGTTGCTTCGATCCACCGCCGAAACAGGTGTAGCGCCTCGCCGACGTTCAGTGGTCCACACGCTGCCCGGAATTGGTCCTTCTCGACCCAGGTCATGATCCAGTCGTGTTCGCTTCTATGGAGCTCGTGCCGCTCGTAGGGCATCCCTGACAGTGCCGTATCACCCAGGTCGATGCGGACCGACCAGCCGGGGTTGTCGACCGTCCCAATCTGAATGCCGTACTCGTGTTCCCACTCGCCATCGCACTGAGTCGCGTACCAGGCTTGCAGCCAGGTCCAGACCCCCGGCGCTGGCTCGTCGTGATCATGCACCCCGTATTCCCTGATCTCGCGGTGGTCGTGGCGTCAGGTAAGGGTAGGTCTCACAGGCGATAGAGCGCTTGAATTTGCGGGCGGCGTCAAGACCGGCAGGGGAGACCGAGGCCTAGCGGGTCCGTAGACAGCCGCGCCAAGGGAGAGATCGTTAGGCTCGGCGAAGTCCGGTGCCCGTCAGGCCACCTGGTCATCGTCGACGGGGGAATGCTGGCATGTGGTCCGGAAGCAGGTCTCCGACCGAACTGGATCCGCGCGGCCTCGGAATCGAGGATCCCGACCTGCTGGCTGAGGTTGCCGGGGCCGGGTCACACTCCGACCACCGGCTTGTACGCGCAGGCCAGCTCCCAGCCGCCGGGCAGCACGGCCACCCGGTCGAAGCCGACCTCCTTGAGCAGGCTCGTGTAGAACTCGACCTCCCGCAGCCGGCTGACGCAACTGTCGACTCCAATGAGGAAGTAGCTCCAGAAAAACTGCATCGCCAGGCGGTCCGGGGTACGGAACTCCTCGCAGATCACCAGCAGCCCGCCCGGCTCGAGCGCCGCGTACGCCTTCTCGACCAGCCGGCGGGCGACGTCGTTCGGCCAGTCGTGTAGCACCCGAACGAACGCCATGGCGTCGTAGCCCGTGGGCAGCGGCTCGGCGAAGAAGTCGCCGCCGACGAAACCCAGCCGGTCGGAATGCCCTGTACGGGTCCGGGTGGCCTCCACCAGCGGTGCCACGGCCGGCAGGTTGTACACGTCGACCCGTAGCCCTGGGGCGTCGTCGAGGATGTGCGCGGCTAGCGTCCCGTCGCCCCCGCCGACGTCCAGCAGGCGGCGCCGGTCCGACCACAGCCGGTCGGCGTTGCAGTGCATTGCCTCGATCACCGGGCCGAGACCGACGGCCATGCTGCGCTCGAAATCGGCGGTCTGCTCGTCGGTTTTTGGTGGCCAGGCGAAGTCGTCGTCGCTCATGCTCACCTCGCCGCGCAGGCTCTCGGCCAGCCGACCGTGCAGCCGCCGCCAGGGGTAACGGTCCCGGTCGCGTTCGACGGCGCCGGGGCCGACGACCGCCGTGATGGCGTCCCGCAGGCCGGGCACCGCGCGGTACGTGGCCGTCGTGATGTCGTCGCCCGGCTCGCTGCGCTCGACGACGCCGAGGCTCTCCAGGCAGTCGAGGAACTTGTAGAGCCGCAGGGGCCGCACGTCGAACCGGGCGGCCAGCTCGCCGAGGCTCGCCGGCCCGGGCTCCAGGGCGTCGAGTTGGCCCGTGCCGAGCGCGGCCTCCAGCACGTCCATGGCCTTGGGCCCGTTGGCGAGCAGACTCATCAGCGCGCGGGGAGAAAACGCCACCTTCACCGCTTCAGCTCCTCTTCCAGGGCGTCCATGAATGTGTCGATCTCGTCGAGGGTGTTGTAGACGTGCGGGCCGACCCGCAGGTGGCCCCGCCAGCTGCAGATCATGTCTCGCTTAACCAGCCGCTGCTTGACGGCCTCGCCGTCGGCGACGTCCAGGCACACGACGCCGCCGCGTCGGTGCGGTTCGGTCGGGCTGACCACGTCGATGCCGGCCGCCGCGGCCCGGTCCAGGACCCGTTGCGTGCAGGCAAGCGAGTGCCGGCGGATCGCGCCGACACCCACCTCGGCCAGCAGATCTAGGCCGACCTGGGATATCAGCGAGGTCAGGGGGAACGGTGTCCCGCCGGCGAAGCGTCGGGCCCCGTCGGCCCAGCCGGTCGACGGCTGGAACGTGAAGGCTCGGTCGCCGGCCTGCCAGCCGGTCGCCGCCGGCTCCAGCTCCGGCACCAGGCCTGGACGGACGTAGAGGAAGGCGGTGCCGACCCCGCAGAGCCACTTGTGCGCGCCGCCGAGAACGACATCGACGCCGAGCGCCGTCACGTCCAGCGGCATGACCCCGACGCTCTGGAAGGCGTCGACGACCACCAGGGCGCCGACATTGTGGGCGCGCCGCAGCAGTCGGGGCAGGTCGATGGTGGCCCCGGAGGAGAAGCTGACGTGCGGGACGCACACCAGCAGCGTGCGTTCATCGATCCGTGCCTCGATGGCGTCCTCGTCGAACTGCGGGCCGCCCGAGCCGACCACGTCGAGCCGGGCGCCGTACCGACGGAACGCGTTCCAGATAAACGGCACCGTCGGATACTCCAGGTCGGTGGTGACGACCCGGTCTCGCGGCGGACGGTAGTCGAAACAGGACGCCACCCGCGCGAGCAGCGTACTCAGGTTCGCATCGGTGACCACACTGCCCGCCGGCGCGCCGATGAATGCGGCGACGGAGTCGGCGTACCGGTCGAGGCCGACGTGCCAGTCCTGCCAGACCTCGTCGCGCCAGCTCCGCAGCGTCCGCCAGTAGCCGGTGAGCACCTGCTCCGCGCCCCGCGGCACCGCGCCCGTGGAGTTGTTGTTCAGGTAGACGCCGGTGCCCAGCAGGGGGAACTCGGCGCGCAGTGCGGCGTGCGCGGTGGCGTCGAGGCACTCGGGCGTATCGGGGGCGGGTTTCCGGTTGGATGGGCTCACTCGGGACTACCTCCGGTCGGCTCGGTAGAGGACGGGGATCGGGGCTCACCGGCGACGGAGGTAAAGACCGGAATGGACCGGACCGTGGCCAGATAGGGCGTGCCCTCCGTGTAGCCGGTGCCGGGGCGGGGTCCGAGCATCCGGGTCGCGAGCCGGTGGTGCGTGCGGCGCCACTGAAGCACCGCGGCGGCGAACGACCGCATCTCCTCCTCGACCCGCTCGCCGCCGGGCGCGGTAAGCAGGCCGTCACGCACCGCCGCCCGGAACGCGTTGTCGATCGACGGCTGCCCGGCGTGCACCAGGCCGCGTACTTCCGGCACCTGGTGGTACGCGGCCGAGTCCAACCGCGACCCTTCGGGTGTTCGGCACAGCGACTCCATCAGCTTGTAGGAGCGGGACTGGATGGCGCTCGCCCCCTCGGTGTACTCCCGGAACGTCCGAAACGCCTCCGGCTGCATCGTGGCCAGCAGGGAAAACAGCGGCCCGGCGGCGGTGAGCTGCCCCCGGGCGTACGCCAGCCGCTCGACCGCCGGCCCCGCGTGGCCGGCGGTCAGGGCGGCGATGGTGGCGCGCAGCTCGTCGGCGATCCCCGCGAAGAGGCACTCGTACGACTGGAGCACCCGGATGAATAGGTACTCGTCGTGCGACACGTGGACCGGCAGCATGCTCAGCCGCAGGACCAGCTCCCCGGTGGGATCGGAGTCGACGGCGAGGGCCCGTAGCTCGTCCGGGGTCGCCACCGCCTCCCGGTCGAGGACCGTCCCGGCAACGCCCATCCGGACGAGAGCGGGGGACGCGGCCCGTACGCCGAGCCGGTAGCGCTTGGCCACCACGTCCGGGCTCGGGCGCCGCTCGGGCAGCAGGTCGGTGGCGCCGGAGGCGGCGGTCAGCTCGAAGGCCAGCGCGTCGGCGACCAAGCGGACGAGGAGCCGGTCCTGGTCCCGCCGGGCACCGACCGGCCCGTCGACGTTGTCCCCGCAGGGCAACCGGAGCAGTCGCAGCGCCAGGTAGCTGCGGTAGTCGTACCGGCCGTCCCACTTGTCGAGCGCGCCATCGAGGAATTCATCCAGCAGCCGGGCGTGGGGGTCCCGCGCGGCCGCCGGCACCGTCAACTGTGCCCGGGCCTGGTCGAGCAGAGCCAGCACTTCCTTTTCGACGAAGTGTTTACCGACCCGGTGAAACTCTGCCAGCACCGCGGAGTATGGGAAACTGCCGGGCTCACCGGCGCCGGACAGCCAACTCGTCAGTTCACGCACGAACCGCACCTCGACATTTCGGTCGCCGCGCAGGCAGGTGAGGAGGGATTGCCAATTTCTGGTGAACGAGGATTGTCAAGGACGGTCGACCGTGATTCGTCACCGGATCCGTCGGTGGGCTTCAGGCGGGCCCGCCACAGTTCGGGGAAGAACCGGTACCCGACGAGCTTGGCGAGCATCGTCGCCTCGGCGCCGCCGGGAGCGTGGCCCCCGACGCGCAGTGCGACCTGGTAGTGCCGCGTCCGCCAGAGCGACACCCGCTCGTCCCACTCGATGAGCGCCTCGACGAGCCGCTGGACGGGGTTCGCAGGATCGGGCTGGCCCAGTAGGGCTGGATCGATGCCATGGGCTTCCAGGTGTTCCCCGAACGCCTGGCCGAGCTGTCGGCTCGTGGCCTGGACCTGCCGCCAGCCGGGTGACTCGGCGCCGGATCCCTTGCCCAGCGCCGGTTGCATGGCCTGGAAATCGGCCGGGGACAGGTGCCGGAACATCTCCAGTTGGTCGGTGACCAACCGGATCCCGAGCGTCGCCCGGGCCAGGAGCGACTCGGTCGCCGCCAGCTCGCCGGCGCGCAGCCGGGTGACCGCCTCGATCAGCTCGGCGGCGGCGAGCTTCAGCCACAACTCGGTGGACTGGTGCACCACCTGGAAGAGCAGCTCGTCGCGGTGGATCATCTCCTCCGGGCGCCGTTGCAGGACGAGCAGCGCCTCCAGCCGCATGTAGCGCGCATAGTCCGTGGCGCCGTCGCCAGGCAGCACAGGTGAGCGGTCCTGCTTCACGGAATTGGTTCCCTTCGGTCGGCGTCGCCGTATCGGAAACGGAAGGCGCGGCAACACGTGCGGCGGCCATTATGCAACGACGAACGGCAATGTGTCACGCCGCTGCCGCGCGGCCGTGCCCGACTTCGGAAAGCGGCAGCTACATGAGCAGGTGTATCTGCACGAGCAGTTCGAGGCGGCCCTCGCCGAAATCATCACTCCGCCCAGCGGTCAACCCGTGGAACCTCGCACGCTTGGCGTGCATCCCAGGTGATCATGTCAACCATTAAACGGTCGTTATGCAGAGCATCAACCGACGTAGGGCAACGGGCAGTCGGCGGTGTCGGGTCTCAGGACCTCCGTGACAGCTCAGTCTCGGGACGTGGGTGACGCGTCCGGCAAGCGCGTCGCCAACCTACGCCGGCTGCGGCGCTACAAGCGGCGGCTGCGCCACGTGTCTACCTGCCCTCGCTCAGCACGCTGCGGACGAAAGGCCCGAACCGGGACTACTGCCAGCGCAAACGCGGCAAGGGACGGAAGCACCAACAGGCACTGATCGCCCTTGCCCGCCGCCGCGTCGACGTACTGCGGGCCTCTGCTGGGTGACAACCGGTGCTTCCAACTCCAACCACGAGCCCCTTCAACACCTGGCTAGGAGTCGGAGATGATCGACGGCATGGACTTCGAGGAGTTCGACCAGCACGTTCAATCACTCCGCGCCCGGGCGGCCAGGTCCGGCTTCGAGGAAATCGAAGACTTCAAGGTGATCGAAGGGCTGACCGCGTCGGCGGAGGACATCACCGAGGCGGAGCGGGCGCTGGGCGCGACCCTGCCCGAGCAGTACAAGGCATTCATGCTGCGCTACGGCGGCGGGCAGTTCGGATTCCTCGACCTGCTGCCCATACCCACAGCAGCGTCCGCGCACCACATCGACGACGTCGTCTCCGCCAGCCGGGCCGAGTTCCCGGACGGGTCGTTCGTCGCGGTGGCACCCGTCGGCACAGGCGACTACTGGTGCTTCCCCGTCCTCGACGGCGGATGCAGCGACGAGGTGTGGTTCCGCCACCACGACGCCGACGACCCCACGCTGGAGGCGCCAGACTTCCTGAATTTCGTGGCGCGGCGCGGCACTCAACCCTGACTCCAGACAAGCACCACGGTCGGCGCCAGAGCTTGCAAGTGAGGCGTCGCAGATACGAGCCTGCCGCGCCCGCCTGCCAGTAGTAGAGGTTCGCTAACGTCGCTTCCACCAGCGCCGTCGACCGGGTACCGCGGTCATGGTCGATGTCAGGAGGGACCGGGCGGTCGGTTGGCTGATGGTAAGGCTGATTTCGCGGATGGCGCTGTTGACAAGGATGCCTTCACAATCGGGATCGGCTACGGCCATCTGTAGGAGAACCTCGCCGGCCAGGCCGGCATTGAACCGGGGACCGAAGTTGCGTAGGGCTGCCTCGGGGTCGGCGTAGGCCAGTAGGCGTGCCCGGCCGTCGCCGTGAGTGGTCCGGCCTGCGCCAAGGTTGCCGTCAGCCCTGAAACTCCCGTCCGGATCTTGGGAGGGTGTCCCGATGGCCACGATGCCGATGGTGGAAGCCCGAAACAGGCCGAGAAAACGTTCGTAGCTTTCCTGGGTACTGGTCTCCGCGTGCTCCGTCATGACATCGGATAGCGGGGTTTCACTCATGCAGCGGACGCTAGCGTTTTCTCCACGTGGGTACCAAGCCAGGCGCCCTTGCAGCAAAGTCCTGCCCGGCGGTGCTGACAGGCAGCGGGTCGCCGGTCGACTCCAGACGCGAGCGAACCACGCCCGGCACATGCTCGCCGAAGCGGGCCGCCGCCAGTTGGCAGCCGTTGATAGCTTGAGACCGCATCCCCCGAGGAGGGCGACCCTCCTCGTACGGAGAGCCGGCAGCAGCGGCGACCTGACATCAGCCTTTGACATCGTCGGTGGCGGCCGAGGTCGGACCAGCATGGACGGATTGCGCCTCCGGCCGGATCCGATAGGCATCGCTCGATGCCCCGGCGCTGGCCGGGAACGCCTTTACAAGCGAGTGGTCGTCCGTTGAGAGTTGACTGCTGAGTGGGCCACGCCGCTCGCGCCCGGTGGTCGTGGCAAGCGGTCCCAGAAGAGCAGCCGACCGGGGACGCCGAGGCGCTGCTCACTGGTCGTCGACCGATCCCGATCGCTTCCGAGAGCAAGCGAGAGTTGAGAGTGGACCGCGGTGCAGATGTGGAGTGCAGTGCGGGCAAGAACCACGTCCCGTTGACCGACCCTGGATGTCACCGGCAGCACAGATGCGGGGCCCGGTTCCGACGAAAGCCTGAAGCGGTCTCCTACGGCCCGGTTTGACGCGCGCCTCGGTAGGGAAGGTTCGCGGACACCTCAATGAAGGAGGCTGTATGGAGACGTCCGCTAGCGTCGGGCGCAGTTGCCGACAGTCGACACGTCCATGCGCGGCGGCGCGTGTTGCAGCGCCGACCGCGAGGGGGCGAGCCTAATGGCTCGCGTCGGTCGCTACGGGATCCCAGGTTTCGTGTGGTTCCTGATCTGGCTCGTCGTCTGCATCTTGATCGTCATCCTGTTGGCGATGCTCATTCACCACTTCGGAGGCGCCTCGCTATCACTCAAGCTCGGCCACTTCTACCTGAACATCGGGGTCACCTGACCCGCCAGATCGTCGACACTCCGGCGCCGATGTTGCACCAGGCCGTGTTAGCCCGTCACCTTCGGTGACGGGCTAACACGGCTTGGAAGCGAGCAAGCGTGGAGTGCCGGCCCAGTGCGCACGCGCTTGCCGAGGGCCGGATAGCCCATCGCGGCGGGAACTCGCTGGGCTCCTGCGGGACGGGTACCGCGAGGCACGCGAGCTGCTGGACCAGGTGGTCGACGAGTTGGGCTTGCCTGAGCTGCCAGACGAAGACCGTGCCATCTGGGATGTGGTGGTCTCGCATGCGCAACGTTTGGTGTCCGGGCCCATCGCGCCGGTTGATGGCGCGCAGGACTGCGGGCGGGTGCCGGTCGACGGTCCCGGTTGCCACCAGCTCGGAGCGTAGGTCGGCGAGTTCGGCCAGAGCGGGCGTCTACTGCTTTCACCGCCAGCCACGGGTAACTGGTCGCCGCGCGGACCGAGCGCTGGGTCGGCCAGACCTGCGCGGGATCAAGGCGGCCCGCAAGCGGGCCGCAACCCCGGCCTCGGCTTGCTGGCGACCTCCGCCGGCATCGGCCGGCCACTCGCCGGCAACCTGACCATGCGCCAGATCGGGCTGCTGTTCGGCGTCTCGCACTCCGCCGCTCAGTGGGTCATCGAAACGATCGGACCGTTGCTGGCACGGGCTCCGTTCCGCCGGCGTCCGGTCGATAAGATCGTCATCTACGCCAGCACGCTGGGCCACCCCGGGCCCGAACGGCGAGCCGGCCCTGGCGATGCTGCACGAACCCTTCAGCTGTGCCACGAGCGCCAGAGGGAGGCATAAGCCCCGTCGGCCCGGACGAGTTCGTCGTGGCTGCCGAGTTCAGTGATCCGGCCATCCTCCATCACCGCGACCCGGTCCGCGTCGTGCGCGGTGTTGAGCCGGTGCGCGATCGCGATGACGGTCCGGCCGGCGAGCACAGCCGCCAGCGCGCGCTCCGTACGCCGGGCGGTCGTCGGATCGAGCGCGGCTGTCGCCTCGTCGAGGATCAGCGTGTGCGGGTCGGCGAGCACCAGCCGGGCCAGCGCGAGCTGCTGCGCATCAGCCGCCCCGAGTTGCCTGGCCCCGTCACCGAGTTCCGTGTCGAGGCCGTCGGGCAGCTCAGCGAACCAGTCGGCGCCGACCGCGACCAACGCGGCTCGCATCTGTTCATCGGACGCGTCCGGCGCGGCGAAGGCGAGGTTGTCACGCACCGAGCCGATGAAGACGTGGTGTTCCTGGGTGACCAGGGCGATCCGGCGTCGGCGCTCGGCGGGATCCAGGTCGGTGATCGGGCAGCCGCCGATGCTGACCACGCCGTGGCGCGGCGCGTCGATCCCGGCCAGCAACCGGGCCAGGGTGGACTTCCCGGCACCCGACGGGCCGACGACGGCCAGCCGCTCACCGGGCCGTACCTCCAGGTCGATCCCGTGCAGGACGTCGTGGCCGTCGGTGTACGAGAACCGGGCGCCGCGCACGACCAGCCGTTCCCCTGATGGCGCGGAAGCCTTGCCGGGCGGCTCCGGTGGCACCTGGCCGACACCGAGCACGCGGGCGAATGACGCGAAGCCGCGCTGCGCCTGCTCAGTCCACTGCAGGATCCGGTCCAACGGCTCGATCGCCTGCTGGAGATAGAGCGCGGCGGCGACCACTTCACCGAGCGAGACCATCCCCCTGGTCAGAAAGAACCCGCCGGCCAGCAGCACTGCGGCGATCGGCAACGGATAGCTGGCCTCCACCACCGTGTAGAACACGGTCCGCAGCGCGAGGGTCGCCCGTCGGGTGGCCCACACCCGGGCGATGCGCTCGGTGCCATGGACGATCCGCTCGTCGGAAAGCCGCAGCGCCTCCACGGTACGCGCGCCCTCGGCGGTAGTGGTCAGCGTCTCGGTCAGCTCCGCGGTGGCGGCGCCCTCGGCGAGGTAGGCCGAGCTGGCCCGCCGCAGGTACCAGCGGCTCACCGCCCAGATCGGCGGCAGCCCGGCCAGCGCCACCAGGCCGAGCATCGGATGCAGCAGGAAGATCGCCCCGAACAGCAGCGTCAGCTGCGCCGACGCGATGACGATGGTGGGCACGACGTCGCGGACGGTCGTCCCAACGGTCGAAACGTCGACGGAGCTACGGGTCGCGAGATCCCCGGAGCCGGCCCGCTCCACGACGGAGACGGGCAGGCCGAGCGTCTTGCGGACGAACTCCTCGCGCAGCCGGGCAACCGCCCGCTCCCCGAACCGGTGACCGGCGTACTGGGCGTACCGGGAGAGCAGCGCCTGCACCAGAACGCATCCGCCGATCGCCATCGCCAAGCGGTCCACGGTGGCGACGCCGGCGCCGGCGGCAACCTGGTCGACGATCCTGCCGAGCAGCCACGGCGCGGCGAGCCCGGCGATCGCGGCGGCACCATGCAACACCAGCACGACCAGGACCGCGCGCCGGTCCCGGCCGACGAGGTCCAGCATCTCCCGTCGCACGGCCGCCCGGTCCGCTACCGGCAGCCGGCTCACCGCAACGCTCCCTTCGGCCCGGTGAAATCTTCCAAGTCGAGGTCGTCGCTGCCCCGGGCCACCAACTGCCGGTAACCCCGGTCCTGTTCGAGCAGTTCCGCGTGCGTGCCAGTGGCGACGATCCGACCCCCGCTCAGATGCGCGACCGTGTCGGCGTGCCCGAGCAGCAACGGTGACGTAGCGAGCACGATGGTGGTCCGCCCGGCCCGCGCGACGCGCAGCCGCTCGGCGATCCGCGCCTCCGTGTGCGCGTCCACCGCCGACGTCGGGTCGATGAGGATCAGCACCTCAGGTTCGGCGAGCAGCGCCCGAGCCAGCCGTACCCGTTGACGCTGGCCGCCGGAGAGCGTGCGGGCCCGGTTGTCGATCGGGGTGCCGAGCCCGTCCGGCAGCGCTTCGGCGATGTCCTCTGCCGACGCGACACGCAGCGCCGCCCTGATCCGGTCGTCAGCCCCTCCCGCCTGGGCGAGGGTGCCACCGTTCCCTGCCCGGGTACGGCAGTCACCGATCCCCGCCGGGCCGTCGGCGCTCGACTCCCGGCCACCCAGGATGTCCCGTAAGGTCCCGGCGAACAGGTAGGAGTCGTGGTCGGCGACCAGGATCCGGGCGCGTACCTCATCGAGTGCGATCCCGGTCAGCGGCACGCCACCCCAGGTCACGTCGCTGACGACGTAGCGTCCCAGCCGGTCGGCCAAGGCGATGGCCTCGGCCGGGTCGTCGGCGGCCACGCCGGTCACCCGACCGCCGCGCACGGTCAGTCCGCAAGCGGGGTCGTGCAGGTCCGCGGGCCGTACCGGCGCGGACCTGGCTAGCGGCCGGCGGGCACCGGGTACGTTTCCCGTCCCGCCCACGTCCTGCATGGTCGGGCCGCCGACGCGGTCCGGAGTCAGGTTGAGCAGGGCGATGATGCGACGGGCGGCGACCCGGCCCCGGATCACCCCGTAGCTTCCCTCAAGCAGGAACCACACCGGCACGATCAGCGTCGCCACGTATCCGTAGACGGCCACCATCTGCCCGACCGTGATGTCGCCAGCGACCGCCATCCGAGCCGCAAGCCACACCACCGCCGCGAGGAACAGCCCCGGTATGGCGACCGTCAACGCGTCGATCCAGCTGTAGACGGCACCGACCCGATAGCCCTCGGCGAGCAGGTCCTGGGAGCGCGCTGCGTATCGGCGGGCGAACAAACCGCGGCCGCCGACCCCGGCCAGCACCCGCAGCCCCGCCACGATGTCACCGGCCCGGGTGGTGAGGACACCCTGCTGGTGCCGGTAGACGGACTCCGCCCGCTCGAGGCGGCGCAGCAACGGTCCGATGATCAGCGCGATCGCCGGCACGCCCAGCAGCACGCACAGCGCCAGCAACGGGGAAACCGACCACAGCACGACGGCGATGACCGCGTACGCGATCAGCGCGCCGACGCCAGGGCCAGTCATCGTCAGCACCTGCGACGTGTAGCCGATGTCAGAGCCGCCGACGGTGGCGACCTCCCCCGCGGCGAGCCGGCGCGGCAGCACCGCGCCGATCCGGGACAACTGGCGCAGCAGGACCGCCGCGGAGCGCGCTGTAGCGTCCTCTCGGACGAAGGTCATCGTGCGGTGCCGCATGATGCCCAGGTACGACAGCCCCACCCCCGCCACGACGATTGCCGCGACCCAGAGCAGCAGGGCTCGGGTGTCGTGCGCACGCAGTCCGTCGTCGACGGCGCGGGAGACGAGGTACGGCCGGACCGACAGCCCGATCATCCACGCCGTGCCGACCACGGTGCCGCGCAGCACCCGCCACGGTTGACAGCGAACCAGCCACCAGACGTACCACATCGGCCCCCTCGTGTCCGGCACACCGGGATCGGGATGCGGAATCTGTGGAGGCACCCGCCCAAACTACCGAGTTGGCTGCGGACGTACTCACCCATATTCCCGGTTCGGCCGTGCGTCGTCCCGGCGCGACCGACGGAGCTGATCGCCAAACTCGCGCTGCTCTACAACATCGGCGGGCACCAGGTCGCCGGCATGCCCATCACTCAGCTGTCGAGAGGCGACGCGAAAGGCTCGGCGGGTGCTCCACGACCTCTGGCGAGCCGCGCGGCAGATGCGGGGCCGTTACCGATATCACTTGGCTAGCCGGCGTCGATCAGCTGGCCGGGCAATCACGTATTGACAAGCATTGTTAACAGTAAGACGCTGCCGAGAGCGCTCTCCCGTCCCTTCTCTGCAGCGAGGTGTCTCCATGGGTCTCCGAAGAAAGCTGCTCGCCGCCGTGTCCGCCCTGTTCGCCGGGCTCGCGGGCGCCGTCGTCGCCGCACCCGCCCACGCGGTCGGACCGGCGTCGCTGCCTGTCACCGTCAGCAACACCACCGGCCGGGCCGACCCGGTCTACCTCTATGTCATCGGCGTCCAGCTATCCTCCGGCCGGCTCGGCTACGTCACCTCCGGTGGCGCCTTCGTGCCGTGGTCCGGCGGGCAGATCCCTCCGTCGCCCGCGCCGGACGCCTCCATCCCCGGCCCCGGCAACGGCGGCAGCACCGTTATCCAGTTTCCCCGTGGCTTCTCCGGCCGCGTCTACTTCGCGCTGGGGCAGAAACTGAAGTTCTTCCTCACCCCGGACGGGCTGGTCCAGCCCGCGCCATGGGCGGCCGGGGACGCCAACCGTGACATCCTCTTCGACTGGAGCGAGTTCACCTACAACGACTCCGGGCTGTGGCTCAACAGCTCCCAGGTCGACATGTTCGCGGTCCCGCACGCGGTCACCGTGACCGGCGCCAACGGCGTCACCAAGCGCACCGGCGACCTGGTGGCCAACGGGCGCAACGCGGTCATCGACGGGATCCGGGCGCAGTCGGGCTGGGCCAACACCGTCTACACCCGATCTGACGGGACGGTGTTGCGCGTCCTGGCCCCGGGCAAGGCCGCCGGTGCCGGCCTGCTGAACGCCACCTACCTGGACTCCTACATCGCCTCCGCGTGGAACGCGTACACCACGAAGGCCTTGACCGTGGTGCCCTTCGCCGACCAGCCGGCCATCCGGTACTACGGCCGGACCTCGGGCAACACCATGACCTTCACCAACGGCACCGGCCAGGTGGTCGCCTCCTTCAACCGGCCCTCCTCGGCCAGCGTCTGGGGCTGCGACGGCGACCTGCCCGCGCCGAACGACCAGGTGGTCGGCCCGATCTCGCGTACGCTCTGCGCCGCGCTCAACCGGGGCACGCTCGGCACCATCGACACCCAGCCCAGCACCAACGCCGCCGACTTCTACCGCAACAACCCCACCAACCAGTACGCCCGCCTGATCCACGCCAACATGGCCGACGGCAAGGCGTACGCGTTCGCCTTCGACGACGTCGGCGGATTCGAGTCGCTGGTGTACGACGGCGACCCGCGATCGGCCGGCCTGATCCTCAGCCCGTTCACCGGCGGCGGCGGCAACCCCACCACCGGGGTGCCCGTCGTCAGCAACTGGAACAACAAGTGCATCGACGTGCCGAGCTCCAACTTCGTCGACCGTGCGCCGCTGCAGACGTGGGTCTGCAACAACACCAACGCGCAGAAGTGGACGTTCAGCGGCACGGCCCTGAAGAGCCAGAACAACAAGTGCATGGACGTCGACGGCGGGTCCACCGCCAACGGCGCCGTGGTCCAGCTCTACACCTGCAATGGCACCGGCGCCCAGCAGTTCACTCTGAACGCGGCCGGCGACCTGGTCAACCTCCAGGCCAACAAGTGCGTCGACATCAAGGACTGGAACGGCAACGACGGCGCGAGGCTCCAGCTCTGGGACTGCGCGGGTACGGCCAACCAGAAGTGGCGCAAGGGCTGACCGACCCGGCGACGTGCTGGGGGCCGATCCGATCGGCCCCCAGCACGGGCAGGATTGCCAACGGCAGTGTGGCGCAGTTGTGGACCTGCTTGAACAACGGCGCCCAACAGTGGGTGATCAACTCGGACGGGTCGATCGTCAACCCGAACTCAAGCCGGTGCCTCGACGCGGTCAAGTACGGCACGACGACCGGCAGCCGGTTGCAGATCTGGGACAGGGGCCGACCGCTGGGTGGTAACCAGCAGTGGCGGCGGGGCTGAGCAGCCGCTGACGTGGTGCGGCGCCCGGTCCACCCGGACCGGACGCCGTGCCGCTGGCGACTGGCTCAGCCGGTACGCCACTTCTGGTTCGCGGTGCCGGCGCAGTCCCATAGCTGCAGCCGCGCGCCGTCGTTGCCGTTCCAGTCCTTGATGTCGACGCACCTGTTCGCCTGCGGGTTCACCAGGTCACCTGCCGCGGAGAGCACGAACTGCTGAGCCGGGTTGCCGCTGCAGTTGGCGATCTGGATGACCGCCCCGTTATCGCGGGAGCCCCAGGCGACGTCCATGCACTTGTTGTTCTGGGTGCGCAGGGTGCCGCCGGTAAAGGTCCAGCTCTGCGCCGCCGTGCCGTTGCAGTTCCAGGCCTGCAGCGGCACGCCGTCAGAGAAGTTTGAGTTGGGCACGTCGATGCACTTGTTGTTCCAGTTGCTGATGATCCGGGTGCCCCCGCCGCCCCCGCCGGTGGTGACCAGGCTCAGGCCGTAGGTGCCGAGGATCTCGTTGACCGGCTGGAACCACATGGTGCCGCCGGAGGAGCAGTTGCCAGACCCGCCGGAGGTCACCCCCTGGGCCTGGTCGCCGGAGAGCCAGGCGCCGCCGGAGTCCCCGCCCTCGGCGCAAGCGTTGCTGCGGCTGAGCCCGTAGACGGCGCCCTGGGCGTAGTTGACCGTCTCCTCCCGGCCCAGCAGGGTGCCGCAGCGCCAGCCGGTGGTGCGTCCGGAACGGCACACCGAGCTGCCGATCACGGCGTCGCGCGAGCCGGCGACTGGGGCGTTGCCGCCGGCGTAGTTGTTGACCCAGGGACGGGGTGTCCAGTCTCCGTTGGTGCGCACCCAGGCATAGTCGTTTCCCGGGAAGGACGAGCCCGCGAAGGTGCCCTGCGCGACGTTGTTGTATCCCAGGGTGGAGCTGCCGGGGGAGCCGCAGTGACCGGCGGTCACGAAGCCGCCGACGACGGCGAAGCCCACCGAGCAGAGCACGTTGCCGTTGATCACGTACTGGTCGCCGCCGCGGATGTCGTACATGGGCCGGGGTGCATCCGGTGCCGGCACGTATCGCACCAGGGAGGCGGTGACCCCGCTGGCGGTCACGAACGCCCGGGCCGGGTCGACCCGGCCGGGCGCGACGAGCACCACCACCTCGTTGGCGGCGACGTCGATGTACCAGCCGCGGACAGCGGTGTCGGGGCGGTGGGCGGCGGCCCGCCGGTCGAGGGTGGCGCGGGCGGTGGCGAGGGTGGCCAGGCCTCGGGCGACCAGCCGTGGCTGGGCGCCCTCGGCCCGTACGGCGTCGGCCGCCGACCCGTCGGTGACGGCGACCGTCAGCGGACCGCCGCTCGCGTCCAGCCACGAGCCGGCGTACCGGGCGCCCAGCCGGCCGCGCAGTCGCCGGTCCACCACGGCGGCCGCGGCCTCCCGGCGCAGCCGGGTGGCGACCTGGCCGTCGGTCAGGCCGAGATCGCGCCGCATCGCGGCGGCCATGCCGGCCGGCAGGCTGGACACCGCCGCAAGCGAGGCGCCGGCCGGGTCGCCCGCCGGGCCCACCGGCGGGGCGGCGGGCAGCGGCAGGCCGACCGCCGCGGCCGTGACTAGCGCGAGGATTCTGCTCATCGGACTCCTTCCGATCGTTCGGCGCCCCGGAGTGGGGCCGGCCCTCCCGGCGCGGGACGGGGCGCAGGCGGGCCGGGTCACGGCGCCGGCGACCGATCGGAGGCGGAGCGAGCCCGGGAGAGCGCTCTCAGGATCGAACCGTTAACAACGTTTGTCAATGGATGGACAACGATGTCTTCTCCACGCCCGACCGATCCGTGGACGCGACTCGCCCCGCCGTCTGCGTGCGGCGGGGCGAGCGGTGGTTTGCGGGGATCAGCCCCAGCGGAGGGTCCAAGTCTGGTTGGACTGGCGGTTTCCGCCGCTCCAAAACCGCACAATGGCGTCGGCCGGCAACGAGCTCAATCAGTACAAATGCCAGCCGCTTCCGTTCCTCCGGAGGCTCGATCATGCCGCGGCAGCCAGCTGCAGGATGTCGGAGAGCAGGTCGCCCGGGTACAAGTCGCTCTCAACCAACGGATCGCGAGCAGGAGTTGTACCGCGCGGGGTAGCAGAACCAGTACGCCAATCTCTTGCCCGAGCATGATGCGCAGGTCTTCGGCCGTGAACGGCCGATCGTGAGCTACCAACGACCACCGGTGACGACGCCTGCCCAGTGACAAAGCGTGGTCGGCCCGATCACCAGGCCGGCCCCAAGTCGCCTTACCTGTAGTTGGTGAACTGATGCACGGTCCTCCTCCGGTGCCGGCGAAAAGCCGCCGGCGTTGAAGGGGTGGGGCCTTCGCGGAGCCTGCTAATTGGCTGGCTCGGGTGGCGCCCCTCATGCACGCTGCCAGTCGGCGCCCCGGCGAGCACCAGGGCGGCGCGGCCGGTCCCGCGAGCGGTCTCGTCGAGATCAGCACCGGGACGAGAGCGACCAGAACGACCAGCACGACGATCCGGGCGGGGCGGGGCGGACCGTGCGGTGGTATGGGACGTCTGCCAAGCCGTGCGGCCAGTCCAAGCGCATTCGGCGGCCGTTGAGCAGCGATCACTCTGTTGACCCGAAAAAGCGGGCGGGAGCCACGAGTGGCGAGATCGGCAAGACCCGGAACAATACAAAATGATCACGCCCATCGTAGTCCCACTAGGCGTATGCCCTGGTAGGACGAGGGGCGGCCCATCAGGCGCTAAAGTCCTTCCCCCACCGTGTATCGCAGGTTCAAATCCCGTCCGAGGCGCCAGGTCGCATCCATAATCGTCACCATGTGCCCCTTCGTGCCTCGTCAGCGCCGGCAGCCGGCGGGGGAGTGCCGCGGTCCTGCTCCCGCCACTGGCCGGCGGTGTCGGCGCGTAGCAGGCGGTCAACCATCTCCAGGGCCTGTGGCTCCGAGTCGAACTCCCAGCGCAGCACCTTCCCGGACTCCGTGTCCCCGGCCCGGGCCATCACCGTCCAGCGCGTCTCGCGGACTAGCCACACGTCGCGCCGGGTCAAGCGCCCCCAGATCCCGTTCCACCACCGCCGTACCACTTCCTGCACCCTGCGATCGTACATACGTTCGATCATGTGTGTGACTCGGATGGCGAGCGTGCCTCGCGCACCCGTAGAGGAGGATTACTCGCAGCGGTCCTCGGCGCCTCGGCCGTAGGGCTCGCAGCAGTCCGGTCGGTGCCGGTACACCCGAAGATCACGCCCACCCCGGCGGGCGAACTCCGGCGTGATCTCGTACAAGCAAGCCCGCCACACGACGGTCTCCCCGCCGCCGGACACCGCCTGGCCGTCACCCGGCCCGCCGCGCAGCAGCACCTCCACCCCGCCGACCGTAGCTGATCTGCGAGGGCCGGGCCCGGACTCGACCGCTTACCCCGCCTTGGACGGACGGATTGAAAAGGAGAGTCCCGCAGCGTGACGATTCACGCTGCGGAACAGGGTGTCGGTGGTCTGCGGCCTGGGCTGCTCCACCTGCGCGTGGCCGTGGCCGCGGGGCGCGGGGCGCATTCGTTCTCGCGGATCTCCACCCCTGCCAGCCTCCGGTTCTCCGATCCTGACGTGAAGGGGGCGGGGGATGGGTGGCACTTGCGGACGACGTGGTGGAGACGGGAGGTGATGCCAGCCCGCCGATGGGGGAGCGCAGGAGAGGAGCCGGTGCTGCGTCGACCGGTCGCGCCGATGCTCGCGGCGCCGGTCGACGTCGTACCCGAGGGGCCCGGCCTGATACACGAACCGAAATGGGACGGCTGGCGGGCGATCGCCTTCCGCGGAGGCGATGGGGTGTACCTGCAGTCGCGGGCCGGCCGAAACCTGACCACCTACTTCCCGGACATCACCCGCGCGATCCGCGCGGCCATCCCACCGGGCGTCGTGCTCGACGGCGAACTGATCGTCTGGGAACAAGGCCGGACCAACTTCGCCCAGCTGCAGCGACGCGTCACCGCAGGCCGAGCTCTCTTACGCCTGGCACGCGAGTGCCCCGCCCACTACGTACTGTTCGACCTCCTCGCCGACGTCGACGGCAGGGTGATCCTGGACCTGTCCCTTTCGCAGCGTCGGGCCCGGCTGGAGCAGCTGCTCACCGACGCGCCGGCGCCGCTCACCCTGACCCCACAGACAGCCGACATGCGGCAGGTGTCGGACTGGCTGCTGCACTGGACCGTCGCCGCGGGCATCGAAGGCGTGGTCAGCAAGCGGCTGGCCGGCCGGTACGAGCCCGGACGCCGCGGCTGGTCAAAGTTCCGCACCCGCATCGTCACCGACGCCATCGTCGGCGGCGTCACCGGCAGCATCCGCAACCCGGAAACCGTGCTCCTCGGCCGGCTCGACCGGCGGGGACGACTGCGCTACACCGGCCGCTCCCACCCGCTCACCAGCAGCCAGGCCACGGAGCTGGCGGCGCTGCTCACACCACCGCGCCCGCCACGGCCCGGCACGATCGCCCACCCGTGGCCGCAGCTCCTGCCCGCATCCTGGTCCGGCCAGTTGGAGCGACCCGAACCCTTGCCGTACGTCCAGGTGGACCCAGCCGTGGTGGCCGAGATCGACGCCGACGTCGCATTCGAGCACCAACGGTGGCGCCACCGGGTCCGCTACGCGCGAGCCCGGCCGGACACGTCGGTCCACGACGTGCCGCTACTCCTCGGCGAGGGCGAAAACCCCTTCGGCATACCGGCTGATTGAGCGGATGCACATCGGCGGCCCAGGCGAGCGGCCGCCGTATGCGATCTCGTCCTGGTGGCTTGCCGGAGTGGCCCTTCGACGCCCATCGGGCCGCCGGAGCAGCAGGCTGACATGCCAGAGAGCTACCCACCGCCGCGACCGGCTGGATGATCAGTGATCATCTTCACCGGCAATCTGACCGATTGCCACATCGGGGTACTCCCGGCTCGGGAGGAGTGACGTGGCGCACCAGGGTTGAGCTGCGAAGACGGCGGCAAGGAGCAGGAGACGCTCGAGCGGGTGCTGCGCGACGCACGCCAGGGCAGAGCCGAACCCTGGCCTTGCGCGGCGAGGCGGGCAGCAGTAAGACCGCGCTGTGCGGGGCCGGCACCTGGTCCGGCTGTCCACGTGAGCTCGCGCCCGGCGGGCGGGTTGCGGAACCTCTGCGTGACGCGGCGCCGGTCGCCGATCGTGGCGAACCCAGCCCCTCGGTCAGCCTGGGCGCGAGGCGGTTGCCGGGCACGCAAGTTGTTAGGCTGGTACCGCGGCGGAGACCGCGATGAGCGGGCAAGGGAGCGAGTCATGGTGACGGGGGACGACGACATCTCGGGGTGAGCGGCCCCGGCCGCCTACCGGCCTGCGCCGACGGTGGCCTGTCTTGTCGTAGACCTGTCTGCCCGACCGGGGCGTCTGTCGCGTTCCCCGGCTCTCTCCGAGGGTGTCTCCCGATGTCTGACATCTGCATCGTCTGTACGAACCTGTCCTTTTCCTGGCCGGACGACACTCCGGTCTTCCGAGACCTGTCGTTCACCGTGCCGCCCGGCCGCACCGGCCTCGTCGCGCCCAACGGCGCCGGCAAGACGACCCTGCTCCGTCTGATCGCACGCGAACTGACCCCGACCGGAGGCGGCGTCACGGTCGAGGGTGTCCTCGGCTACCTCCCGCAGAACCTGCCCCTGGCCGGTGACCTCACCGTCGCGGAGGTGCTCGGGATCGACGCGGCCCTTACCGCGCTGCATGCCATCGAGGCCGGTGACGCGGCGGAGGAGCACTTCACGGCAGTCGGGGACGACTGGACCGTGGAGGAGCGCAGCCGCGCCGAACTTGACCGACTCGGCCTCGGTGACGTGACCTTGGAGCGGCGCCTGCACACCCTCAGCGGCGGGCAGGTGGTCTCCCTCGGCCTGGCGGCACAGCTGCTCCGGCGCCCAGACGTGCTGCTGCTCGACGAGCCGACCAACAACCTCGACATCGACGCACGGCACCGGCTGTACGAGGTGCTGGACGGCTGGTCAGGGTGCCTGCTGGAGGTCAGCCATGACCGCGTGCTGCTGGACCGGATGGACCGCATCGCCGAGCTCCACCATGGTGAGATGCGCCTGTTCGGCGGGAACTTCACCGCGTACGAGGAGGCGGCGCGGGTGGCACGCGAGGCGGCGGAGCGGACCGTGCGCAGCGCCGAGCAGGACGTGAAGCGGGAAAAGCGGGAGATGCAGCAGGCCCGGGAGCGGGCCGAACGCCGCGCCAGCAACGCCGCCCGCAACCTCGGCAACGCAGGTCTGGCCCGCATCGTCGCCGGTGGGCTCAAACGCAGCGCCCAGGAGTCGGCCGGCCGGGCACAGCAGGCGCACGCGAACCGCGTCAGCGAGGCCCAGACCCGGCTCGACGAGGCCAGCCGCACCCTGCGCGACGAGCAGGCACTGACCCTGGACCTGCCCGACACCGCCGTTCCCGCCGGCCGCACCGTCGTTGCCGGCGAGCGGATGCAGGTCCACCACGGCGACCGGCCCATCTTCGCCGGCGACGGCGTAGACCTGACCATCCGGGGACCGGAACGGATCGCCCTGACCGGTCCCAACGGCGCCGGCAAGTCCACGCTGCTGCGC
Source organism: Micromonospora sp. NPDC004551 (assembly GCF_040609975.1). NCBI lineage: Bacteria > Bacillati > Actinomycetota > Actinomycetes > Micromonosporales > Micromonosporaceae > Micromonospora > Micromonospora sp. NPDC004551. The sequence continues at coordinate 13,747 of NZ_JBEXLM010000047.1, read as the reverse complement.
CTGTTGCAGGGTGACCTCGACCCGGACGCCGGGCAGGTGCACCGCGCCGACGGCCGCGTCGCGTACCTGTCGCAACGCCTGGACCTGCTGGATCTCGACCGGACGGTCGCGGAGAACTTCGCCGCGTACGCCCCGGACCGGCCCCAGGCCGAACGGATGAACCTGCTCGCCCGGTTCCTGTTCCGCGGCGCCCGAGCCCACCTCCCGGTCGGCGTGCTCTCCGGCGGCGAACGGCTGCGTGCCACCCTCGCCTGCGTCCTCTACTCCCAGCCGGCACCCCACCTGCTGCTGCTCGACGAACCCACCAACAACCTCGACCTGGTCAGCGTGGGCCAGCTGGCCAGCGCTCTCACCGCGTACCGGGGCGCTTTCGTGGTGGTCAGCCACGACGAACGGTTCCTCACCGACATCGGTGTGCAGCGGTGGCTCCGCCTCGACGGCGGCCACCTGCGCGACATCCCCGCGCCCCAGCACGCCTGACCACCTCCCGCCCCTTTTCCGGGCCACCGGCCTGCCGGCCGGTGGCCCGGGGCACCCCGAAGGTGAGCCCCCATGCCCAACCCCCTCCTCGCCCACGACCTCGTCCACACCCTCGGCAGCCGGCGCGTGCTGGACGGGGTCTCCCTGACGGCGGCGCCCGGCCGCCGGATCGGCCTGATCGGCGGCAACGGCGCCGGCAAATCCACGCTGCTCCGCCTCCTCGCCGGCGCCGACCAACCGGACGCCGGCAGCATCGTTCGCCCACCAGACCTCGGATACCTGCCGCAGGAAACCCCGCACCACCCGACCGCGACCGTGGCGGACGTGCGAGACGACGCGCTGCGCGAGGCCCGTGCCGTCCTCACCGACCTCGACCGTCTCGCCGACCAGCTCGCCCGCACCGCCGGCGACACACCCGATCACGAGCGTTTGCTCGCCGCATACGGCGACCTGCTCCAACGCGCCGAGGACATCGACGCCTGGAACGCCGAACGACGCGCCGACATCGTCCTCGCGGCACTCGGCCTCGGCGAGCTGGCACCCGAACGGGCGCTCGCGGCGCTCTCGGGCGGCCAGCGCGGCCGGCTCGCGCTCGCCGCCCTGCTCCTCCGCCTACCCTCGGCGCTGCTGCTCGACGAACCCACCAACCACCTCGACGACGCCGCAGCGGCCTTTCTCGAACAGCAGTTACGGGACCTGCCCGGAGCCGTCGTGATAGCCAGCCACGACCGAGCCTTCCTCGACGCGGTGTGCACCGACCTGATCGACCTCGACCCCGCTGTCGACGGCCCGGTCCGCTTCGGCGGCACCTACCGCGACTATCTCGCTCACCAGCGCAACGAGCGGGAGCGCTGGCGGCGACGCCACACCGAACAGCAGGAGGAACTGGCCGAGCTACGCCGGCAGGTCGCGGTGACGGCGCACGAGGTCGCGCCCGGCCGGGACCGGCGCGACAACGAGAAGATGGGGTACGGCCACACCGCCGGCCGGGTGCAGAACCAGGTCGCCCGACGGGTAGCCGCCGCCCGCCGCCGGCTCGCCGACCTGGAACGCACCACCGTCCCGGCGCCGCCCATCCCGCTGCGATTCCGCCCTGCCGCGCTCGCCACCACCACCGCCGACGGAACCCTCGTCAGCCTGCGACACGTGCGGATACCCGGCCGGCTCGCCCTCGACCATCTCGACCTCACCGCCACCGACCGACTACTGGTCACCGGCGCCAACGGTGCGGGCAAGTCCACCCTCCTCGCCGTCCTCGCCGGCCGACTGGACCTGGCCGATCACGTCCGACGCCGCCCCGGGCTGCGCATCGGCCTCTTGGCACAGGACACCGAGTTCAATCGGCCCGAGCACACCGCCGAGGAAATCTACGCCGACGTCCTGGGCCCTGCGCGCGCCGACGCCGTACCGCTGGACGACCTCGGCCTGCTCACCGCCCGCGACGCGCGCCGGCCCATCGGCGAGCTGTCGGTCGGCCAGCGACGCCGGCTTGCCCTGGCCCTGCTGGTGGCCGACCCACCGGATCTGCTGCTCCTCGACGAGCCCACCAATCACCTCTCGCCCCAACTCTGCGACGAACTGGAGGACGCCCTCAGCGGCAGCCCCGGCGCGGTCGTGGTCGCCAGCCACGACCGGTGGCTGCGCTCCAGATGGCCCGGGCGCGAGATCCAGCTACACGCGGCCTGAACGTGTGCCCAGCACGATCCGCACAGGCGGCCCGGGAGGCGATCCGCCGTGACCTCCCAGAGAACAGCACGTCGTCGAAAGCGGCGCGCTGGTGATCGGCAAGCGCGGCGGTTGGGTGACTTCCTGGCTGGCGAGAGTCCACGGTGATGCGGGGTCTGCGTCCGGCACCGCGGCGAGCAGAACCGGCACAGCCCTGGCGAGGGACGTCGTGGTCGTCGTGGGGCTCGTCCGCAGACAGTACGTGGAACGGCTTAGCGGCGTGGCTCGACGTTGCCCAGCTAGTGGGCCGGAGAGGGTGCCTCGGGCGGATGACCTGCGGCGTGGTGGGCGTCGGCGAGGGCGACGGCGAGCAGGATGAGTCCGGCGACGACCGAAGCGGCCAGCGGCGGGGCGAAGTTCAGGGGGATGGCGGCTACTGCGAGGGCGGCGATGGCGGCGACGCGGCGAAGTGAGAGCCGGTTGAAGACGATGCGTTCCAGTCGGATGCGGCCGTAGAGGAATAGTGCTGGGCCGCCGAGGGTCGCGACGAGCCACGCGGGCTGGGGCAGGCCGTGTGGGTGTTTCATCAGGGCCTCGAAGCCGACGGTGGTGGTGACGATGCCGAGCACCATGAGGACGTGGGCGGTACCGGTGGCGCGGCCGGCGGCGTCTCTGTCCCTGGCTGTGGCGAGGGCTTCGGCGAGGATCTGTCCGGAGCGGTAGAAGTAGATGCGCCACAGCAGCACCGTCGACAGGAACATCACCACCAGCAGCGCAGAGGTGGCCAGGCTGATCGGCTGGCTGGTAAAGGTGGTGCCGACGGCGAGCAGGGATTCCCCGAGGGCGATCATCAGGAATTGCTGGTAGCGCTCTGGCAGGTGGTGCTTGCTGTCGGTGGCCCACGCGCTGACCGGCGGTCCGGCCGCCCCGGGCATCGGCCAGCGCAGCTGCGCGGCGACGACGTCCATCGTCACGGCGGCCCCCCACACGGCGGCCCGGGCTCCGCCACTGACGGTGACGCCGGCGAACCATATCCCCGCCGAGACCACGTTCCAGGGCAGCGCCCGGCGGTAAATCTGTTGCAGGGGGTGCCCGCGCAGCGCAGGGATCAGGATGAGCGGTCGGCCCAACTGCAGGATCACGTACGGCAGCACGAACGCCCATCCGCGGCCGATGAACGCGGACGGCAGCGAGGTCGACATGACCAACATCCCGAACGCGCTGGCCAGCACGATCCACTGGATTTTGCGACGGCGGGGGTCGAACCAGCTGGTGATGTGCGCCGTCGTGACCCACAACCAGATCAGCGGCAGCGACAGGACGAGCAGGTAGGCCATCGCCCGCCACCGGACGACGATGTCTTCGCTGACGATGTCCCGTGCTACCCGGGTGACCACCCCGGCCAGTGCGAACACCAGCACCAGGTCGACGAACAGTTCGAGGAAGTTGGCCTGCCGCACGTCCTCGCGACGTTGCAACAGGTCCTGACTCTCTTCACCGCCCTCCCGGGTCCCCATGCCGCTCATCCTCGCGCGGCCCCACCCCGGCTCAACGGGGTTCGACGCCGTCCAGCCAGAGGAAACCACCGACGGGTGACCGTCAACCACTCCTGTTTTGGTGATTTGCTGGGCCGGCATCCGGCCGCCTGGATCGGCGTGGTGAGGACGCGGCGCAGGCCAGGTACTCGCGCAAAGATCATCGGGCCCAGATCCGGCACAACCAACAGCGAAAGCGCGGACAAGATGCTGGCAGACACCGAGTGGCACGAGTTAGGTCAGCAGGCCGAAGAGGTCCCTTTCGGGGGAACGGTCGACGGGAGAACGGGAACTGCCGACTTGCCGATCCAGTTGCTTGGCTGGTTCTGGGGCATGTCGACCAGCAACACCCTGCCCTTGCAGTCGACTTGTTCCACAGCGACAGCTAGTGGTCGCTCACACAGCCCTTGGGCATAGGTTGGTCTGCCGCGCACCCGCCATCTGTAGGTCACCCGGTCAACCGTGATGAGCCGAGAGCCCTTCTTGACCAACGCCATGCCGGCCTCCTCGACGCCGGATCACCGTGCCCGTAGCGCGTCCGATGCAGCTTTCGGTACGGGCACCGAGGGCTGCCCGATTGGCGAGGCAGATACGCTGCGTGCGTCTGACCTCAGAATGTCGCTGCGCGTCGTGTAGATCAACGCGATTCCCAAGCTGACCGTGCGACAGGCCGCTCTGGCCGCTTTCGGACCGTCGCGCGAGCAGGCGCCGCAGTCCTTGGCGCCTACCAAGCGGATGAGGACAGGCTCGCGGCAACCGCCTCGCGAACTGCGCGCTCGTACTGGTTCCGGCGGAACACGAAGGGACCGAACTCCCCGTAGTCGCGCTTGGGGCGGTGGGCTGGGAGAAGCCGCGCCACGTCACTGAGTCCTCAGCAGTAAGCACCTGGGCTTCCAGAGGCCAGCAGCCGACCTCGCCGCAGTCGCAACCGAGCAGGGCGATCACGCCTTTCCCGGACCAGTAGGAGGAGTCCGGTCGCCCAGTGAGGTAGGCCGTCAGGTCACCGAAGTTGAAGTGATCGAGAACGATCCCGGCATACGTGCCGGGCACATCGTGGCCGGCGGCGTGCTCGAAGGCCGAGACGAGATCTACCAGACTCACGTTGTCGATGTACGGCAGCAACTCACGTGCTGGGTCGTGACCATCGCCCGATGGGCGGATCTCAAAGCGAACCTTGCGAATCAGCGGCTGAGTTGGCACAAGGCCCAAGTCTGCCGCCAGGCCGCCGTGGGCCATGCCATCCCCGTGCCAGTAGTCCCTACCCCCGACGGTCGTCAGCGGGGACGAGTGGTCCCCACACGTTGCGGCTGACCTTCCTCGCCAGGCGTCAGGCGCGGGCGGCTGGTTCGGCGGGCGTGGCGGCAGAGTTGTCACCCGGTGCACTGCCCCCTGACCCGGCCTGCGCCGCTTCAGCAGCGCGCGCGGGGGCAACCGCCTGTAGCCGGCGGACGTCCCGGCTGGCCAGCATGCCGACGACGGAGAGCACCACCAACGCGGCGAGGGTCAGCAGTGTGTCGCGCGTGCCGATCGCCGCGGCGACCGGCCCGACCGCGACCTGGCCGAGAGGAATGGCGATCCAAGATCCCAACATGTCGTAGGAGTAGACGCGGGCCAGCCGGTCGGCCGGGATGTGCTGCGCAATCGATGTTTCCCAGGCGACGGCGAACTGTTCGACGGCGACGCCGACCGTCGCTGCGGCCGCAAGAAGTACGACGATGGTGGGTGCGAGGGCCAGCCCCAACAGCAGGAACGACTCGGCGAACATGCAGGCCACCCCGAGCAGCAGCAGCCGGCGAACCCGGATCCGCAGTGCGATCAACCCGCCGACGACCATTCCGGCGGTTTCGGCCGCCAGCACCACACCCCAGGCACTCCGGCCGATCGTCTCGTCCGCGACTGCCGGGCCTAGCACGTTCACCCCGCCGGCGAGAGCCGCGTTGAGAAACATGAAGCCGAGCACCACGATCCAGACCCAGGTGCGCGCGGTGAACTCCGTCCAGCCCTCCCGCAGGTCGGCGACGATGCTCGTGCGGGCGTTTTTCTCTGATGGGGCAGTGACCCGGACTCCCGTGAACGCCACTGCCGCGACAGCGAAGGTGAGCGCGTCGACGGCGAGACCCCAGCCGGGTCCGACGGCGGCCACCAGGAGGCCACCGAGCGCTGCCCCGCCGATCATCCCCGCGTTGATGCCGAGCCGGATGAGCGCGTTGGCCGGCTGGATAAGCTCCGGCGGCACGGTCTGCGGCGTCGTGGCGGCCGAGGCTGGCTGGGCCAGGGCGCTCACGATGCCGTTGGCCGCACCGAGCGCCAGTAACAGCGGGATTGTCGCCGTGCCGGTGAGCACCAGGGCGGCCACAGCCGCCTGGGTCAGCGCACCAAGCGCATTGGATCCGACCAGGACCAGCCGGCGCGGAATCCGGTCGGCCACCACCCCGCCGAAAAGGACGAACAACACGGTCATCAGCGATCGCGCGCCGACCACCAGGCCCAGGTCGCGCACTGAGCCGGTCAGGTCGAGTACGGCGAAGGCCAGCGCGATGGGGGCGACGCCGTTGCCCAGCATGTTGACCAGCCGACCAGCAGCGAGGTATCGGAACGCGCGATACCGCAGCGGAGCCAGCATCAGTCCTCCATCGAAAACAGGTCAACGAAGGCCGAGGTTAGCGGTGATCGACCCGCGGGTGGTGGAAGGGACAGGCGTAATGATCGGCTCAGCCTGCCGCCCAGTCGAGCGATTAGCTCGACAGCAGAAGTAACGGCAACTGCCGTGGTAGGCACCACGGCCACCACACCGATGATGATCAGCCGGTGGAGGTCGGACGTGAGGGGCTCCTGCTCACGGCTGAGCCGCCCGCCGGGCGGGGGTCCGGCGGGCGGCGACGAGGGCGGCGTCAGACGGTGGGGCGCAGCTCGGCCAGGAGGCTCTCCACGCGGGCGCGGATCTCGTCGCGGATCGGCCGGACGGCATCGACGCCCTTGCCGGCCGGATCTTCGAGCTTCCAGTCCTCGTAGCGCTTGCCCGGGAAAACGGGGCAGGCGTCGCCGCAGCCCATGGTGACGATGACGTCGGAGGACTGCGCAGTCTCGTACTCCAGCAGCCTGGGGGTCTGGTCGGTGATGTCGATGCCGACCTCGCGCATGGCCTCGACGGCGGCGGGGTTGACCTGGTCGGCGGGGGAGGAGCCGGCGGAGCGGACTTCGACGGTGTCACCGGCGAGGTGGCGCAACCAGCCGGCGGCCATCTGGGAGCGGCCGGCGTTGTGGACGCAGACGAACAGGACGCTGGGCTTGTCGCTCATCGGGTGCCTTCCATGGGCCGGTTGACCGTCGTGTCGTCGGGGTCAGGTAACAGGTGGGCCGGGTCGCAGTTGCAGTCGAGCGTCCGGTAGCGGCCGGGGTCACGGCGGCGGTTGACGAAGCCCGCATCAGGCCGAGCGCCGCTGGTGCCGTGTGGGTGCGCGGTTGTCATGAGCGGCGGCCGACGGCGGCGTCCTCGTCCGTGGGGACGACTACCTGGTCGGCGGCGGCGCCCGCATTGGGGTAGAGGGCGGCGAGCAGGCCGACACCGACGGCAAGTCCCACAAGCTGCGCGACGACGAAGCCGGGCACCGAGGTGGGGGCGATGCCGGCGAAGGTGTCGGTGAACGCGCGGCCGATGGTGACCGCCGGGTTGGCGAACGAGGTCGACGAGGTGAACCAGTAGGCGGCACCGATGTAGGCGCTGACGGCGGCGGGCGCGACCGGGGCGCGGCCGGAGCGAGCGAGCGCGAAGATCAGCAGGATCAGGCCGGTGGTGGCAACGACTTCACCCAGCCACAGGTGACCGGCGGCGCGGTCCTTGCCGGAGAAGTCGACAGCGGCCAGGTCGAACATCAGGTTCGCCAGCACGGACCCGGCGATCGCACCCAGCACCTGCGCCACGACGTAACCGCCCAGGTCTCGGCCGGCGAGGCCGGTGCCGGCGCGGCGGCCGAGGAACCAGTCAGCGGCGGAGACGACGGGGTTGAAGTGCGCGCCGGAGACCGGGCCGAAGATCAGGATCAGCGCGCCGAGAGCGAACGCGGTGGCGGTGGAGTTCTCCAGCAGTTGAAGGCCCACATCGCCGGGGGAGAGGGTGGCGGCCATGATGCCGGAGCCCACCACGGCGGTGACCAGCAGGGCGGTGCCGACGAACTCGGCCAGCAGGCGCCGCCGAAGTGCAATGGTCATCAGTCTTCGTCTCCCATGATGGTGCTGTCCCGGATCGTCGGGCAGATCGGTTATCGGGCGGCGGGGACGTTCAACTCGTCGAGCAGGCGACGGACGCGGCGCTCGATCCCGTCGCGGATCGGCCGCACGTCGGCCAGGTCGAGCCCAGCCGGGTCGTCCACGGTCCAGCTCTCGTATCGGCAGGGTGGGCGGTGATGTCGGTCATCGGAGAGCTCCGGGCAGGATGGCGGGCGCGAGCCGGTCAACGCGGTCGGCCAGGTCGGCGTAGGCGGCTTCGAACGCCTCGTCGGTGTCCACGCGCACCGGGTCCGGGACCGACCAGTGCAGGCGGGGGCGGATAGGGCCGGTCAGTTCCTCGTGGGCGTTGTCGCATACGGCGATCACCAGGTCGTCGCGACGGACGACGTCGGCGACGTGGGCGGTGCCGGTCGGGTCGAGGTCGAGGTCGTGGCCGTGGGCCACGGCCACCGCACGCGGGTGTACCCGGGTGGCGGGCTTCGTCCCGGCGGAGGCGACGTCGCCGTGGGCGCGCTGCTTCCACAGCGCGGCGGCCAACTGCGAGCGGGCCGAGTTGTGAGTACATACGAACACCACCCGGCCCACGCCGGCCAGCCGGGGAGTGGCGAGAGCGGCCAGCGTCTCAGGGCGTAGCCGCAGGTAGGTGCGGCGCCGGTCGCCCTCGGAGCGGCCCTTGATGACGAGGCCGGCGTCGGTGAGGACCCGGACGTGGTGGGCCACCAGGTTCGTCGGCATGTCGAGCGTGTGCGCGATCTCCCCGGGGGAGGCGTCGCCCAGGGTGAGCGCGTCCACGATCGCCAGGCGTGCCGGAACGCCGAGTGCGGCGTGGATGCGGGCCCGCACGTCGAGGGAAGACGGCTCAGTGCTCATTGACTCAAATATCGCTGAGTAAATCTGCCGAGTCAAGCCGGTCTCGTGACAGGCCCGGATCTCGCCGGTGCCGGCGTCGGGGACGGCTGCTCAGCGGCAGGTCGCGATCCTTCGCCTCGAACACCCTGCGTCGTCGGACGCGACGCGGCGCACGTCATGATCGCCCTCGACGCACGCGGGTCCCGGCGCCCACGACTCTTCCGACAGGTACATCCCGCGGCATCCGGTGCCCAGCGGTCGGCGTCGCCCCTGCAGGGGAATGCAGCCGGCGGATGACGGCGATGGGGGAGCGGGTCAGGCCTTCGCCGTGGCCGCCGGCTCGATCGACAGCAGCGCGGCGAGCTGACGCAGGATCTGCGGTCGAGCCCGGTAGTAGACCCACGTGCCTCGCCGCTCGGCATCGACCAGGCCCGCCTCGCGCAGCGTCTTGAGGTGGTGGGAGATCGTCGGCCCGGTCAGGTCGAACGCGGGCGTCAGGTCGCACACGCACGCCTCCCCGTCCTCTGCGGAGGCGATCATCGACATCAGCTGCAGGCGCACCGGATCACCGAGCGCCTTGAACGCGGGCGCGAGGACCGCCGCCGTCTCGGCCGGGACCCTGCGCTGGGCCAGCGGAGGGCAGCACGGCGTGTCGGCGTTGAGATCGATGACGGCGAGAGGCGCCCGTTGTTTTGACATGCCTCTAGGTTGACATCGCTCTAATCAGCGTGCAAGTGTCTGATTCGACAGACGTCAAGACAGCGTTCCGAGGAAGCGAGGACGAGCATGTTCGGCTCCACCCGCCGCTCGCGTGAATCCCTGCCCGGTGTCCGCTTCTGCGACTCCTGCGCCCAGGTGTCCACCCACGCGCAGCGCGCCGAGCGCCACTACGACACCACCCGCGCCGCCGTCTACACCCTGATCACCCCCCGTTGACGAGAGGAACCGACATGAGCGAGAACACCCCCACCGCCGGCGGTTTCACCGACGACCCCGCCGCGGCCCTGCAGATCACCGGCTCCGGCGCCTGCTGCGGCAGCCCCGCCCAGGCCGTCGGCGGCATCCTCCCGCCGGCCGGCGAAACCGCCAGCGGTGACCCGTGCTGCGGTACCCGGCAGGCCGCCCAGGCGGCTGACTCCTGCTGTGGCACCACGGCCAAGACCGACGCCATCGCCACCGGACAGGGCTGCTGCTCATGACCAGCTCGAACAACCTCGCTGACCTGCTCAAACAGGTCAGCGCCGGTCGGATGACCGCCACCATCGCCACCCTCGCCTCCGACCCGCTAGCCGGACGACGGGTCGGCTCTACCGGCGGGGCGGCGGCCCGCGCCTGGCTCGTCGACCAGCTCACCGCACTCGGCGCCGACGTCCGCACCGAGCAGTTCCCCGTCCGCGCCGTGCCGCAGGTGTATGCGGCGCCGACGGTCACCTGGGGTGATGGGGGCGGCACCTGGGAGTTGGTGTTCGGGCGGCAGGTCGCGATCCATCCGGCCTCCGCCGACACGCGAGACATCCGTCGCGGCGCCCTCGGCGTCGCCGGCGCGGACGATCCGGCGGGTCGGTGGCTGGTCGTGCCGGCCGAGATGAGCCTGTTCGACGCCTACCGCGACACCCACGGCGCCACCGGGTTGCTGGTCCGCCGCCCGGTTGACGCCGAGGGCTGGCAGTTCACCATGCTCGCCGGCCCGGACCCGGGGCCGCTGCCGGTGCTGACCCTCGACCCGGACACCCACCACGCCGTGCTCACCGCCGCCACCGCGGGCGACAGTTGGCTGGCCGGCGCCACGCCGCTGCGCCGCGACGACGTCACCGGCACCAACATCCACGCCCGCCTCCGGCAGCCCGTCCCCGCTGGCGTCGACCTGCTGTTGACCGCGCACTACGACGGCGTTGGCGACCACCCCGGGCTCCGCCTGCCCGGCGCTTCGGACAACGCCACCGGCGTCGCCGTGGTCCTCGACGCCGCCCGCGTTCTCACCACCGTGCTGCCGGCTGGTGCGGGACTGTCCGTCGCGCTGCTCGACGGGGAGGAGGTCGGGGCTCTCGGCTCCGCCCACCACGCCGCCCAGCTCCGCGCCGCGGGTGCCGCGCCGTTGGTCATCAACGTCGACGGCGCCGGCCGTCTGGACGTGGCGGCCGCGGTGGAGGCCGGCGGCCCGGCTCACCGCCTTCTCGCCCTGCTCGACCAGGCCGGCCGCCACACCGGTATCCCTCTGACGGCGGGTCCGGTGGCGTCGGACAACCGCCGCTACGGCGCTGCCGGTTTCGCCGCAGTAGGAATCGGTGCCGGCATGGGCGGCTATCACAGTCCCGCTGACACCCCCGACAAGGTCGATCCGGTCACTCTCGGTGCCATCACCCGGCTCGTTGTCGTGACCGCTCACCTCGCGGCGGTCGCACCCGCTACACTTTCATCGCCAATCGGCGATAAACGATAGAGGGAGTGATGGTGGGCGACCTCCTCGACCGGGACACCGCGCAGACCTACGCCTCGTGGTTCCGGGCCCTCGCAGACCCGACCCGGGTGCAGATCGTGGAGTACCTGGCCCGGCACGCCCGGCCGATGAGCGTGGGGGAGATCGTCGCCGCCGTCGGCCTGGCCCAGTCCACCGTCTCCCAACACCTGAAGATCCTGACCGAGGTGCGGTTCGTGCTCGTCGAACCGGTCGGCACCGCCCGTCACTACCGCATCAACGACGCCTGCGTCGGCTGCTTCCCCTCCGCCGCAGACGTCGTCATGGGCCGCCCGGCCCCCACCCCGAAGGGAGCCTGCTGATGGCCGGCATCACCGTCCGCCCGATGACCTCGGACGACGCCGATCGCGTCCTCGCCATCTACCAGGCCGGCCTCGACGGCGGCGACGCCAGCTTCGAGACCACCGCACCGACCTGGACCGCATTCGACGCGGCCAAGCTGCCCGACCACCGCCTCGTAGCCGTCGACGCGGACCACATCGTCATCGGATGGGTGGCGGTGTCACCGACATCGAGCCGGGCGGTCTACGCCGGGGTGGTCGAGCACTCCATCTACGTCGACCCCGCCGCCCAAGGGCGTGGCGTGGCCCGGCTGCTGCTGCACGCGCTGATCGCCTCCACCGACGCCGCCGGCATCTGGACCATCCAGTCCGGCGTCTTCCCGGAGAACACCGCCAGCCTCGCCCTGCACCAGCGGGCCGGGTTCCGCGTCATCGGCACCCGCGAACGGATCGGCCGGCACCACGGCCGATGGCGCGACGTGGTGCTGCTCGAGCGCCGCAGCCCCGCCATCTGAACCCCTTCGGCTTCACCCGCCGCAGCACCACTACACCGTCTTAATTCGACAATCTTCAACACAGAGGAGTTTCCGATGACCGTCCTGGACGACCTGCCCGTCGTCGTGATCGGCGCGGGCCCCGTGGGCCTGGCCGCCGCCGCCCACCTGCACGAGCGCGGCCTGCCCTTCCTTGTCCTAGAGGCCGGCGACACCGCCGGCGCGGCCGTGCGGCAGTGGGGGCACGTGCGCGTGTTCTCCCCGTGGCGCTACAACGTCGACCCAGCCGCCCGCCGACTCCTCGACGACGCCGGCTGGGTCGCCCCAGCCGAGGACGCCCTGCCCACCGGCGCGGACCTCGTCGCCGACTACCTTCAGCCCCTCGCGGAGCTGCCGCAGCTCAAGCCCCACCTGCGCTACGACACCCGGGTGGAGGCGATCAGCCGCCTCGGCCTGGACCGGCTGCGCACCGCCAGCCGCGAACAGACACCGTTCCTGATCCGCCTCGCCGACGGCGACGAGCTGCTGGCCCGCGCCGTCATCGACGCCTCCGGCACCTGGGGCACCCCCAACGTCCTCGGCGCCTCCGGCCTGCCCGCCCGCGGCGAAAAGAACGCCGCAGCGTTCCTCGAGCACGCCCTACCCGACGTGCTCGGCACCGACCGGAACCGCTTCGCCGGCCGACACACCCTCGTCGTCGGCGCCGGCCACTCCGCCGCGAACACCCTGCTTCCCCTGGCCGAGCTGGCCGCAGCCGAGCCCGGCACCGAGGTCACCTGGGCGATCCGCTCGGCCAGCCCGGCCCGAACCTACGGCGGTGGCGACGCCGACGCCCTACCCGCTCGCGGTGCGCTCGGCTCCCGGCTGCGCGACCACGTCGACGCCGGTCGCATCCGGCTGCTCACCGGCTTCTCCGTACACGCGCTCACCCCGACCGACGGCCGGGTCGCCGTGGCCGTCCGCCACGCCGACGGCACCGACGAGTCCATCACCGTGGACCGCATCGTCGCCGCCACCGGCTTCCGCCCCGACCACTCCATCGCCGCAGAGCTGCGCCTCGACCTCGACCCGATCATGGGCGCCACCCGCGCCCTCGCCCCGCTGATCGACCCGAACGAGCACTCCTGCGGCACCGTCCCCCCGCACGGCGCCGACGAACTCGCCCACCCCGAGATCGGCTACTACGCCGTCGGCATGAAGAGCTACGGCCGCGCGCCCACCTTCCTCATGGCCACCGGCTACGAGCAGGTCCGCTCCGTCGTCGCCGCCCTCGCCGGCGACTGGGACGCCGCCCGCGACGTCCAGCTCGACCTGCCCGAAACCGGCGTCTGCAACAGCAACTCCGCCGACTCCACCGGCACCGACAGCTGCTGCGGCCCCGCCCCCGCAGCCCAGCCGGCCGGACAGGGGCTCGCCACCGGGATCTCCGGCGGCCTGCTGTCCGCACCGCTCAACCTCATCAGCCTGGACACCCCGACCAGCGGCTGCTGCGCCAGCTGATGACCACCACCACAACGGCGCCCGCCGACCGCACGGTCGGCGGGCGCCACGGGCGGCGCATCGTCGCCGCCCTCGCCGTCACCTCCACCATCGGCTACGGCGCTCTCTGCGGGCATCGCTGCCCGGCAGCAACCGCTGAGAGCAGAAGCGGATGCCGGCATGACCCGGTCTGCTGATGGACGTGCGGCACGGTGAACGTTGCGCTCGCCGGTCCTCTGCTTAGATCGTGCTCGACGATCG
>NZ_JBEXLM010000046.1:0-39447 GCF_040609975.1 Micromonospora sp. NPDC004551 | reverse complement strand
GTCGCGGCGACCGTGCCGCCGGCCGCGAGCCGGGCGGCGACCCGGGCGCCGAGCGGGTCGGGCCCCCCGGCGGCCCGCAAGCGGCCCAGGGCGACCTCCTCCAGCACGGCCGCGACCGGCCCCCGGCCGAGCGCCGACGCGGCGGGATCGCCGGCGGCTGAACCGGCACGGTGCCGGCGGAGGTCCCGGTGCGGGGTCGTGCCGACGGCCTCCGCGACCGGGTCAGGCCGATCGGCCGCTGACACGTCGGCCGCCGCGACGCGGTCGGCCAGGTCGGCGGCGGCGCGTCCCCACAGGTCGGCAAGGGGTACCCGCTGGTCGCGCAGCTCGTCGGCGGGCACGCCGAACACCGCCGGTCCGGTGCCCGGCGGCAGGCGCAGCCCGACCCACCGCTCCCCCGGCACGCTCACCGACAGGTGCGCGGTGCGGTCCGGCCCGGCCACCAGCAGCCCCGACCGGCTGGACCAGAGCAGGTCCAGGCACCCGTCCGGCAGCACCCGCACGGACGCGGCGCCACGCGAGACGCTGGCCCACCGCACGGCCCCGGGGATCCCGGGCGCCGGCCCCTCCCGGTACATCCCCCCACCCTGCCACGCGCCGGCGCGTTTCCTGCTCCGGATCCTGGCGAGTTGCCGTTCCCAGCGAACGGGAACTCGCCAAGATCCGCCGCGGTCAGGGACGGTGGTGCATGGCGAGCCGGAGCAGGGTGAAGCGGAGGGCGGTCGCCGCGAGGTTGGCGGCGACCAGGACGGTCAGCTCCAGGACGCGCGGCGGCGTTCCGGCGGTGGCGTGCAGGACCGCCAGGGAACCGCTGGTCAGCGCCAGGCCGAGGGCGAAGGCGAGCAGGCCCTGGAGATGGTGCCGGCCGGCGTGCCGGCGGCCCGTGACGCCGAAGGTGAGCCGCCGGTTGGCCGCCGTGTTGGCCACCGCGGTGACCAGCAGCGCCAGCAGGTTCGCCGGTTGCGCCCCGAGCGGGCCGCGGGCCGACACGAACAACACGAGGTACGCCAGCGTGCTGGCCACCCCGACCACGGCGAACCGGGCGAGCTGCCGCGGCAGCCCGACGGGCACCTGGGCCGGCGGCGCGGGCAGCGGCGCCCGGCCGAGCTGCGCGCGCAGGTCGGCCAGGGGCAAAGCCCCGGTGACCAGGCCCCGGCCCAGCCGCCAGATGCCGCGCAGGTCGGCCAGCGCGGTGGCCATGATGTCCACCCGGCTGTCCGGGTCGTCCACCCAGTCCACCGGCACCTCGTGGATCCGCAGTCCGGCCCGCTGCGCCAGCACCAGCAGCTCGGTGTCGAAGAACCAGCCGGTGTCCTGCACCAGCGGCAACAGCCCCGCCGCCACGTCGGCGCGGATCGCCTTGAAGCCGCACTGCGCGTCGGAGAAGCGCACCGCGAGGGTGCCGCGCAGCAGCAGGTTGTAGCCGCGCGAGATCACCTCCCGCTTGGCCCCCCGGACCACCCGGCTGGTCCGCGCCAGCCGGGTGCCGATGGCCAGATCCGAGTGGCCGGAGATGAGCGGGGCGACCAGCGGCAACAGCGCCGCCAGGTCGGTGGAGAGGTCCACGTCCATGTACGCCAGCACCGGCGCCGGCGAGGCCGACCACGCGGCCCGCAGCGCCCGGCCCCGGCCCTTGGCGTCCAGGTGCAGCACCCCCACCTCGGGCAGCTCGGCGGCGAGCGCCTCGGCCACCGCGAGCGTGCCGTCCACGCTGGCGTTGTCCGCCACGGTGATCCGGAACGGGTACGGGAAGTGCGCGGTGAGGTGCGCGTGCAGCCGCCGGACGCAGGGGCCGAGGTCGGCCTCCTCGTTGTAGACGGGCACCACCACGTCGAGCACCGCCGTGGGCGCCGTGGGCCGGGCCTGCACGGCGGCCCGGGGTTCGCTCGTGTCGGTCATCGCTCAGCCCCGCTCTCCGCCGCTCAGGTCGTACACGGTCACGCCGTCGACCGTCTGTGCCGTGAAGTTCTCCGCCACCCAGGCGGCGATCTCGCCGGAGGCGTTGCTGCCGCCGTTGGCCCGGAACCCACCGCCGCCGATGAAGTAGTGGATCCGTCCGTCGGCGACGTACTGCTGGAACTGGGCGAGGGTCGGCGACGGGTCGCTGCCGTTGAAGCCGCCGATCGGCATCACCGGCTCGCGGGTGGCGAGCTGGTAGCCGGAGGCGTTGTTCGAGCCGACCGTCGCGGCGACCCAGGTGTAGTGGTTCGCGTCGGCCTCCAGCAACGCCTTCAGCTCGGCGCTCGGCTCGCGGGCGTCGAGCAGCCCGCCCATGCCGCCGCCGCGCTGCGACCGGCCGTCACCACCGGGGAACTGCCCGGTCGTGCCGCGCTGCCCGGTCGTCCCGTCCTGGCCGGTGCCGTTCTGACCGGAGCCGTCCGGCCCGGCGCCGTTCTGACCGGGGCCGGTCTGGCCGCCCGGGAAGCCGGGGAACTGGCCGGTGCCGCCGCCGGGGAAGGCCGGGAACTGTCCGTTCTGGCCGGTGCCGCCGTTCTGCGCGGTGCCGCCTGATGCGGTGCCGCCGGTCTGGCCGCCCGGGAAGCCGGGGAACTGGCCGCCGGGGAACTGCATGCCGCCCGGCATCCGGCCGCCGCCGGGGAAGCCGCCACGGCCACCGGGGCCGAAGCCGCCCTGCACGAACGGGCCGGCGCTCGGGATCGAGCCGGTGTGCGCGGTCGCCGCCGTCTGGAGCGAGTACGCCGCCGGTCCGGCGAGCGCGGCCGCCGCGCCGAAGGCCAGCAGCACCGGCGCCACCCGGCGGGGCAGGCGGTCGACGAGGACCAGCAGCGCGGCGACGGCCAGGCCGACCACCAGCACGGCGGTGCGCAGCCACGGGTACCAGTCGGCGCTGCGGCCGAGCAGGTGCCAGGACCACCAGGCGGTGACGCCCAGCGTGACCGCCAGGATCATGGTCGCGACGAACCCGCGCCGCCGGCCCGGGGCGACCGGACCGCCCGCCGGGGCGGGTGTGGTGCCCGCCGCCGCAGCCACCTGGTCACCGGGCACACGGTGCCCCGGCTGCTGCTGGTTCGGCGGAGTGCCGGGCGCGACGGCGGCGTCGGTGACGGACACCGGCGACGGGCCCGTGACCGGGTGACCAGGCGGGCCGTCCGGGGATGCTGCCCCGGCGCCGTGAACGCCGGGCCCGGCGGCCACCGGCGGAACCGGACCTGCGGCGGCCGGCGGGACCGAGCCCCCGGTGGCCTGCGGGACCGAGCCCGCGGCGGCCGGCGGGAGGGGGCCGGTGGTGGTGGCCGGGGTGTACCCGGGGGTGGCCGCGGCGGGGATCGCCGGACTGGTCCGGGCCCGCCAGAGCAGGGTCACCCCGATGCCGACCAGCGCGCCGACGGCCGGGGCCAGGGCCACGGTGTAGTACGCGTGGAAGATCCCGGACATGAAGCTGAAGATCAGTCCGGTGACCAGGAGCCAGCCGCCCCAGAGCAGCAGCCCAGCGCGGATCCGGTCGGTACGCGCCGCCCGCCCGGCCAGCCACAGCCCGGCGACCAGCAGGATCAGCGCGGCCGGCAGCAGCCAGGAGATCTGGCCGCCGACCTCGGTGTCGAACATCCGCAGCAGGCCGGACTGTCCGGAGAACGGGCCCCCGCCCCCGCCGCCCATGCGGCCGCCGCCGACGCTGCCCTCCTCGTCGCCGGTGATCCGTCCGAGGCCGTTGTAGCCGAGGGTCAGCTCCAGGATGCTGTTGTGCTGCGAGCCGCCGATGTACGGGCGGGCGCCGGCCGGGACCAGCTCCACGATCGCCACCCACCAGCCGGCAGCGACCACCACGGCCAGCCCGGAGAGCAGCAGCTGGCGGATCCGCCGCCAGAAGCCGGTCGGCGCGGCCAGCAGGTAGACCCCGGCGAAGACCGGGATCAGCAGGAACGCCTGGAGCATCTTGGTGAGGAAGCCGAGGCCGACCAGGGCGCCGGTGAGGGTGATCCACCGGGTGCTCGCGGTCTCGACCGCGCGGACCGTCGCGTAGGCGGCGCTGACCAGCAGGAACACCAGCAGGGCGTCGGGGTTGTTGAACCGGAACATCAGCGTTGCGACCGGGGTGACCGCGAGCACCGCCCCGGCGAGCAGGCCGGCGACCGGCCCGTACCAGCGGCGCACGGTGGCGTACAGCACGCCGACCGAGGCGACGCCGAGCAGCGCCTGCGGCACCAGGATCGACCAGCTGCTCAGCCCGAACAGGCGGACCGAGAGGGCCATCAGCCACAGCGAGGCCGGGGTCTTGTCGACGGTGATCGAGTTGGCCGCGTCCGAGGAGCCGTAGAAGAAGGCCTTCCAGCTCTCCGAGCCGGCCTGCACGGCCGCCGAGTAGAACGCGTTGCCCCAGCCCGAGGCGCCGAGGCCCCAGAGGTAGAGCACGGCGGTGGCCAGCAGCAGGCCGAGCAGGGCCGGTCGCGTCCAGCGCGGGTCGCGACGGGGCGGCTCGGCGGGCGGCTGCGCCGGGGGCCGGACCGGTTCCGGGGCGGGCGCGGGAGCCGGGTCGGTCGCGGGCGACCCGGCTGCGGGCGCGGTCAGCAGGCTCTCTGTTCTGTCCATGCGGGCAAGCCTCGGGCGATCCGCTGACCCGGCCCCGTGAGCGACCTATGCGTCGGCTGTGGATCCGGGCAGGCGCACCGTGAACACGGTCCGCCCGCGATGGCTCGCCACCTCGACCTCGCCGTGGTGGGCCTCCACCACGGCGGCCACGATGGCCAGGCCGAGGCCGGTGCTGCCGTGCGCCCGGGAGCGGGAGCTGTCGCCGCGGGCGAACCGCTCGAAGACCTCCGGTTGCAGCTCCGCGGGGATGCCGGGGCCGTCGTCGGTGACGCTCAGCTCGACGCCGCCGGCCACCGGCGCGAGCCGGGTGGTGACCGTGGTGCCGGGCGGGGTGTGCACCCGGGCGTTGGCGAGCAGGTTCGCCAGCACCTGGTGCAGCCGGTGGGCGTCGCCGGTGACGCTGACCGGCTCGTCGGGCAGGTCGAGCTGCCAGCGGTGTTCGGGGCCGGCCACGTGCGCGTCGCTGACCGCGTTGACCACCATGGCGGTGAGGTCGACCGGCTCGGCCGCGAGCGGGCGGCCGGAGTCGAGGCGGGCGAGCAGCAGCAGGTCGTCGACGAGGCTGGTCATCCGGGTACTCTCCGACTCCACCCGCCGCAGGGCGTGCGCCACGTCCGGCGGCACCTCGTCCCGGCCGCGCCGGGCCACCTCGGCGTAACCGCGGATGGCCGCGAGCGGGGTGCGCAGCTCGTGGCTGGCGTCGGCGACGAACTGGCGTACCCGCGTCTCGCTGGCCTGCCGGGCGGCGAGCGCGGCGGCGACGTGGCCGAGCATCCGGTTGAGCGCGCCGCCCACCTGTCCGACCTCGGTACGCGGGTCGGTGTCGGCCGCCGGAACGCGCACCGACAACGCCGGCTCGCCCCGGTCCAGCGGCAGCTCGGTGACCCGGGCGGCGGTGGCGGCGACCCGGTTCAGCGGGCGCAGCGCGGCCCGGACGATCAGCAGGCCGAGCCCGCCGGCGATGATCAGCCCGGCGGCGACCAGCCCGGCCTGGGCGACCAGCAGCCACATGACCGTCTCGTTCACCGAGGAGAGCGGGTAGGCGAAGATCAGGATGTCGCCGTCGTCGACCCGGCGCGCGACGGCCCGGTACTCACCGTGGTCGCCCAGCTCGACGGTGCGGGGCCGCCCGTCGGTGGGCTGCCGGGTCAGCGGAGCGGCGTCGCCGGCCGGCAGCGAGTCGGCGGTGCCGGCGGTGGTCCGGATCGTGCTCGACACGACCTGGCCGTCCACCAGCTTGACGGCGACCGAATCCGGCGGGAAGCCGGGCGGCGGCTCCAGCACGCGCGGGCTGCCGTCCGAGCGCTGCCGCTCGTACGGGTTGCGGAAGTAGGGCTGGATCTGACCGGCCCCCCGCTCGCCGGCGGTGATCTGGTTGTCGACCTGGCCGATGAGGAAGTGCCGCAGGGCGATCGTGGTCAGGCCGCCGATGCCGATGCTGACCAGGGCCAGCAGCGCCACGACGGAGAGCACCAGGCGGCGGCGCAGTGACCACCCGGCCAGCCATCGCCGCAGCCGCCCGCCCCGGTCACTCCGCGGGCTTGAGGACATAGCCCGCCCCGCGCAGGGTGTGGATCATGGGCTCCCGGCCCGCGTCGATCTTCTTGCGCAGGTACGAGATGTACAGCTCGACCACGTTGGCCTGGCCGCCGAAGTCGTAGTTCCAGACCCGGTCGAGGATCTGCGCCTTGCTCAGCACCCGGCGCGGGTTGCGCATCAGGTACCGCAGCAGCTCGAACTCGGTGGCCGTGAGGTTGATCAGGTCGCCGCCGCGGCGTACCTCGTGGCTGTCCTCGTCGAGGCTCAGGTCGCCGACGGTGAGCACGGCTTCCTCGCGGGCGGCGACGGCGAACCCGGAGCGGCGCAGCAGGGCGCGCAGCCGGGCGATCACCTCTTCGAGGCTGAAGGGCTTGGTGACGTAGTCGTCGCCGCCGACGGTGAGGCCGGCGATCCGCTCCTCGACCGCGTCCCGCGCGGTCAGGAAGAGCACCGGCACGGTGGGCGCCTGCTCGCGCAACCGGCGGAGCACCTGGAAGCCGTCCAGGTCGGGGAGCATGACGTCGAGCACCACGGCGTCGGGCTTGAACTGCCGGGCGGCGCTGATCGCCGCCATCCCGTTGCCGGCGGTGGTCACCTGCCAGCCCTCGTAGCGCAGCGCCATCGAGAGCAGGTCGGTGAGTGTCGGCTCGTCGTCGACCACCAGCACCCGCACCGGTTCGCCGTCCGGTCGCCGCAGCTCGATGCGGCCCTGCGCGGCCTGCCCGTTCATGACCATGCTCCCATCGTGGGCGCACCCGCTGTGGCGGTCCTGTCCCGATCCTGTGTACCAGCTGTGCGGGTCGTGCGCCCGGAATCCGCGCGGCGCCGGAGCGCGGGCGGACGCACAGCCGGACCACAGGAACGGCCCACGTCCCCTCCAGAAACGGCGAGCACGCTCGGCGCATGAGCGTCGACGGGTTCTTCGAGGTCCGCTGGTGGTGGCGGGACCAGGTCGTGAGGCTCGCGGTCACCGATCGTACGGCGCTCCCGGCGGCCCGGCGCGCGGTGGCGCGCCGCCTGGCCGGGCTGCGCGCGGTCGACGTGGAGCTGGCCCGGGCCCACCGGGCCGCCGGCCGGCCGGTGCCGGTGGGTCCACTGCTGCGCGACCTGGTGGCGGTGTCGCTG
Source organism: Micromonospora sp. NPDC004551 (assembly GCF_040609975.1). Classification (NCBI taxonomy): domain Bacteria; kingdom Bacillati; phylum Actinomycetota; class Actinomycetes; order Micromonosporales; family Micromonosporaceae; genus Micromonospora; species Micromonospora sp. NPDC004551. The sequence goes on along the minus strand of NZ_JBEXLM010000046.1, from coordinate 32,235 downwards.
GGCGCGGCCGAGGCGACCGGCGGGCTGGTGGACCCGACGGTCGGCGCGGCCCGGTTGCGCCGGTCGGTGAGCCCCCTGCCGGCCTGCGGCTCCGGGTGGGGCCGGGTGGACCGGGGCGGGGACTGGCGGGCGGTGTCGCTGCGCGGGGACCTGCTGGCGGTGCCGCCGCCGCTCTGGCTGGACCTGGGCGGGACGGCCGGCGCGTACCTGGTGCAGCGGTGCGCCGAGCACGTGGCGGCGCGGCACGGGACGGGCGTGCTGGTGGCGGTCGGGTCCCGGGTGGCCGCCGCGGGTCCGGCGCCGGCCGGCGGCTGGCGGGTCGCGCACGGGCCGGCCACGCTGACCAGCGGCGCGCTGGTCACGGCCGACGTGCTGCGCCCGGACGGCGGCGGGGTACGCGACCCGCGCACCGGCGCCGCGCCGGACTCGCCGTGGGCCGCCGTGACGGTGGCCGCGCCCGACGCCGCGCGGGCCGCGATGCTGGCGGTGGCCGCGCTGGCCCGCGGCGCCGACGGTCCGGAATGGCTGGCCGGCCAGGGCGTACGGGCGTGGCCGCGGACGCGCCGGACGGCCCTTCCCCAGCCCGCTACCCGGTGGTAACTTGCCGGCATGTCCATCGACGGTCGTCCCGCCGGCCGGCTGGCCGGCAAGGTGGTGCTGGTGACCGGGGCGGCCCGGGGCATCGGCGAGCACACCGCCCGGCTCGCCGCCGCCCGGGGCGCGCGGCTGGCCCTCGTCGGGCTGGAACCCGACCGCCTCGCCGCGCTCGCCACCGAGCTGGGTCCGGGCCACGTCTGGTTCCCCGCCGACGTCACCGACCAGGCTGAGCTGACCGCCGCGGTCGACGGCACGGTCGCGGCGCTGGGCGGCATCGACGCGGTGGTGGCGAACGCCGGGGTCGCCAACCGGGGCACCATCGCCGTCGGCGACGTCGAGGCCCTGGTCCGCACGGTCGAGGTGAACCTCGTCGGGGTCATGCGCACGGCGGCGGCGACCGTGCCGGCGCTCATCGCCCGTCGGGGCTACCTGCTGATCGTCTCCTCCGCCGCCGCGTTCGCGGCGCTGCCCGGGATGGCCGCCTACTGCGCCTCCAAGGCCGGTGTGGAGCACTTCGGCACCGCCATCCGGCTGGAGTTGGCACACCGTGGCGTTGCCGTGGGCACGGCACACCCGTCCTGGGTGGACACCGACCTGGTGCGCGAGGCTCGGGCCGACCTGCCGGCGTTCGAGTCGGCGCTGGCGAAGCTGCCCTGGCCGATGCGGCGTACCACCACCGTCCAGGAGTGCGCGGAGGCGTTCGTCCGGGCGATCGAACGCCGGCGGCGCCGGGTCTACGTGCCGCGCGCTGTCGGTGGCGTGCAGGCGGTCCGGTCGCTGCTGGTCAGCCCGCTCGCCGACCGGCTGGTCGGGTGGACCGCCAAGGACCTGGTCCCGCTCATCGAGGAGCAGTCCCGGTCGCTGGGGCGGGGCTTCGGGGCCAGCACGCCGGAGGCACCGGTGAGCGCGAAGGAGACACCGCGATGAGCGCACCCGTGGAGGTGATCTTCGAGCGGCGCGGCGCCGGGACGCCGCTGGTGCTGTTGCACGGCATCGGTCACCACTGGGCCGCCTGGTCGCCGGTGCTGGACCGGCTCGCCGAGGCGCACGACGTGATCGCCGTCGACCTGCCCGGCTTCGGCCGTTCGCCGGTGCCCGCCGCCGGCCTGCCCGCCGACATGCCCGCCCTGGTGGCCGGGATCGTCGAGCTGTTCGCCGCGCTCGGGCTGGACCGCCCGCACGTGGCGGGCAACAGCCTCGGCGGTGCCATCGCCCTGGAACTGGCCGCCGCCGGGGCCGTCTCGTCGGCCACCGCCCTCTCCCCCGCCGGCTTCTGCACACCGCGCGAGCTGCGCTGGGCGCTCACGGTGCTCAGCCTGCACCGCAACGCCGCCCGGCTGCCCGAACCCGTGCTGCGCTCGCTGTTCGCCAGTCCGGCGCTGCGCACCCTCGCGCTGGGCATGATCCTGGCCCGGCCGAACCGGATGGCGCTGGCCGAGGCACTGGCCGACGCGCGGGCGCTGCGCGAGGCACGCGCCTTCCGCGCGGTGGCCCGGGCCGGCCGGGGCTACGCCTTCGCCGGCGCGCCGACCGTGCCGGTGACGGTCGCGTGGGGCACCCGGGACCGGATCCTGCCCTACCGGCAGGCGGCGCTGGCGCGGACCCGGCTGCCGGCCGCCCGGCACCTGGATCTCACCGGCTGCGGGCACGTGCCGATGCACGACGACCCGGAACTGGTCGCCTCGGTCATCCTCGGGACCACCGGCGCACGGGCGGCCTGAGCAGGGCTCACTCGGTATCGCCGAACGGGTAGGTGCGCACGTACCGCATCGTCCAGTCGCTCCCGTCGTGGTGGTGGCGGTCGCGCTCGTAGAGGTGGTCGGCCTCGCCGCCGGGCGGCCGGTCCGGGTGGCGCAGGATCCACCGCTGCGGTGGCGCCCCGTCCGGGTCGGCGGGCAGGTCCCGCACCAGGTCGTCGGCCGGGCCGCCGACGAACCGCACGCGCACCAGAGCCACGGTCACCCTCCGTCTCGCCGTCGACACGCTCCCCTGCCGCGAAGCTACCCCGCCCGGGGCCGCGAACCCCGGCGGTTTGCCCTGCTCGGGGCCCGGGTAGCGAGACCGGAGGCACCGGAACGAGGGCGAGGAGTGGTCGATGAGGACGCTGGGCGGGCGGTACGAGCTCGAACGGCGCGTCGGCATCGGCGGGATGTCCGAGGTGTGGCGGGCGCACGACCTCGTGCTCGACCGGACCGTCGCGGTGAAGCTGATCTCGCCGGGGCTCGACGGGGAGGCCACCTCGGTGGAGCGGATCCGGCGGGAGGCCCGCTCGGCGGCCCGGCTGGTGCACCCGAACGTGACCAGCGTCCACGACTTCGGCACCGCCGCCCTGCCCGACGGGCGCGCCGTGCCGTACATCGTGATGGAGCTGGCCGAGGGCGAGACGCTCGCCGCCCACCTGCGCGGCGGCGCGCTCGACTGGCGGATCGCGGTGCGGGTGTGCGCCGAGGTGAGCGCCGCGCTGGCCGCCGCGCACGCGCACGGCATCGTGCACCGGGACGTGAAGCCGGCGAACGTGATCCTCACCCCGGCCGGGGTGAAGGTGCTGGACTTCGGGATCGCCACCCCGGCCGGCGCGCCCGACCACACTCCGGACGGGATCGTGGTGGGCACGCCGGCGTACCTGGCGCCGGAGCAGCTCGACCGGCAGCCGGCCACCCCGGCCGCGGACATGTACGCCCTGGGCGTGCTCCTCTACTACTGCCTGACCGGCCGGCTCCCGTACGCCGCCGACAGCACCACCCAGCTGCTCGGCTCGGGCCGGCGCCGGCCACCGGAGCCGCTGCCCGAGGTCACCGGGTTGCCGGCCGAGGTGACCGACCTGTGCCGCCGCTGCCTCGCCACCGACCCGGGCGACCGGCCGAGCAGCCTCATGGCGGCGCTGCTGCTCGCCGAGGTGGTGGACGCCCGCGTCTACGTGCCGATGGTGGTGACGACGCCCCGCCAGCGCAACGCCCCGGTGTCGCCGTGGACCGAGCGGGCCGCCGCCGAGGCGACCGAGGCGATCGCGGTCGACGCGTACCCGACCGGCCAGGCCGGCTGACGTGCTCCCTGCTCAGGCGCGGTTTCGCCGGGCGGGGGCCGGGTAGCCGGGCGGGTGAGTGACGGGAGGAACGCGATGCCGGATCCGAGTTCCTGGCTGGCCGAGACGGCCACGGCGACCGCCGCGGGCGGTCACGTACGCACCGACGACGGCGGTCTCTCCTCCGCCCTGGCGTCCCCGTTGGCGCCGCACTGCACCGGCCTGACGCCCGAGCAGCTCCTGGCCGCCGCGTTCGCCTCCTGCCTGCACCACGCGGCGGTGGAGGCGGCCGGCGAGATCACCGACGAGGCGCACACCGTCGAGGTGACGGCAGCGGCGAAGCTGGGCCGCGACGACGACGGCCGGTACCGCGCCGACGTGCACGCCGAGATCTCCTCGGCGGGCCTCACCCGGGATCAGTTGGCCGACCTGGTCGCGCACGCCGATCGGCTCTGGCCGTTCTCCAGCGGCGACAACAGCCGGCACCGGCTGACCGTCACTCCGGCGGAGAACGGCCGGCACTGACCTCTCACCAGCGGAAGCCGGCGGTCACCGCGCGGTGGTCGCTGTCCGGGGTGTGCACCACCCCGGCCGTGGTGGGGGTGAGCCCCCGGTAGAGGACGTGGTCCGGGCGGGTCACCGGAAGCTCCGCCGGCCAGGTGAAGCCGAAACCCTGACCCGCCTCGGCCTGGGCGTCGCCCAGCAGGCGGGTGAGCGGCCCGAAGACCCGGTCGGTGGTGGCGGTGTTCAGGTCGCCGAGCACCACCAGCCGCGGCGCGTCGTCGGCCCGCACGGTCGCGGCGAGGGCGCTGAGGGTCTCGTCCCGGGTGGCGGTGTGCCCGGCCCGGGCCGAGCCGAGGTGAACCACGTACACCGCCAGGTCGCCCTTCGGGGTGACGACCACGGCCCGCAGGGCGCGGTCCCAGCCGAGGCCGGTGTCCACGCCGTGCGCCTCGCGGATCGGCCAGCGGCTCCACAGCGCGACGGTGGAGACCGCGGCCCGGTGCGGGTAGCGGCCGCCCAGGGCGGCGGTGACCCGCTCGCCGTCGTCGACCTCCTGAAGCCCGATGAGGTCGGGGGCGGCGTCGGCGAGCGCGCCGAGCGTGGCGGCCGGGTCGGGATTGCCGGCGCGCAGGTTCTGGCTGGCCACCCGGAGCGAGGTGGTGCCCGCGCCGGAGGCCGGGGGCAGCCAGACGCCGCCGTAGAGCGCCACCCAGACCAGCGCCGGCAGCAGGACCACGAGCAGGGCCCGGCGGGACCGGCGCAGCAGCGCCGCGAGCGCGAGCAGGGGTACGCCGAGCCCGAGCAGCGGGGTGGCGCTGTCGACCAGGCTGCCCACGCCGTGCACGTTGGGCACGGTCCGGTGGCCGACCATCAGCAGGGCGAGCAGGACGGCGCACAGGCCGACGACGAGTCCCCGTCGGCCCGCGCGGCCGGCGGGTTCTCCGGCGGCCCGCTCATCGACCATCTGCTCCGTCACCGTCCGCATCGTATCGAGCGGCGGGACCCCGGGTGGTGGTGATGGGGGCAGGCTCCCGTCGCCGGCCGCGTGGGCTCTCCGGCCGACGGGTGCACCACCAGGTGGCGGGCCCATCCCTCGGCCGAACGGAGGATGGTGGTGGGAACCGCCGGTAAGAGGATCATGCACGTATTCTGTCCAGGTCTTTCGGACATGAACGGAAAATGCGAATCACGAGGATGATCGAGTTCGTGTTACACCGAGCGTAATGCGCGGGCGGATCATGGCAAATTGTGGCGCATGCCACCAACTACCCCGATGGCAAGCGCCCGGAAGCTTTCTAGCCTCGGCGGGTGCATGCCGATCACCCCGAAGAGCAGCAGCCGACCGACACGCCACCCGTTCGCCGGACGATCGACCCGGCATCGGCCGAACGGAGGATCGGCCGGCACCGCCCCCCGGCACCGGCCCGGTGCGGACCGATCCGATCCACCCCCGCCCGGATCGTCGTCGCCACCGGCGTGACCTGCTGCCTCGGCCTGATCGGCGTCGTCGGCGCGCGGGAGACCGGCCAGCGGCACGAGCCGGTCCGTGAGGTGCTCGCCGACCGGGTGGCCGCCGAGCAGCGGGCCTCCCGGGACTTCGAGCGGACCGCCCCGCCGGTCGCGGTGCCGGTCACCCCGATTCCCGCCGCCACCCCCAGCCCGACGCCCACGAAGAAGAAGACGCCGAAGAAGCCCGTCCGGCCCAAGCACCCCCGGCCCGTCGCCGGGCTGGACCAGCGGCAGATGGACAACGCCAAGGCGATCGTCGACACCGGCCTGGCCATGAAGATGCCCCGTCGCGCGCTCGTGGTGGCCGTGGCCACCGCCATGCAGGAGAGCGACCTCTACAACCTGGCCAGCGACGTGCTCCCCGAATCGTTCGACTACCCGCACCAGGGCAGCGGCTCCGACCACGACTCGGTCGGCCTCTTCCAGCAGCGGCCCAGCAGCGGCTGGGGCACGGTCGCCGAGTGCATGCGCCCGGCGTACGCGGCACGCGCCTTCTTCACCGCGCTCAACGAGGTGCCCGGCTGGGCCGAGATGAGCCTCACGGCGGCGGCGCAGGCGGTGCAGGTGTCCGCCTTCCCCGACGCGTACGCGCAGCACGAGGAGCGGGCCACCACGGTGGTGACGGCGCTGGTCTGAGCGGGCGCTCAGGCCGCGCTGCGCTCGGCGGCACCCCCGGTCGGCACGGCCGCGGCGGCGGTCGGCGTGTCCGGCGACACCGTGTCGCCGCGTGCCCCGGCGAGGATCTCGTCGACGCGGGCCTCGCGCCGGCGGCGGGCCACCAGCGCCGCCTCGAAGTCCCGGCGCGCCCGAACCGCCTCGGCGTACGCCTGCTCGCGTACCTGGCGGGCCTCCTCGCGGGCGGCCTCCAGCTCACTGCGGGCCTGAGCCAGCAGCCTGGCGGCCTCCCGCTCGGCGGCCGTCCCGGCGGCCACGTCGCGGTCCACCACGGCGGTCCGGCGGCGCAGGAAGTCGCAGAGGTGGGTCGCGTCCTCCCGAATCTGGTCCCACTCGCGGCCGGCGCCGGCGGCGCTCTCCGCGCGGGCGGCGAGCCGGACCAACCGGATTCCCAGCTCATCCAGGCAGGAGTCCACCTGCCGCTGGTCGTAACCGGTCTCAACCACGGAGAACCTCATGTCGTGTCGCCCCCCAGGCAGCTGGTGTCACGTCCCCACCTGACGATCCTGGGCGGCCGGCGGCCACGGCCGCGGCGGTTCCCGCAAATTGTTCAGCATCCGGACGCCCGGACGAAGCCGGTCAGGGGTGCTTGGGAAGCACCACCACCCGGCCGAAGAACTCGTCGATGCGGCGCACCACGTCGTTGAAGTCGTCCAGGTCGATCGGCTTCGTCACGTAGGCGTTGGCCTGGAGGGTGTAGCTGCCGAGGATGTCGGTGTCGGCGTTGGAGGTGGTCAGCACGACGATCGGGATGGTCCGCAGGTCCTCGTCCCGCTTGACCTCGCCGAGCACCTGGCGGCCGTCCATGCGCGGCATGTTCAGGTCGAGCAGGATGACGTCCGGCCGCCGGGCCTCGGTGTGCCGGCCCTCGCGGCGGAGGAACTCCATCGCCTCCTGGCCGTCGTTGACCACGTCGATGACCTTCTCGACGTCCGAGTCCTCGAGCGCCTCCTCGATCATCAGGACGTCACCCGGGTCGTCGTCCACCACCAGGATGCGAACGGGGCTCGGGGTGCCTTGACCCATGGGACTACCTGCTTCGTCTCGGAGGTGGAGCGCCGACGGCGAGGTCGACTGCTGGCGGGGAAATCTATCCGATCAGGAGGCGGCCGGCGTGGCCGGGTCGGCCGGCGACCCCTCGTGCCGCAGCACCTCGGCCAGCCCGGTCACCTGGAGCACCCGGGCCACCCGACCGGTCGCGGCGGTGACCCGCAACCAGCCGCCGGCCGCGGCGGCGAGATTGTCGCCGCGGACGAACGCGGCGATGCCGGTCGAGTCGCAGAAGGTCAGCTCGGCGAGATCCAGCAGCAGCTCTCGGTGCCCCTCGGCGAGCAGCCGGTCGATGGCCGCGTTGAGCTCCGGCGCGGTGCTCAGGTCGAGCTCACCCGCGAGCCGGAGGCGGGCCGGACCGCCGTCCCGCTCGCCGTACGCGACGGCGAAGGTCACCGTGGCCCCTCTCGCTCCTACCGCAGGCCGGCCCTTGCAGTGCAGCAAGTATACGCAGGTACCCCCGTCGCGCCCGCACCCAGCGGGTCACCGCGCGGGCGTGGCGGACAGCCCACCGACCAGCACGCAGGCCCGGTCGAGGAACCGGGCGGCCCGGGGGAAGTCGCGCAGCCGCTGTCCATAGTGGTCGAGGGTCAGCCCGACGGCGCCAGCCGGGACCCGGCGGCTCACCAGGATGGCCACCAGCCACTCGACGAACTCGGTGAAGAGGGTCTCGTCGTCGACGTAGAGGGCGGCGGCGAGGAAGTCGACGATGTAGCCGAGGTCGCTGACCGTCGAGTCGAGCTGCGCCGGGGTGTAGTCGCGCACCCCGGGCACCCGCTCCCGCAGGTCGGCCAGGGCACTGTCGATCAGCTCACCGCGCCGCTTGGCCAGGCTCGCGTACTCGTCGTCGGCCAGGTGGTCGAGCCGGGCCGGCGGCACCGCGCGCAGCACCCGTTCGTCGGCTACCAGGTCGGCCGCGGTCGGCGCGTCGGGCGCCCAGGGCACGCCGAGCACCCGGGCCCAGCGCCCGTCGCCGCCGAAGCCGCGCCCGCCCACCACCACCGGCACGTCGGAGCGGCGGCACGCCTCGATCATGCGGTGCGCGTGCGGCAGCCGCATCGGCAGCGCGCAGGCGAGGGCGACCGCGTCCGCGTCGTAGCGGTGCAGGTAGGAGACCAGGTGCGCGGCGGGCACGCTGGCCCCGAGGAAGGTGATCTGCCAGCCGCGCAGCCGCAGCACCTCGGCCACCAGCCGGGCCGGCAGCGCGTGCCACTCGCCGTCCATGCACGCGACCACGATCCGGCCCCGCGTCGGGCGCGGAGCGGCGTACGCGGCGACGGCCGCCACCACCCGCTCGCTGATGTGGGTGGCGGCGTGCTCCTGGGCGACGCTCCACTCGTCGCGCGCCCACCGCTCGCCCACCTCGGCCTGGGCCGGTGCGACCAGGTCCAGCAGCACCCGCTCGGCCGGCACGCCGGACTCCAGCAGCCCGAGAGCCACCTCGACCGCGGCGTGCTCGTCGGCTTCCGCCAGGCACTCCAGGTAGCCGGGGAAGGCGTGGGCCGGGTCGGCCTCGGCGGTCGTCGCGGTCACGCGTCGGTCTCCCTCGTTCGGTCGGCCCCGCTCGGCCCGGGCACCGCGTGCAGGTGGCGGCCGGGGCGGCCGGGGCTGGTCGCCCGCAGCGCGAGCACCGCGATGTCGTCGTGGTCGCCGTGACCGAGCCAGTCGCAGGTCACCTGCTCGACCCGTTCGGTCAGTGCCGGGGCGGGCATCCGGTGGCAGCCGGTCACCGCGTGCAGCAGCCGCTCGGCGCCGAACTGCTCGTCGCCCCGCCGGCCGCCGCGCGCCTCGGTCACCCCGTCGCTGTAGAGCAGGCAGGTCTCGCCCGGGGCCAGGTGCACGGTGACCTCGCCGATCCGGGGATCGGGCACCACACCGATCAGCATGCCGCTCAACGGCACCACCTCGATCTCGCCGGAGGCCCGCAGCACCAGCGGCGGCAGGTGGCCGCCGCCGGCCATGGTCAGGGTGAGACCGCCGTCGCGGTGCGGGCGCACCACGCCCAGCACCATGGTGGCGAACCGGCCCTGCCCGTGCGCCTGGGTGGTCTCCAGCAGCGCGTCGTTCAGCAGCTTCAGCAACCGTCCCGGCTGCGACTCGACCCGGTGCAGCGCGTGCAGGCACTGGCGGAGCTGGCCGGTGAACACGGCCGCCTCGACGCCCTTGCCCGAGACGTCGCCGAGGAAGAAGACCGAGCCGCCGTCGACGAGCCGGTGGGAGCCGTAGAAGTCGCCGCCGATCCGCAGCCCGGCCTGCGCCGGCCGGTAGGCGGTGCCCCATTGCACGCCCGGGGCCGCCGCCGGCTCGACGGGCAGGAGGCTGGCCTGGAGGGTGTCGGCGACCTCGGCCTGGTCGCGGTAGAGCAGCGCGGTGGTGAGCGCGGCGCCGGCCCGACCCGCGAAGGCACGGACCAGGTCGAGGTCGGCCTCGTCGTACGAGCGGCTGGCCCGCCGGGCGACCAGCAGCACCCCGGCCGGGGCCTCCCGGCCGGGCAACGGCACCACGCGCGCGGTGGCGCCGGCCTCGTCGAGACCGGGCAGCCAGCCCGCCTCGACGGCCTGCTCGACAAGCCAGTCCAAGGCATGCGGCTCGGCGCCGCCGAGCCCCTCGGAGATCGCCGCCGGCAGCGCCGCGGCGGCGAGCACACCGCTGTCCACGGCGGGCGCCTCGTCGTCCGCGCGCACCGCCCGCCACCACCGGGCGCGGCCGGAGCGCGGGGCCAGCACCAGCACGGCGACGTCGGCCACGGTCGGCACGGCCAGCCGGACCACCGCGGCGGCGGCACGGTCGGGGTGCAGGGGGTTGCCGAGCTTCTCGCCGACCACGGCGAGGAACGCCGAGCGGGCCCGCTCGGCGAGCAGCGCGTCGGCGCGGCTGACGCTCTCCGTGACGTCCTCGACGTACCAGCAGCGGCGACCGGCGGAGAGCGCGACGCGGCGCAGTCGCAGCCGCCGGTCGTGATGGGTGAACTCGCCCGGGTCGTCGCCGCGCAGCGCGGGCACGCCGGCCGCGGCGAGGACCTCGCCGGCGACCGCCTCGGGGACCAACCGCTCGGCCACCGGGCTGACGTGCCGCACCACCCCGCCGGCGTCACACACGATCAGACCCTCGCGGAAGTGCTCCACCACCTCCGACCAGTCGGGGGTCGCGGGGCCGCGGTCCGGAGCCAGGCGGGGCAGGGCCGGCTCGGGCGGGGACCACGACCGAGCCCGTCGGGCACCCGGCGTGGAGATCCGTCCGTCGCCCGGGTCAGCACCCCTGACGTCGGCAGCAGTCACCAGCTTGAGCCCCACTCCTTGTCGATACCCGCGGTCCACCTGAATCGGTGTGTATGGTCAAATCTCTTCGCCCACCCTACGCCGGTGTGCCGCTACCGCCACCCCACGGCTCACGGCCCGGCCTGCGGACGCGCCATCCGGCGGGCCCGTGCCGGGCTTGTTACGATCCGGAACGACCCGGCCCCGACCGGCAGCGCGGAGAGGCGTGATGGTGGCACCCCGACGGAGAACGCCCGACGCGACACCGCTCAGCATCTCCGTGGACCGCTCGGACCCGGCGGCGCCGGCCATCCGGGTCGGCGGTGACCTCGCCTTCGCCACGGCCGCCCCGCTGCGCAGGGAGGTCGACCGGCTGCTGGCCGAGGCCCCGCCGACGCTCGTGCTGGACTTCCGCGACCTGATCTTCATCGACAGCACCGGCCTGTCGGTGATCGTCCACGCCTGGCGGGACGGCCAGCGGGTCGGCACGGCCATCCAGCTGCGTGAGACGCCCCGCTTCCTGGCCACCATCCTCGACATGACCGGGGTCGCCGGCCTGCTGTCCCGGCCGCAGCCCGACGGCCGGTCCGAGCGGCCCACGACGGGCTCGTCCGCCCTTGCCTGAGCACCCTGGGGTTTTCGGGACCGGCCCGGGCTGGGAACATGGGGGTATGCCCTCCCAGCTGTTGACCATCGAGGTGGACCGGCTCGACGCCGGACGTGCCCGGCTCCGGCTGACCGGCGAGCTGGACTTCGACACCGCGCCGGAGCTCATCGCCGCGGCTGCCGAGCTGCGCCGCGACGGCTGCCAGGAGCTGCTGCTCGACTTCGCCGAGGTGGCGCTCTGCGACTCCTCCGGCCTGAGCGCCCTGGTGGTCATCCACCGGGCCGGCGCCGGCCCGGTGCGGCTGTCCGCCCTGAGCCCGCAGATCCGGCAGCTGCTCGACCGCACCGGGCTGGCCGAGCTGCTGGCCGTCCCGCCGCCCGGGGAGACCGGGTCGGCCCGCGAGGTCGGCTGACCGTCCGGGAGACGGGGGTGGCCCCCGACCCTGGGACCAGGGGCCGGGGGCCGGGGAGGGTGGCTCAGGCGGCGGGGATGGCCTGCAGGCGCGGGCCGGACTCGCGCAACTCCCCCACCGTGGGCGACGCCGCGTCCTCCGGCGCGCCGGAATCGGGCGTCTGGAACAGGTAACGGACGAACTCCCCACCCGCCTCGTTGTCGTCGGCTCCCGGCCACTGCCCCACACAGTCGACACCGACGACCTCGCGTCCGCTGCCGTCGCTCTCCTCCAGCAGCGCCCAGAGGGTCACCGGGTAGCTGCGGGTGCCACCCGGGTCGACCTGCCACCGGGCGTACCAGCCGGGCCGGGCGGGGACGATCTCCACGATCCGTTTCATGACGACCTGCCCTTCCGCGTGCGTCGGAAGTTCTTCCGGTCCACCACGATCCTGCGGGTCGCCGGGGTGACCGGTCCTCACCCGCAGCGAGTGAAGCGGGCCGGTCGTCCGGCACCCGTTTCCTTCCCGTCAGCGCCGGGAAGGCGACCGGCGCAAGCGCAACCGACCAGGAACGAGGTGCGACGATGCGCAAGCAGATGGAGGGCGACAACCAGCGCCGCCGGGCCCTGGCCCGGGACGCCCGGGAACGCGGTCGGCTTCCCAGCCAGACCGGCGCCAGCCTGAGCGCGTCCAAGCAGATCACCTCGCTGGACCGGCGAGAACGGTCCGGCCCGCCGCCGGCCGGCCGGCGTAAGCCGGACACGACGCGCGGCGGTCCCGCGCCGCCGCCCGCGGCCGTGGCGGAGCGCCCGCGCCCGCTGCCCGAGGAGCGGCCGCCCCCGGTGACCACCCTGGGCTACCGGGATCTCGTCGGCGACGTGAGCCGGCGGGCGGGGGTCGACTTCTCCACCGCCAAGGTGGCGGCGGAGGCGACGGTGCTCGCGCTGGCCTGGGCGCTCGACGAGGCCGCGCGGGAGCGGCTGCTCGAGGCGGTGCCGGTGAAGCTGCACGACGTGGTGCCGGTGGACGGCATCGAGCAGCGGCGCGACCTGCCCGGCTTCCTCGCCGAGGTGGGCCGGCGCAGCCGCCTCACCCCGGAGCAGGCCCGCTACCAGGCCCAGGCCACCCTGGCCGCGCTGGCCGACGCGGACGGGGAACTCGTCGAGTCGCTGCGCGTACCGGACGGGTTGCGGGATCTGCTCGCGCCGCCGGTGGCCGGCGGCGGCCTGGTGGGCGCGACGTCCGCCGCGGCCCCGCTGGACGAGCAGGAACTGCGTGACGCGCTCGCCCAGCTGAAGTACTGGTCCAGCGACCGGCAGTCGCTGGTGCGCACCATCGAGCTGCCGAACGGCAACCTGGACCGGGTGCTCGACCGGCTCGACCAGCTCCGGGGTGAGACCGGGCGCGGCCCCCAGATCGGCCGGCCCGACCCGGACAACGCCGTGCTCACGGTGCGCAGCGAACAGGTCGACGGGGTGACGGCGTCGGACGTCGACCTGGCCCGGCGGGTCGACGGCGCGATCGACGAGGCCGGCGCCGGGATGGCCGCCGGCTGAGTTGCGGACGGTCCGGGCCGGTGGGCGTCCCGCCCGCCGGCCCGCCGCCGCCCGGGTACCGTTGCCCGCCGTGGAGAGCGACGCCGAGGCGCTGGAGATCGTCGTGGACCCGGCGCGGCCCACCGGCCGGACACTGCTCGCCGCCGGGGTCGAACAGTCCTACGTCGACCTCGTGGATCCGCGCCACCTGCACTTCGAGTACGTGCGGCGGATGGCCGCCGTGGTCGACCTGACCGCGCCGCCGGGCCGGCCGCTGGCCGCCCTGCACCTGGGCGGCGGGGCGCTCACCCTGCCGCGCTGGCTGGCCGCCACCCGCCCCGGCTCCCCGCAGCGGGTGATCGAGCGGGACCCGGCCGTGGTCGAGCTGGTCCGCCGCGAGCTGCCCCCGGTGCCGGCCGAGGTGGTCGTGGAGATCGGCGACGCCCGGGACGCGGTCGCCGCCGCCCCGGCCGGGGCGTACGACGTGGTGTTCGCCGACGTCTACCGGGCGGCCCGGATGCCCCGGCACGTGGCCAGCGTGGAGTTCGCCGCCGAGGTGGCCCGGGTGCTCCGGCCGGACGGCGTCCTCCTGGTCAACGTCACGGACCTGCCGCCGCTGGTGCACACCCGGACCCAGGTGGCCACGCTCCGGGCGGTCTTCGCCGACGTCTGCCTCGTCGCCGACCGGCGGATGCTGCGCGGCCGGCGGTACGGCAACCTGGTGCTCGCCGCCGCCACCCGCCCGGACCGGCTGCCGGTGCGCCGGCTCGTCGCCCGCGCCGCCGGTGACCCGGTACCCGGCGGCGTGCTGCACGGGGCGACGCTGGACCCGTTCGTCGCCGGCACCCGACCGGCCACCGACGCCACCCTCGCCGAGCGCTGACCGGCGGGGGTTTCCGCTGGTCCCGCGTGGGTAGCCGCGCCGGATGAGCAACGCCGACGACCGGTACACCGCCCGCCGGGCGCTCATCGTGATCGGTCTGGTGCTCGCCACGCTGATCGGGCTGGCCCTGGTCTGGGCGACCCGGCGGGTGCTGGTGTGGGGCCTGGTCGCGGCGTTCCTCGCGGTGGCCCTGAAGCCCCTGGTCGACCTGGTGGAACGGCGGCTCGTGCGGCGCCGGGCCCTGGCCACCCTGCTGGTCTTCCTGGCCACCTTCGTGGTGCTGGCCGCGCTCGGCGCGGTCATCGTGCTGCCGCTGGTCGACGAGCTGACCCGGTTCGCCGACCGGGCTCCGGGCCTGCTCCGCGAGGCGCGGGCCGGGCGGGGGCCGGTGGGCGAGGTGCTGAACCGATTCCACCTGCGCCGGTACGCCGGCACCCACGCCGACCAGCTCCAGCGGTTCGGCTCGCGGCTCGGCGAGCCGGCGGTCGGGGTGGTGCGAAGCGTGCTGGAGACCGTGGCCGCCGTGCTCACCGTGGTGGTGCTGGCCTACCTCATGGTGCTGGAGGCCCCGAAGATCATCGCGGGGACGCTCAAGCTGGTCGGCGACGGCGCGGCGGTGCGGCTGCGGCGCATCGGCCGGGACTCCTCCCGGATCATCACCGGCTACCTCAGCGGCAATCTGCTGATCAGCGTGATCTGCGGGGGCCTGACCTTCGCCGTGCTGTTCGTCGTCGGGGTGCCGTTCGCCGCGGTGATTGCCCTGGTGGTCGCGCTGGCCGACCTGATCCCGCTGGTCGGCGCCACCATCGGGGCGATCGTCGCGGCCGGGGCCGGTTTCCTGCACTCCCCCACGGCCGGCGTGGTGGTGCTGGTCTTCTTCGTGGTCTACCAGCAGGTCGAGAACCACCTGCTGCAACCGGTCATCATGGCCCGCGCGGTCCGGCTGAACCCGCTGACCGTGCTGGTCAGCGTGCTGCTCGCGGCCGAACTGGCCGGCCTCGTGGGCGCCCTGCTGGCCATCCCGGCGGCCGGGATCGGCCAGGTGCTGCTGCGCGAGTTCGCCCGCGCCGGCCGGCAGGCCCTGCCGGTCCCGGCTCCCGCCGGGCGGGACGCGGCGGCCGGCGGCCGGGAACCCGCGGACGGGAGCCCGCCACCGGCCGGCGGCTGAGCCGGGCGGCTCCGGTCAGCCGCGGCGCACCACCTCGGGCGACTCGCTCTCCAGCGGCACCGCGTTAGCGGGGACCAGACCGAGCTGCACGGCCGGCCGGGGCAGGGTGGCGTCGAGCAGCCAGTCCGCGCCGACCCGGGCGCGGTTGCTCGGCATCGCATACAGGTGGTAGCCGCGGGTGACCGCCTTGGCCGGCAGGCCCGCGAGCGGCACGTGCAGCGGGTTGGCCGCCGCCTCCTTGCCGCCCAGGTCGACCACCCAGCCCAGATCACGATGCTTGTACGACTTCCGGGTGCCCTGCCCGTAGGAGGCGGCGATGTTGTGCGCCGCGAGCTTGCCCTGCCGCTGCGCGTGCTGGGCGGTCATGGCGCAGACCTGCCCGGGGCGGGTCGGGTCGGGAACGGCCGCCGCGTCGCCGCAGGCGAACACCTCCGGATAGCCGGGGACGTTGAGGTACTCGTCGACCACGAGGCGCCCCTTCTCGGTGCGCAGACCCAGCTCGGCCACGAACGGGTCGGGGCGCACCCCGACGCACCAGACCAGGCTGCACGTCGGGACGTACTCCCCGTCGGTGAGCAGCACGCCGTCCGGGGTCGCCTCGGAGACCGAGGTGCCCATCCGCACGTCGACGCCGCGCCGGCGCAGCACCCGGTCGGCGGTGACGGACAGCCGCTGATCCAGCTCGGGCAGCACCCGCGGCGCCACGTCGAGCAGCATCCAGCGGGGACGCACCTTGAGGTGGGGCCGCTGGGCCATCAGCCGGTCGGTGAAGAGCTGGCCGTGCGCCGCGACCTCGGTGCCGGTGTAGCCCGCGCCGACCACCACGAAGGTGGTCCGGGACCGCTGCTCGGCCGGGTCCTCGGCCAGCTCGGCCAGCTCGATCTGGCGGACGACGTGGTCGTGCAGGTAGAGCGCCTCGGGCAGGCCGCGGAACCCGTGCGCGTACTCGGTCACCCCGGGGATCGGCAGCAGCTTGTTGACGCTGCCGACGGAGAGCACCAGCCGGTCGTACGCGAGCTGGCCGTGGTCCCCCTCGGCGGAGCGGTAGCCGACCCAGCGGTTCTGCAGGTCGACCCGGTCCGCCTCGCCGATGACCACGCGGACACCGTCGAGGGTGCCGGCGAGCGGCACGGAGATCCGGGTGGGCTCGACGACGCCGGCGGCGACCTCGGGCAGCAGCGGCAGGTAGAGGAAGTAGTCGGTCGTGTTCAGCAGGACGATCTCGGCCCGCTCGCCGGCCCGCCGGCTCAACGCCTTCGCCGCGTGGTATCCGGCGAACCCGGCCCCCACGATCACCACACGAGGTTTCGTCATGCCTGCTGCCGTTCCCGTCGAGGACCCCGACAAACGTGGGGCATCTCGCCCTGGCCGGTCAGCCCGGGTCCAGCCGGACGTACCCGTCACGGCCGACCGCCTCCACCTCCCAGCAGTGTCCGAAGGCCCGGACCCGCTCGGCGGTGATCCGGCCCAGTTCGGTGGGGATGTCCGGGTCGAGGAGCAGCCGCCCGTCGACCGGGTTGACCCCCAGCATCGCCCGGACCAGGGCGAGCGGCGTGCCGGTCGCCCAGGCCTGCGGGCTGCACGCCGTCGGGTACGGCACGGCGAACATCAGCCGGTCCCGCTGGTACCCGCTCATCGCCTCGGGCAGCCGGTAGCCGAACTGCTCCGCCGCCTCGAGCAGCGCCAGGCTGATCCGGTTGGCCTCGGCCCGGTAGCCGTAGCGCGCCAGCCCGAGGACGGCGAGGGAGTTGTCGTGCGGCCACACCGTGCCGAGGTGGTAGCCGAGCGCGTTGTACGCCCGTTCCTCCCGGGACAGGGTCCGGATCCCCCAGCCCGAGAACATGTCGTCGGACATCAGTTGGCCGACCACCCGGCCCGCGCGCTCGACGGGCACGATGCCGCTCCAGAGCAGGTGACCCATGTTCGAGGTCTTCGCGTCGATCTGGTTCTTGTCGCCGTCCAGCCCGACGGCGTAGTAGCCGCCCCGTCCGGCGATCCAGAAGTCCCGGTTGAACCGCTCGTACAGCTCTGCGGCATCGGCGCGCAGCCGGTCCCCGAGCGCCGGGTCGGCGAGCGGGCCGTCGGCCAGCTCCGCGAGCCGCAGCTTCGCGTCGTACGTGTAGCCCTGGAGCTCGCACGTGGCGATGGGCAGCACCGGGATGCGGCCGTCGGCGAAGCACACGCCGTCCGGCGAGTCGCGCCAGCACTGGTTGCCCAACCCTTCCGGGGAGCGGGTCGCGTACTCGACGTAGCCGTCGCCGTCCCGGTCGCCGTAGCGGTCGATCCAGTCGAGCGCCGCCAGCGCGTTGCGGCGGAGGTCGCAGACCAGGGCGTCGTCCCGGGTCCAGCGCCAGTACTCGGAGAGCAGGATCAGCCAGAGCTGGGTGGCGTCGGCGCTGCCGTAGTACGGGCCGTACGGCTTCACCCCGGTGCGGGTCAGTTCCCCGCTGCGGACCTCGTGCAGGATCTTGCCCGGCTCCTCGTCACTGAAGTCGTCGCAGCGGGTGCCCTGCAACCGGGCGAGCGCGAGCAGGGCGCCGTGGGCCAGGGACGGTCCCGCGACCAGGGTCTGGTACGCCGTGATCAGGGTGTCCCGGCCGAACACGGTGAGGAACCAGGGCAGCCCCGCCCCCGGCAACATGATCCGCTGCCCCTTCACCTCGAGGTCGAGCCGGAGCGCGGCGATGTCGTCCCGGGACTGCCGGACGGTCCGCTCCAGCACCTGGGCGTCGCTGCGCAGGACGGCCCGGTCGACCGTCCAGCGCCGCAGCGGGTCGGGCGCCCGGCCGTGGATCACGTCCGCGATGTCGCCGGTGACCGGCTCCACCACCCCGAGCCCTGGTGGCAGGGGCACGTTCAGATCCACCCGCCACTCCTGGCGCGGCTGCAATTCCAGTTCCCAGACCAGCTCGTCATCCTCGACCCGGTCGGGCGCCGGCGTGGCCCGCACCTCGGTCCGGGCCGTGAAACCCTCGTTCTCGTACGCGAAGGTCAGGGCCTTGCCCTCGGACATGTGCTGCCGGGTGATCTGCGCGGACCGGTCGCGGACACCGGACTTCACCTCGAACAGGTCGGCGAAGTCGGCGGCGACCGCCAGCCGCACCTCGAGCCGGACCGGTTCGGTGCGAAAGGACACCAGCGAGATCCGCTCGTGGAACCCGTCGCCGACGTAACGGATCCGGCGCACCCCGATGCTGTCCGGCGGCAGGTCGGGCAGCGCGGGTGTGGTCAGCACGAACTGGGCCGAGTAGTGCTGCAGGACCTGCGAGCGCAGGACCAGCAGGCGACCGCCGTTGATGGTGAGCACCCATCCGCTGAGCAGCCGGGTGTCCAGGTGGACCAGGCCGCCGATGGTGCCCGGGGGCACGTCCCCAACGGGGTCGGAGTACATGAAGGTGGGACCACTGAGCACCGCGATCGACTCGGCGCCCAACTCCGGCGGGGCGGCTCGCTGGTCGCCGGGTCCGGCGCCGGCGGCCAGGTCGGGCGTCGGGTCGGCGGGAGTCGGGCGCACGACAGCCATACCGCGACGGTAGGAGGAGCGCGGGCGAGGAGGGCATCACCCGCTGCGGGTGAAATCGCCCGTCATCCACGCCCACCGATATGGACAACCCTCACCATCGGGGGCGAGGATGCCCTGATGGGAACCCACGAGAGCGCCGGAGGTGGGCCCACGAGGTCCACCCGGCGCACCTTCCTGACCGCCTCCGCCGCGGCCACCGCCGCCACCGTCGCCGCACCCCTGGCCGGCACGCCGGCGGCCGCCGATACCGTCGCGCCGCCCGGCCCCGGCCACCCGGTCCGGCCGCAGCCGCCGGACCGCGACCTGACCGCGCTGCTGCACGAGATCGACCGGGACCGGATCGAGGCCACCGTCCGCCGGCTCGCCGCGTTCGGCACCCGGCACACGCTGTCGAGCCAGGACGACCCGGTACGCGGCATCGGCGCGGCCCGGGACTGGATCCACGCCCAGCTCACCGGGTACGCCGCCGCCTCCGGCGGCCGGATGACCGTCGAACTCCAGTCGTACATCCAGCAGCCGGCCTCCCGGATCCCGACCCCCACCACCATCACCAACGTCGTGGCCACCCTGCGCGGCGACACCGCCCCGGACCGGGTCTACGTGATCACCGGCCACTACGACTCCCGGGCCACCGACGTCATGGACGCGGTCAGCGACGCGCCGGGGGCCGACGACGACGCCTCCGGCGTGGCCGTGGTGCTGGAACTGGCCCGGGTGCTGGCCACCCGGCGCACCGAGGCCACCATCGTCCTCGCCGCCGTGGCCGGCGAGGAGCAGGGCCTGTACGGCTCGGCGTACCTGGCCGGGCAGCTCAAGGCGGCCGGGGTGGACGTGCAGGGCATGTTCAGCAACGACATCGTCGGGAGCAGCACCGCCGACGACGGCACCCGCGACCCGCGGTCCGTCCGGCTCTTCGCCGAGGGCGTCCCGACCGCCGAGACCCCGGCCGAGGCGAGCGTGCGGCAGTCCGTCGGCGGGGAGAACGACTCGCCGTCCCGCCAGCTCGCCCGGTTCGTGTCCGACGTGGCGGACAACGGCGCGACCGGGATGCGGGTCCGGGTGATCTACCGGCGGGACCGCTACCTGCGCGGCAGCGACCACATCTCGTTCCTCCGCGAGGGCTGGCCGGCCGGTCGCTTCACCGAGCCGAACGAGGACTTCGCCCACCAACACCAGGACGTCCGGGTGGCCGACGGCGTCCAGTACGGCGACCTGCCGGAGTTCTGCGACTTCGACTACATCACCCGGGTGGCCCGGGTGAACGGCGCGACCCTGTGGTCCCTCGCGCAGGCGCCGGGCACCCCGAAGGGCGTCACCGTCGTCACCACCAACCTGACCAACGACACCACCCTGCGCTGGCAGCGCGGCACCGAACCGGACCTGGCCGGCTACGAGGTGGTGTGGCGGGAGACCACCGCGCCCGAGTGGCAGAAGGTGCTGCCGGTCGGCGACGTCACCGAGGTGACCATCGACCTGTCGAAGGACAACGTGTTCTTCGGCGTCCGGGCCGTGGACAGCTCCGGACACCGCAGCCCCGTGGCGTTCCCGAAGCCCGGCAGCTGACCACCCCGCTCACCCGGACCGGGTGGGGCCGCCTCACCCGGCCGCGCCGGAGGCTGGTGGGAACGCGAGAGTCGATCCCGACAGAGGGGAGCCCGCGATGAGCATCCTGCCGTCCGACCGGCGTGCGGCCCACTACCGGCAGCAGAGCGGTCGCCCGCAGCTCACGCCCCGGCAGCGCCGGCGCTTCGAGCAGAAGGAGGCGAAGCGGCAACGGCTGACCGGGCAGCGCCCGCAGGATCGGGGGCCCGGCCGCTGATGTCCCGACCACGCCGGTGGCGGTCGCCGTTCCGGTGGCCGCCGCCGCGCCGTCAGCCCCGCTCCGGCTCCGACGCGGTGATCGCCCAGCGCTCGTGGTCCCGCCAGGCACCGTCGATGAACAGGTAGTCCGGCGAGAAGCCCTCCTGCCGGAACCCGAGCCGCCGGGCCAGCCGCTTCGACGGCTCGTTGCCCGGCTGGATGTTCGCCTCCAGCCGGTGCAGCCCGAGCTCGGTGAACGCGTGCTCGATCACCAGCTTGATCCCGGCCGAGGCGTGCCCGGTGCCGGCGTACGGCAGGAAGGCGGCGTAGCCGAGGTAGCCGCCGCGCAGCGCCCCCATGACGATGCCGCTGATGTTCGCGTACCCGGCGATCGCGCCGGTGACCCGGTCGCAGAGCAGATAGCCGGAGCTGTCCCGCCCCCGGATCTTGCGCAGGTAGGCGGCGTACCGCTCGGCGTCGTCGGGCGCGCTGAGCCACGGGTGGTGCAGCTCGTGGCTGCGCCGGGCGGCGGCGACGAACTCCGCCTCGTCGGTCGGACGCGGACGGCGGATCGCGACGCGGCCGTCGCTGCGCAGGTACCTCACGGTGATCCACTCTCGGTCACCCGCCCGCCCCCTGTCCAACCGGGGGTCGCCGGGCGCGCAGGTCCGTGCCCGCGTGTCCGGGTCACCACCCAACCGCCTCCTCTCGGTCACCTTGCCGTCACGTCGGCGTAGCCGCGGCGACCGATGCCTCCACCAGCGTGGTGTCGCGCCGGAGAGGCCGGCCGACCAGCGGAGGACCAGCAGTGGCACACGAGGAGGCGACACCGCCGCGCCGCGGCCGCGTCGTCATGCTCGTCGACAACAAGGTCGAGGGCGACTCCCGGGTGCAGAAGATCGCCCGGTCCGCCGCCGAGGCCGGATGGGACGTGACCCTGCTCGGCCGCGCCCCGGACGGCGCCGAGCGGAGCTGGCGGCTCGGCGCCGCCGAGGTGCGCCTGCTGCCGATGCCCGAGCCGCTGCACCGGCGCCGGCACGAGTTCCGCCGCTCGCTGCGCTGGCCGCTGGCGTACCGGTCCGGCGGCATCGCCGAGCACCGCGCCCAGTGGGTCCGCGCCTGGCGCGCGGACCTGGCCGTCCGGTCCGCCCTGGTGGCGCGGCGCGCGGCCGACGGTGAGCTGGCCGGCGCCCGGCTGGGACGGGCGCGCCGCGCGTTGCGCCGGCGGGAGGTCGCCGCCGGGCTGCTCGACCGCTGGGTGTGGCTGCGCTCCAAGATGATGAACCGGGTCCGGTACGGCCGCCGCTTCCGCAGCCCGTGGGACCGGGCGTACACGCTGTTCTGGCAGCTCGTCCAGGGTGACCGGGCCTGGCGGCGGCTGGAGCCGGGGCTCTGGGACTACGAGCTGGCCTACGGCCCCGAGGTGGACCGGCTGCGCCCGGATCTGATCCACGCCCACGACTTCCGGATGCTCGGCGTCGGCGCCCGCGCCAAGATCCGCGCGGCCGGACAGGGCCGCCGGGTGGCGCTGGTGTGGGACGCCCACGAGTTCCTGCCCGGGATCAAGCCGTGGCGGGACCACGCCCGCTGGCTGCCCGCCCACCGGGCGCACGAGCGGGAGTACGCCCCGTACGCCGACGCGGTGCTCACCGTCTCGGCGGACCTGGCCGAGCTGTTGCGCCACGAGCACCGGCTCGCCGAGGCGCCCGGCGTGCTGCTCAACGCCCCCGCCGACGACCACCGCCCGGCCGACGACGCGCCGCCGCCGGACCTGCGGGCCGAGTGCGGGATCGGCCGCGACGTGCCGCTGCTGGTCTACAGCGGCGCGGCGGCCCCGCAGCGCGGGCTGGACAGCCTGGTCGAGGCGCTGCCCCGGCTGCCCGGCGTGCACCTCGCGCTGGTGGTCAACCCGGCGCTGCGCTACGTCGAGCGGCTGGCCGAGCGGGCCGCCCGGCTCGGCGTGGCCGACCGGCTGCACGTGCTGCCGTACGTGCCGCACTGGCAGGTCGTGCCGTTCCTCTCCGGCGCCGACGTCGGGGTGATCCCGATCCACCGCTGGCCCAACCACGAGATCGCCCTGATCACCAAGTTCTTCGAGTACGCACACGCCCGGCTGCCCGTGGTGGTCAGCGACGTGCGGACCATGGCGGCCACGGTCCGGGAGACCGGCCAGGGCGAGGTTTTCCGGGCCGGCGACGTCGACGACCTCGTCCGCGCGGTCACCGCCGTGCTGGCCGACCCCGCCCGGCACCGCGCCGCGTACGACCGGCCGGGGCTGCTCGCCGGCTGGACCTGGTCGGCCCAGGCCGAGGCGCTGGAGGCGACGTACCGCCGGCTGCTGCCCGACGCCCCACCCCCGCCCGAGGCGGACACGCCCGAATCGCCGACTCCCCGAGGAGCGCTCCGGTGCCCACCCCAGACGTGAGCGTCGTCATCCCGGTCTACAACACCCTGCCCTACCTGCGGTCCTGCCTGGACTCGCTGCTGCGCCAGACGATCGGCCACGACCGCATGGAGATCGTGGCGGTGGACGACGGCTCCACCGACGGCAGCGGCCGGCTGCTGGACCGCCTCGCCGCCCGCCATCCCGGCACCGTCAAGGTGCTGCACCAGGCCAACTCCGGCGGCCCGGCCGCCCCCTGCAACCGGGGCCTGGAGGTGGCCACCGGCCGGTACGTGTTCTTCCTCGGCTCCGACGACCACCTCGGCCCGGAGGCGCTGGAGCGGCTCGTCGCCGCCGCCGACCGCTACGGCTCGGACGTCGTTCTCGGCAAGGTGGTCGGGGTCAACGGCCGGCATGTCTTCTCGGACGTCTTCGCCGCCGGCAACGCGGTCGACGTGAGCCTGTTCGACTCGGCGCTGCCCTGGTCGCTGGCGAACACCAAGCTGTTCCGCCGCGATCTCGTGGACCGGCTCGGGCTGCGCTTCCCCGAGGACATGCCGGTGCTCAGCGACCAGCCGTTCACCCTGGCCGCCTGCTACCACGCCCGGCGGATCTCGGTGCTCGCCGACTACGACTACTACCACGCGGTGCGCCGGCTGGACGCGCGCAACATCACCTACCACAGCCGGGTCGACCAGCGCCTGGTCAGCGTGGAGCGACTGTTCGCCTTCGTGGCCGGACTGATCCCGGCCGGTCCGCGGCGCGACGCGGTGCTCCGCCGGCACGTCGGGCTGGAGCTGGCCAACCTGGTCGGCGACGACTTCCGCCGGCTGGACCGCGCCGCGCAGGAGCGGGTGCACGCCGCGGTGCGCCGGCTCGTCGAGCGGTACGTCACCGACGGGCTGCGGGACCGGCTCGACATCGAGGCCCGGCTGCGGCTGGGCGCGGTGACCGCCGGCGGCGTCGACGAACTGCTGGCCGTCATCGACCAGGACGCCGAGCGGGGCATCCCGGCCACGGTGGTCGCCGACGGCCGCTGGCACGCCGGCTACCCGGGCGCGCCGGCCGCCTGGACCGACGTCACCGAGGTACGCGCCGACTGGCTGGCCCGGCTGGACACCGTGACGGTGAGCTGGGCGGACACGCACACCCTCGCGGTGACCACGCGCAGCCCGTACCCCCGTTTCGCCGCCGAGGCGGGCCCGGTGCGGCTGGTGGCCGGCCCGGTCGCCGGCACCACGCTGCTGGACGCCACCGACCCGACCGGCCGGACGGTGCGGACCGACTTCCCGGTCGACCGGCTCCTCGCGGGCAGCGCGGCCAGCGGCCAGCGCCACCCGGTGCGGGCGGAGGTCGACGGCGACCACGGCCGGGGCAGCGCCCCGGTCCGCGCGCCCCGGCTCGCCGCCGGCCGCCCCCGGCTGCTGCGCCAGGGCGCCCGCCTCTACGGGGTGGCCGCGACCGTCGACCCGCGCAACGGCCAGCTCGTGCTGTCGGTGGTGCCGGTGACCGTCGGGCAGCTGGTCAGCCGGCTGCGCCGCCGCTGGCGGCGCAGCACGCCGGCCGTCGCCCGCCCGGTGCCGGCCCAGGCTCCGGCTCCCGCGACGTCAGAGCGGGCGCGGGTAGGGCTGGTCGAGGGGCATGGGGATCTGGAGGTAGGTGGTGCCGCGCAGATCGAGCCAGGCCTGCTCGGGGGCGCGGACCAGGCGCACCATCACCTCGGTGCAGGCCGGGCAGCGGCCGATCAGCCCGGGCGCGTGCGAGTAGACGTGCAGCCCCGCCATCGGCCCGGTGGTGCCGCAGTGCTCGCAGCGCCCGGTGGCGGAGCTCAGGTCGACGGCGAAGAGTTCGCGCAGCGGCCCGTCGAGCATGTTGCCGTCCACGTAGGACATGTCGGTCATGCGCCCTCCTCGGGTGGTCAGCCGGTCGGGCCGAACCGTTCGGTCTTCACCCGCCGCGTCGGGTGGCCCAGTCCCACCAGCAGGTCCGCCACCGTCTCCACGAACCCCGTGGGGCCGCAGACATAGCAGAGCGGCTCCAGGTCGGGCGGCCAGCCGTGGCTGTTGACGTCGGCCACGCCGATCCGGTGCGGCTCGCCCCGCCAGCCCTCCGGCGCCGCCCGGGTGTAGACGTACGCCACGTCCAGGCCCTGGTCGTCCCGGGTACGGCGGCGCAGTTCGTCGGCGTAGAAGACGTCGTCGGGGCTGCGCACCGAGTAGATGAGGCGGAACGGCGCCCGGCTGCCGGCGGCCCGCCGCGCTCGGACCATCGCCATGAGCGGCACCACCCCCGAGCCGCCACCCACCAGCAGCACCGGGGCGCTCTCGTCGGCGCGCCAGACGAACCAGCCGCCGACCGGCCCGCGCACCTCCACGGGGTCGCCCTCGGCGTAGGTGTCGGTGAGGTACGGCGACACCTCCCCGTCGGGCACCCGCTGCACGGTCACCGCGATCCGCTCCCCCTCGGCCGGCTCGGCCAGCGAGTAGGAGCGCGCCGCCTGGTAGCCGTCGGCGGCGGTGAGCCGGATGTCGACGTGCTGCCCGGGCTGGTGCCCCGGCCAGCCGGGCACCTCCAACACCAGGGTCTGCGCGCTCGGCGTCTCGACCCGGCGCTCCACCAGCCGGGCGACCCGCCAGCTCATCGGCGCGGCCACCCGCTCGCCGGTCGTCGGGGCGGCCACCTCAGTCGCCCTGGTAGCGCTGCTCGCGCCACGGGTCGCCGTAGTCGTGGTAGCCGGCGGTCTCCCAGAAGCCCGGCTTGTCCTCGGTGAGCAGCCGGATGCCGCGGACCCACTTGGCCGACTTCCAGAAGTAGAGGTGCGGCACGAGGAGCCGGGCCGGTCCGCCGTGCTCGGCCGGGAGCGGACCGCCGTCGTAGGTGTGCGCCACCCACGCCCGGCCGCCGCGCAGGTCGTCGAGGGGCAGGTTGGTGGTGTAGCCGCCGTAGGAGTGGGCCAGGGCGTACCGGGCGTCGGTGTCGACGCCGTCGAGCAGGGTGTCCAGCGAGACCCCCTGCCAGTCGGTGCCCAGCTTGGACCAGTGGGTGACGCAGTGGATGTCGACGTGCGGCGTCTCCTGCGGCAGGCCCATCAGCTCGTCCCAGGACCAGCGGTACTCGGCGCCGGTCTCGGTGGTGAGCACGAACTCCCAGGTGTCCAGCGGCACCCGGGGCGTCGGCCCGGCGGAGAGCACCGGGAAGTCCTCGGTGAGGTACTGCCCCGGCGGCAGGGCCGGTTCGGCCGTACGGGGCCGGCCCTGGAAGCCCGGCGACACGATTCCCACCCGTCAGTCGTACCACCCGCAGTGGGCCGGGGCGACGGGTTCGGCCGGGAGCCGCCGCGGTGGGTGACCACCGCGGCGGCCGGGGTCACCGTCGTTCGGCGACGACCGTCCGATCGCCAGGGGTGCGGTCGCGGGTGGCACGCAGACTGGTCAGGGTGACGATCACCAGGACGCCGATGATGACACCGAGCGACGCGAGGGTGGGGATCTGCGGCACGCCCGGCCAGATGCCGTGCGCCCAGTGCAGGCCCAGCTTGAGGCCGATGAAGGCGAGGATGACGGCCAGGCCGTAGCTGAGGTGCACGAGGCGGCTCAGGGCGGCGTGCAGGACGAAGTAGAGCGCCCGCAGGCCGAGCAGGGCGAAGGCGTTGGTGGCGAAGACCAGGTAGGGGTCCTCGGTGATGCCGTAGACGGCGGGCACCGAGTCGACGGCGAAGACGACGTCGGTGGCGAGCACGGCGACCACCACGAGGGCGAACGGGGTGAGCGCCCGCCGGCCGCCCTGCCGGATGGTCATCTTCGGGCCGTGGTACTCCTCGACCACCGGCATGACCTTGCGCAGCAGCCGGACCGACCGCATCTTGTCGATGTCAACCTCCTGCTCGTGCCCGGAGAGGGCGTCGCGCAGCAGCTTGACCGCGGTGGCGATCAGGATGAGGGCGAAGAGCAGGAAGGCGAAGTCGAGGGACTGGAGCGCGGCGGCGCCCAGGGCGATGAAGATCGCGCGCAGCACCAGCGCGCCGGCGATGCCGTAGAGCAGCACGCGCTGGGCCAGCACGGCGGGCACCGCGAACGCGGCCAGCAGCAGCATGAAGACGAAGAGGTTGTCGACCGAGAGCGACTTCTCCACCAGGTATCCGGTGAGATACTGGATGCCCAGCTCGGAGCCGTAGCGGCCCCACACCCAGGCGCCGAAGGCCAGCGGCAGGGCGATGTAGAAGGCCGACCAGCCCAGCGCCTCCTTCAGGGAGACCTCGTGCGGCTTCCGGGTGACCAGGAAGTCGAGCACCAGCAGCGCCAGCACGCCGGCGATGGTCACCGCCCAGAGGGTGGGGGTGCCGACCGACGACAACTCGGCGGCGGACAGGTACGACAACTCGGTCATGGAGCCTCCTCGAACACGGTGCCATGTCCGAGGTCTCCTTCACCCACCGTTGGTGGGCAACCACCCGAGGCGCGCCCGGGGCCCGCCGTACTGACCGGAATGGTTCGTGGGAAGTACTCCCCTCGCCGCCTCAAGGTTAGGGCAACCTCAACGCGCACGCCAAGTGGCGGCCCGGATGATTGCCCTGGTCAACCGCTGTGCGGGCCGGGGAGCATGGTGCCCGCCGCGCCGGGGCCCTATGGTGGCGCGATGAGCAGTCAGGGGCCGCTGACCGGCCTACGGGTGATCGAGCTGGCCGGCATCGGGCCCGGACCCTTCGCCGCCATGATGCTCGCCGACCTCGGCGCGGACGTGGTGCGGGTGGACCGGATCGGCGGCGGTGGCTTCGGTGACGTCCCGGGCGACCTGCTCAACCGCAACCGCCGCTCGATCGCCGTCGACCTCAAGTCCCCGGAGGGGCGCGAGGTGGTGCTGGCCCTGGTCGCCGGGGCGGACGCGCTGGTCGAGGGCTTCCGGCCGGGCGTCACCGAGCGGCTCGGCCTCGGCCCGGACGACTGCCACGCCGTCAACCCCAAACTGGTGTACGGGCGGATGACCGGCTGGGGGCAGGACGGCCCGCTGGCCCACACCGCCGGGCACGACATCGACTACCTGGCGCTGACCGGAGCGCTGCACGGCGTGGGCCGGACCGGCGAACGCCCGGTGCCGCCCATGAACCTGCTCGGCGACTTCGGCGGCGGCGGGATGATGCTGGCCCTCGGCGTCGTCGCAGCGCTGTACGCGGTCCGCGCCGGCGCCCCCGGCCAGGTGGTCGACGCGGCCATCGTGGACGGCGTGTCGGTGCTGGCCACCCAGATCCACGCGCTGCGCCGCGCCGGCATGTGGCAGGACCCGCGCGGGGTGAACCTGCTCGACGGCGGCGCGCCGTTCTACGACACGTACGAGTGCGCCGACGGGCGGCACCTCGCGGTGGGCGCGCTGGAGCCGCGGTTCTACGACGAGCTGGTCCGGCTCACCGGCTTCCCGCTCGACGGCGACGAGGCCCCCGACCGGCACGACCCGGCGAACTGGCCGGCGCTGCGAGCCGCCTGGGCCCGGCTGTTCCGCACCCGCAGCCGGGACGAGTGGGCCGCGCTGCTGGCCGGCTCGGACGCCTGCGTGGCGCCGGTGCTCGACTGGGCCGAGGCCCCGGAGCACCCGCACCTGGCCGCGCGGGAGGTCTTCGTCGCGCCCGACGGGGTCGTCCAGCCGGCCCCCGCCCCGCGTTTCTCGGCCACCCCCACCGCCGTACGCCGGCCGCCGCCGGGGCCCGGTGAGCACACCGACGAGCTGCTGGCCGAGGCCGGCCTCGACGCGGCGCGGATCGCCGCCCTGCGGGCCTCCGGAACGGTCGCCTGACCGGGGCCGGCGCGGCGGTCAGCGGCGGGCCGCGGCGGGCGCCAGGGCCGGTTCCACCATGTCCCGGAAGTCGCGCGGCAGCTGGACCACGACGTCCTGGAACTCCCCACCGGTGATCGCCTCGCGCAGGGTGCAGAACACCGCGCGCACCCCGTCCCGGGCGGTCTTCTCGTCGACACCGGCCCGCACGGACACCCGCGCGACGAACTCGGCCGCCCCGAAGCGGTCGGCCGCCTCGGCGCGGGGATCCGGCTTGAGCAGGCCCTGCAGCGGCTTCGGCAGCTGCGCGGCGAGATCCAGCACCTCACCGCCGGTCAACCGGTCGGTGAGCGTCGCCAGCGTGGCCTGCGTCAGCTCCGTCGCCCGCTCCTGGGACGTCCCGGTACGCCGCGCCACCCGGCCGACGAACGTGAGGTAGTGCATGGGTGGTACCCCCTTCGGTGCTCAACACCGCGCGGCTACCCGTAACGGCGGCCCGGAAACGGCGGCGGATTTCCACCGGTGGCGGGCGTGACCCGCGGTCCGGCGGGTAACCGCCGCCGGTCGTGACCGCAACTACCTGGCGCGAGGAGCCCCACCCATGGCGAGTTACACGGACGTCCTCGAGTACCTGTCCGCGCTGGACTACCCGGCCGGCAAGGACGACGTCATCCAGGAGGCCGAACGGGAGGGCGCGCCGCCGGAGGTGTTGAAGGCGCTGCGGGCGCTGCCGCCGGTGGACTATGCCAACGGCACCGAGGTGGCCCGCTCGGCCGGCATCGACGCCGCCCCCGAGGTGGGCCGGTCGCAGCGCGCGGCGCAGGCCCGGGACCGGCACCCGCGGGTGTCGCAGCACCTGCGCGGCATCTGACCCGTCCGGTGCCGCGCCGGACGGCCGTGCGGGTCCACGGCCACGTGCCGGCGGCGGTCCAGCTCGTGGTGATGGCGTTGGTCGGTGTCCTGGCCGCCGCTGCCGCCGCCGCCATGTTCACGCCGGCCCTCGCCCCGCTCGTCGGCTGGGACGGCGCCGCGTTGAGCTGGCTGGCGTTGCAGTGGGGACGGCTGTCCCGGCTGGACGCCGCCCGGACCGCCCGGTTGGCGAAGCTGGAGGACCCGAGCCGGGCGACGCGCGACGTGCTGCTGCTGGCCGCCTGCCTGGCCAGCCTGCTGGCGGTCGGTCTGGTGCTGACCACCGCGCACAGCGTCCCGCCCGGACTGCCCCGGGACCTCTACGGGGGACTCGGTGTGCTCAGCATCGTGGTCTCGTGGTTCGTGGTGCACACCGTCTTCACCACCCGGTACGCCCGGCTCTACTACAGCGGTGAGCCCGGCGGGATCAACTTCCACCAGGACGAGCCGCCCACCTTCTCCGACTTCGCGTACGTGGGCTTCACCGTGGGCGCGACCTTCCAGGTGTCCGACACCGACCTGAGCAGCTCGGAGATGCGCCGGACGGCGCTGCGGCACCTGTTGCTGTCGTACCTGTTCGGCGCGGTCATCATCGCCGCCACGGTGAACCTGCTCGCCAGCCTCGCCCAGTGAGCGCCACCAACGGCGGAGACAGGCGGGCGCCCCGGGTCGCGAACCGCAACCTGGGGCGCCACGCAGCACCTGTCCCCGCCGGTCCGCGCCCGAACCGGGTCGCGACCGACAGGCGGTGGATGTTCGCCCGAACCGGGCGGGCATCGCTGCCACGATCATCATACGACAGGGCATCAGCCGAACGGGTGAGTATCGCGGGATTGTGGCCCGGGGCACGTCTCGGTCACGGGGCCACCTCGGCGTACCGCTTCTCCAGGTCCACCCGGGCCAGTGCGCCGACCAGCCAGGCCAGCCGCTCCGACTCGCCGCTGCCGGCCAGCCCGGCCAGGTCGTCGGCGGAGCGCCCCAGCCCCAACCGGCGCGCCGCCGCGAGCGCCCGCCGGTCGGCCACCGGCGCCACCTCCCGCCACACCGCCTGCGCCTCGCGCAGGAACAGGTCGGCCACCTCGTCGTCCACCCCGGGCAGCGCGGTCAGCAACCGCCGCTCCCGGGCCGGATCCTGGTGCGCCTCGGTGCGGAGCCGGCGCAGGTCGCCCCGGTAGGCGTCGACCACCTTCTGCGCCAGGTCACCGAGCGTCGCGGCGAGCGCGTCCACGTCACCGCGCTGCCCGGCGGCGCGCAGCACCCCGACCCGGTCGCCGTGCAGCGAACGGGCCAGCCGGGCGGCGCTGTCCCAGCCGGCGTCGCGCAACCCCGTCGCGGCGTCGACCGCCTTGTGGAAGTCACCCCGCCGGGCGAGCAGAACGGACAGGTAGAGCACCTGGAACAGCTGGGACGGGTTGTTCGTGACCCGGAACCCGTACCGTTCGGCGAACCCCCGCCCGTCCCCGGCGAGCCGGCGGACCAGCCGCTTCTTGTCCTCGACACTGGAAATCGCACTGGTGGTGGGCATGCCCGCCGTCTACCCGGGGCGGGGCGGGGCATTCAGCCGAGCGTGGTGCCGTGCCGGTCCCGCGCCTTGAGCCGGGTCGTGGGCAGCGCCGGGGCCGGCAGCGGAGGCGCCGCGTCGTCGGCGACGGTGCCGAACCGCCGGCCCGCCATCCAATCCTCCCGGGCGGCCGCGACCTCCTCGTGCGAGCGGCCCACGAAGTTCCACCACATGACCAGCGGTTCCTCGAACGGGGTGCCGCCGAGCAGCAGCAGCCGGCTGCCCGGGGCGGCCCGCAGGGTCAACGTGTCCCGGCCGGCGCCCAGGTAGAGCAGCGCGCCGGGGGCGAGGGCCACCCCGTCCACCTCGGCGGAGCCGGACATGGCGAGCAGCCCGTACTCGAAGTCGCGGCGCAGCGGCAGCGTGGCCGGCGCCGGACCGCGGACCTCGAGCTGGGCGCCGACCAGCGGGGTGTGCACCACGGCCGGGGAGCGTTCCCCGCCGACCTCGCCGACGAGCAGGGTCACGTCGAGGTCGCCGTCGCTCCAGCGGGGCAGGTCGGCGTGGTGGGCGAAGTCGGCCGCGCCGGCCCGGGCCGGATCCGGCAGCGCCACCCAGAGCTGCACGCCGTGCATGAGCGGCGGGTGCACCAGGGGCGAGCGCTCGGAGTGGCTGATGCCGTGCCCCGAGGTCATCACGTTGAGCTGGCCCGGACGGATCGGCTGGACGTTGCCCAGGCTGTCCCGGTGCAGGATCTCGCCGTCGAGCAGCCAGGTGACCGTCTGGAGCCCGGTGTGCGGGTGCGGCGGCACCTCCATGCCGGGACGCTCGGCCACGTCGTCCGGTCCGAAATGGTCGACGAAGCACCAGGCGCCGACCAGCCGCCGCTGCCGCTGCGGCAGCAACCGGCGCACCGTGGTGTAGCGCCCCAACGGGACGTCGTGCCCGGGCAGCAGCACGCTGCCCGGGTCCGTGGAGCCCACGCCAGGTGGGAGGGTTTGCGCCGGCAGGGATTCGGTACGGTCCACCGCCCGACTGTACGCGCCGCCGGGACGCCGACGCCCTGGATACGCCACTGGCCGGCACCCCGTCGTTCGGGGTGCCGGCCAGTGGTGTTGGCTCAGCTGTTCCAGTTGTGGGCGACGATGTCGGTGGCC